>DATLMR010000293.1:0-4961 GCA_035537555.1 Blastocatellia bacterium
CGCGGAATCGACTCTGGCAGCCTATTTCAACGATAACCGCATGGACACGGAGGTCTTCGGCGAGCTTGCGCGCACGCTCGGCGCGAGGAACAAGCTGCCGGAGCTTGCCGCGCTCTACCAGTCCGCGTTCAAAGACGTTCGCGAGTCGGGCCTGCCCGGGGATGAAGCGAAGGCGCGGACGGCCGAGCTTCGGCTCGGAATGATCCGCACGCTCGACACGCTGGGCAAGTTTCAGGAAGCCGTCGACCAGCACATCGAGATAATCAACGCGTTCCCCGAAGAGCAGGACAGGCTTGCGGGGGCGATCGATTACGCCGAGCGGCACAATATGTCGGACCGCCTGCTCGCCTACTACGAGAAGCTGTCGAGAGAGTCTAACAAGAACTACCGCTGGCAGCTCGTGCTCGGGCGAATATACGAGCGCGGGGGAAATCTCGCGGGCGCGTCGGAGCAGTACCGCCTCGCGACCGCGAACGAGCCGCAGCGCTCGGACTTGAGATACGCGCTCGCCTCGACTCTCGCGCGACAGAGGAGATTCGACGAAGCCATCGCCATCCTGCGCGAAGGATGGACGCTTGCCGGGCGTGACCCGGAATGGCTGATCGAGGTCGCGCGCCTGCAGATCCAGCAGGGCAAGCGGGACGAGGCGGTTCAGACGGCCCGCGAGGCCCTGGCGGCCAAGAAGAATTCGAACGTGCAGGACCAGTTGAAGACGGCGATGATGCTCTCCGACTGGGGGCTCCACGCCGAGGCCGTCCGGATTTACGAGGCCGCCTACGCGCAGCTGCCGGCCGCGCTCAAGGAAGAATCGGCGGGCTATCACTACATCCCCGCGTACGTGAGGGCTCTGGTTCGCTCGGAGCCGGTCGGCCCGGCCTATCAAAAACTCGACCGCCTGCGCGCGAAGTTCAAGGCCATAGCCGACAACTCACAGGAGACGGACGGATATAAGGCGAGGTCTATCGTGGAGACTCTCGACACGTCGTTGCGTACGGACTTCGGGCGGGGCGTGACCGAGCACGCGACGACCGCCGAAGTCTCCGCGCTGGTCTCGGCCCTGCGCGCCGGGATCGGGCGATTGATCACCTACAACGACCGTGACGAGCTGATAAGGTTCCTCGGCATAGCGCACGGGGCGAACCTCGTCGAGGTCGAAGAGCAGATTCACACGCAATTGATGGAGGCGGCATTCAAGGCGCGAACCGGCCCGGACGATTCGCGGTTCTACAACGAGCTTCGGGCCGCGCTCGAATTCTACGACGGCCACGCGGCATTCGCCCGGGGCGCCCAGGTGCTTACGGCCGAGTATGCCCGCGACCCCCACAAGGAGCGGTTCGATTACCAGAGCCAGATAGCGACCCGCTACAGGCTTGCCGGAGACCGCGCGCGGGAGCTTGAGGCACTTCGCACCGCCTACGCGAGCGCGAGCGGCGACCTCACGCTCGACACGTCGGATTGGGTGGACCGGTACCTGCGCCTGCTCCTTGAAAGCGGCATGCGAGACGAGCTTTCGAGGCTCGCTTCATCCTACAATCCTCACCAGCTCCAGCTCGTCAATTTCCTGGTCGCGAGAAACGAGAAGGTTCTGGCCCGGGCGGCGATCGCGGCCGCGAAACAATCCGACGCGTGGGCCGCCTCCCGCTCCGCCGAAGTCGGCCTGCTTTTGAAAGACACGTCGCAGGAGACGGAGGTGCTGTTCAAGCGAGCCCTCTTCATTAAGCCCATCGGCGAGCTGCTGGCGCAATCGGGTGACGCGCGGCGCGCGCTGGTCGGGGAAGACTGGTTTGTGGCGGCGCGAAATTACGGCTACTGGCTCGGCCTCTCGCCTTCGCGCGAAGGCGAGAGCCGCGACTATACGCCCGCCGAGATCGAGGGCCGCCCCGCGAGCGCTCGCGCTCAACTGGAGCTTGCCGCCTACTACGTCGAGCGTAAGGACACGGCGCGGGCATCGAGCCACGTCGCCCTCGCCTCCGAGCTCGCGCCCGGAGCCCGGGAGGTCTCGATGATGCGAGGGGCCGTGGCCCTGGCTCGCGGCGAGCGCAAAGCGGCGCTCGAAGCGTGGGCAACCTTGCTATCGGGCCGCCCGTCAGCCGCCTCGGCCGAAGGCTACTTGAAGATGATGGCGGACAGCGGGTTCCTGAGAGAGGCCCTGCCTCAACTGGAGGCCTTCCTGGTCGCTTATGTCAATCGCACGTCCAGGGGAGAGGGCCAGTCCGACCGCGTTGAAGCGCTCAAGCCGCTCGTGCGCGAGCTGTCGGCGCGAGCGAGCGCCGATCCGAAACTGGCGAGCGAAGTCGCGGACTTTTTTCAGAGGGTGATCGGCAGGCTGCCGTCGGACCTCTCCTTAGCGCGCATGCTGGTGGAAGAGAACCTCCTTCCCGAGCCCGCCCTGACTCCCGTCTACCGGGCCATGCACCAGAGGCTCGCGGAGCTGGCGGACGCCCTTCAGGGCTCGCCCGAATACGAAAACGGCACCACGGTCCAGGGCGAGTTCATCTATCCCGGGAGCGGCCTGTCGGAGTGGCGGCGGCGCTTCATGGATCACCTGATCCGCCTGAACGCGCTCGATGAAGCGCGCCTGCTCGCCGCGACGATCAAGCAGGAACTCTCCGACCTTTCGCTCGCCGCGGGCACGAACGGAGAGGAGTCGGGCGGGTCCGAGGCTATCAAGCGATACGACTGGCTCCCTCTCGCCTCCGCTCTGATAGAGCTGAGGAGCGGGCGCGACGCGCAGAAGGCCGTGGCGGACTTGAGGCGCTACTGCGGCCTCGATAATCCGCCGGATTCGAGCCACGCGCAGGAGTCGCACGACGGAGAAGGCGCGGACACGTTGAACGAGCGGTGCCTTAAGGCTTATGCGCTGCTCGTGTCGGAGAAGAGAGAGGCCGACGCCGACGCTCTGCTCTATGACGCCTACAGCGCGGCGGCTCGCTCCAGGTATTCGAACGACGCCAGCATCGCGGGCCTGGCGGAGCTCGAAGCGCGGCGCGGCAGGACCGAAGAAGCCGTAAGGCTCATCAACCTTCTGGTCACTCGCTCGACCGACAACATGGCGGCGCTGAAGCTCGCGGCGGAGACTTCCGCCAGGATCAAGCGGTTCGACCTGGCGTCGGGGTTCAGAGAGCAGATCGCCGTGGCCAATCCGTCGGACTCGACCAACAGGCTGGAGCTGGCCCGCGTGATGTCGGCGGCGGGCAAAAACTCCGAAGCCTTGAGCCTCATCGCGAAGCTGATCGGCGAGCGCGCGACTCCGAACACGGTTCGCGCTCAGGCATCGGAGGTCGTCGGAGAGATGGTTCGAGCGGACCGCGGGCTGTCTGCTCCGGCCCTGGCGTTATTCAGCCCGAAAGCGGGGGCTGAGAACCCGGGGGCTCTGCTTGCGGCAGCGGCGGTTGCCGAAGCGGCGGGGCGGCCCGACGAGGCGCGGCAGATGCTCGGAAGGATCACCTCGGGGCCGCTCGCCTCCGTGGCGCGGATGAAGCTCGGGCTGCTGGCTTTGAGCGCGGGGCGCGATTCGGACGCCTCCGGGTTTTTTGAGCGGGCCGTTTACCTCGACGCGAACGGAACGATGACCGACTCGATCCGGTTCCGCGCGGCGGGACCGCGCGCCCAGCTGATCCTGCTTTACGGCAAGGGCGGGCGCGAGCTGGCGGCCCTCCGTTTGATCGAAGGCGACGACGACGGCCGGTCCGCGCTTATGAGGTCGCTGGCTCGTATCGGCAACTCTTCACGGGGCGAAAGCGACGATTCGCCCAACGTGGCTTTCGATCCTCCGCTTGATTCGTATCAGGCGAGAGGGAACGGGCTGCGGACTCTTTCGGAGCTGAACGAAGCGAACTCGGGGGCCATTCAGGACAGCCTGCTCGCGGCGCTCGCCGAATCGGCGGGCCGTCTGGGGCAGTATGACCGCGCCATCGCCATTCAGAGGTTGCGGGCCATCGAAGCGACGAGGCCGGAAGAGAAAGCCGCGATTCAGCGGAAGATCGCCGAAGTGATGGCGGCCGAGCGAGCGCAGAGGCTCAGGGACGCGTTGCTCCCCGGAATAAATCGGACGAACGCTCTCGACTCTCTCTACGCCGCGCGCGTTCTGGGCGACAGGTAAAACGGAGCTAAATCATGAAGACAGGCAGACTCGTATTGTTACTGGCCGTGGCGCTCGCCGCGCTGGGCCATCGATCGGACGGGCAGCAGGCAAGGCCCGTCGCCGAACAGCTCAGGCTCGCGGGATCGACCCCGCGCGGCGCGCTCCTTTACCTTCAGGCGCGGGACCTTTCGGCCCTGTTGAAGACGTGGCTGGCCTCCCCCGTGCGCGACGGGTTTTACAAGAGCCGGAGCTTTTCGGCCTTTTCGAATTCGCGTGTTTACCTGAAGCTTCAGCAGCGGAGAGAGGACTTCGAAAAGGCGCTCGGGTTCGGCCTCGGCGAAGACCGCCTGGCTGAGCTCGCGGGAGGCATTTCGGCGCTGGCGATTTACGACATCGGCGCGCTTGAGATGGTCTTCGTGACCGAAGCGCCGCGAGAGCGCGCCATCGCCACCGTGATGTTCAGGCAGGCTCCGCAGTTTCAGGAGCGTTCGGCCGACGGCAAGGCTTACTACGTGCGGGAGGTGACGACCGATCTCGGCCGCTTGAACCAGCAGTTCTGCTTCGCCTACACGGGCGGGAAGCTGATCGTCACGACCACCGAAGGGCTGATGGTCCGCGCCCTTCGAAACGAGAAAGGGGACGGCGCGGATTCTCTGCTGCCTTCGGTGCTTGCAACCGCGCAACAGGCCGGGGGGTTCGCCGCGCACGAAGTCACTATGTGGCTCGATCAGGGAAGACTGAATGCGAACCGCTATTTCAATAACTACTGGCTGCATCAAAATGTTAGGGAGGCCGGGGGCGACGATTCGACCCTGGCGGGAATAGAGAGCGGGCTCGTGGACCTCCAGCTTACTCGCGAATCCATGGTCGAGCAGCG
>DATLMR010000294.1:0-5312 GCA_035537555.1 Blastocatellia bacterium
CAGGAGGCGAAGCCTCAGGGGAAGAAGGGCAAAGTCCTTCGCATCTTCCCTTACGCCTTGAGCCGTGAAAGATTGGAGCGCGCCATCGAAGACCTGGGAGTCTCGGCTTCCGTCACCAACGACCTCGATGACGCCGACATCCTGCTGACTTTGAAGTCGCACGCGAAGCGCCAGTCGCAGAAACTTCGCGAGGCGCGCGGCCTCAACGTCGAAGTCCACGTGGTCCGCGCAAATACATTGACGCAGATGGAGAACTTCCTGCGCGACCTGCTTGGAGGGCGAGGCTACGGCGTTGGAGAGGAAGCCGCCATGCAGGAAGTCGAAGACGCCGTAATAGATTCCGTCGAGCAGAACCGGCCCGTCGAGCTGGCTCCCCAGCCAAACCACATTCGCCGCATGCAGCACCTCTACGTCGAGCGCAGCGGGCTGCAATCCGAAAGTAAGGGCCAGGAGCCGCTGCGCAGAGTCGTTATATATCCGCACAGCTAATACCGGGCGGACCTGTCGCGCGCGTCGTTAAGCCCGCGGTATCGAAGTCTCTGATGAGCAGTGAACCCTATTTGATTGGAGTGAACGCGTCCCAGTCGTAGGTGATCCCGATAGAGAGCCCGGTCTTCGGCGCCCTGTTCGACAGGCCAAAGATGCCCGCGGCATTCCATCGCACTCCCAGCGCGCGGACTTGAGCCCCCAGGCGCATCTGCGAGTAGTCCTCGGTCCCCAGCGGAGTCCTCTTTCGAGTGGAGTGAAACCCGTTGACTTCGCCTACAAGGTTTACACTGTCGGAGACCGTGTAGATTCCGGCGAGGCCGTACATCAGCACGTCGTTCTGAGTGAATTCGTTGACGGGCGCTTCGAGTATGCCGATCCCGATATTCCCGAATACGTTCAGGCGGTCATCCATGAGCTTCTTCCCGGCGGTTACCATTCCGAAGAAGTTCGTCGTGTTCGTTCCGATGCCCTTCGTTTGATTCGAGTTCGGCAGCTGCACTCCGAAACGGAACCCGAGCGCGGGCATCCTGCGGGCCTCGTTGCGCAGCTTCATCTTCATCCAGAGGGTTACATCGCCCACGTCGTTTGTGTCCGACGAGTTCGCTCCAAGCTTGAGCGGGACCGCCGAAGCTCCCCTCCGGTCGACCGAAAGCAGGTTATGGATCGACCATTCGATCTGAAACTCGACATTGGGCGCCATGCCGAAGCTCAGGCGGGTGTCGGCGATCCTGGTCAAATCTCCTCGCAGGCCCGAAAGGGGGAAACTCACATCTTGAAGAAACTCAAAACCCGTCTCGATCCGCACGACGCCCGGCTTGATGATGTCAACGTCCTCGGTGAGCAGAGGCCTCTGTTGCGCCCGAGCATCGAGTGCGAAAGCGCCGCTCAGAGCGATCAAGAGAAGGCTCTTGAAGACGGCGTTATGTTGGAGTCTCGAAAGCATTTTGGGTCTCCGCCTCTTTGAATCAGGGCTCCCCCTGACCGTGGGGCGATTCTATGGGCCGTCGCCCTGTTTGTCAATGTGCGTTAATGTTCGTCAATCAGGCCCCGGCTCATTGCTTCAGCCGCTCCATGTTTACGAAGTTGACGAATATTGAATGGCTCGCACCTTGACAGCCAGCGGAGATACGCTAAAGTTATTTGCGCCATTATAAAAGCATTAACGATGGGTGCTTATTAGAGGCTGTTATCGGGCCTCGTAATAATATCCGGATCTCTGTCAGGCGGCCCCCGGACGGAATTCCATCTACACTTCGATGTCGGGCTGTATTTGTAAGGAGATGTTGATGAGAGGCTTTACACTCAGGGTTACGATTTTCCTGGCGCTGCTTATGGGGGTCTCGCTCGCGGGCCATCCAATATTTTCGAGCTCGAGGCCTGAAGGCCCCGTTCACCTGAAAGAAAGGAACGAGAGCAGGAAGCGAGCGTCGCTGGCTCCCTTTCGAGAGCCGCTCTCGTATCGAAGTCCCGGGAAGTCGCACAAGATCGTGGTCCCTTCGGAAGAGAAGGCTCTTGAGCTCGAGCTGATCGACTCCGGCGCGGCGCGGAGAATCAGGAATTACGGGTCATACACCCTGCTTGAAATCAGCACCGAATCGCTCACCTCTCTTGAGGCTCGCGCTCTCTCCGGAGCACGCCTGCGAGACGATCTCAATTTGATAAGGCTCAGGCGCGGACAGATCGATACGACCGGGCCCGCGCCCGCAATAAATGAAGAACTGCGCACGGCCGAAGCGCGCGGCCGATCCCTTCATCTGGTTCAACTCTCCGGCCCGCCCGCCCCGGAGACGGTTCGCGCCCTGAAGGCAACCGGGGCGAGGATAGTCTCCTACATTCCAAACAACAGTTACCTGATCTGGGGCTCGGCTTCACAGATCGCCGCGGCCCGCGCGCTCAGAACCACTGGCGGAATCGTCCAGTGGGACGGCCCCTACCATCCCGCCTACAAGCTCGATCCTTCGCTCAAGCTCGACTCAGTGGAGCAGATCCCCGTGTCGGTCAAACTGGTCGCCGGCGCCGAATCGGGCGCGTCGTTGGAGGCTATAAAGGCTATCTCGAAAGAGGTCTTGACGGAGCCATACGAGGCATCGGGCATGCTGCGCGCGGTGGTGCTGGTCGAATCGTTCAGACTCGCGGATATCGCCAGGCTCCAGGACGTCGTCGGTATCGAGAGATGGTCGAAGGTCGAGCTGAACGACGAACGCGCGAACCAGATCGTCGCCGGCCCTCTCTCCATCGACACCGCAAGCAGCCTATCTATAGGGATGCCTGCGAGCCCCGGCTATCTGACCTTCCTGAGCGAGCACGGCTTCGATCAGCCCTTCGATTTCGCGGTCGATGTCGGCGATACCGGGTTCGATAAAGGGAGCAACCTGGCCGAGGTCATACATCCGGATTTCAAGGATGGCCAGGGCCGTTCCCGCATCACATACCTGCTCGATTATACGTCGGATTTTTTCAAGCATGGGGTCGATTCCGGCGTGCTGCCTCTGCATGATGGAATCGGCCACGGCACGCTGTGCGCCTCGATAATCGGCGGCCTCAACACGGGCTCAGGCCCGGGTTTCAGAGACGCCGGGGGCTACCAGTTCGGCCTCGGGATGGCCCCGATGGTAAAGATAGGCGTCTCGAAATTGTTCGGAGATGACAATCTCTTCTCGGACCCTTCCTACGTCGAAGTCGCGTCGTCCGCTTATCGCAGCGGCGCGAGGATATCGAGCAATAGCTGGGGAATCTGCGACACCTTCTTCGGATTCTGCAATTTCTATAACGATCAAGCTGAGATCTATGACTCTCTCGTCCGCGACGCGGACCCGGCGGAGCCGGGCAATCAGAGCATGGTGATGGTCTTTTCAGCGGGCAATGAAGGGAACGAGCTGCCCTCCGGGTCGATCGGCATGCCGGGCACCGCAAAGAACGTGATCACGGTCGGCGCGAGCGAAAACTTTTCCCCGATCCACTTCGATTCGAGCGACGGGTGCGAGGTTCCGACTACTCTCACCGACAACGCGCTCGACGTCGTCTCCTTCTCGTCGCTCGGGCCTACGGTGGACGGCCGCGCAAAGCCCGACCTGGTCGCGCCCGGCACAAACATTTTCGGCGCGGCCTCGCAGGACGGCTTTTACGCCGGGAAGACCGCCGACGAGGTAGATCTTTGCATCAAGTATTTTCCGATCGGGCAGACGCTCTACACGTGGTCCTCGGGCACCAGTTTCTCGGCGCCCGTGGTGGCGGGCGGCAGCGCCCTTGTGTACCAGTGGCTGAAGACGAAGAACGGGTCGGCTCCGTCCCCGGCCCTGGTCAAGGCTTTAATGCTCAACTCGGCCACCTATATGACCGGCCGGCTGGGAAACGACAACCTGCCCGGCACGCGACAGGGGTGGGGGCTGCTCAGTTTATCGCGGATGTTTGAAACGACGGATCGCATCGTCTATGACGAGTCTCCGTCTCGCACGTTCACGCAAAGCGGAGGGCAGCCCTTCGAGATCACAGGCACGATATCGGACCCGACAAAAGAGTTCCGCGCGATGCTGGTATATACCGACGCGCCCGGCAATTCGGTAACTAACGCGCCCCTTGTGAATCAGCTCAACCTCGAGATAGTGGTCAACGGCGAGGTCTATAACGCGAACAATTTTTCCGGGCCGTATTCCATCGCCGGGAAATCCCAGGATATTTTGAACAACGTGCAGGGCGTCAGACTGCCCCCGGGTAAGACGGGCGCTTTCATCATACGTGTGCGCCCCACTTTACTCGCCGGAGACGGCGTGCCCGGCAATGGCGAAAACCTCGATCAGGACTTCGCCCTGGTCGTCACGAACGGGCGCGAGGCTCCGGTCCCGGTGTTCGCCGTGCCCGAGGCCGACGGCCTTACCCTGGACGTTTCCGTGCAGCATTCGAATTCGCAAACCGATAACTCGGTCGTCCCCGGCGAACAGGTTTCGTTAACCGTTCAGCTCAAGAACGTATCGCCTTCGGCAGCGTCGCAGCCGGTGACGGCCAGCTTGATCTTGAACGGCACGGCGAGCGCGCAGGCCGCCTACCCCTCTATTGTCGCGGGCGGGTCTTCCTCGAATCTCTCGCCGTTCGCCCTGCGTGTTCCCGCGAACTTGAGCTGCGGCTCCATTTTCGTGGCCGGGCTGCGCCTCGACACGGAATTCGGAGAGGTGAACCTTCCCGTGCGCGTGCGAGTAGGAAAGGCGAGCCCGGCGAACACGGCCAGGGCGCTCCTGTTCGATGACCTGGACACGCGGCGCGTGAAGTGGAAGCTGAAGAGCGGTTTCAGCATCGCGACCGGCACGGGTAACAGCGGCACCCAGTCTTATCACGCCGTGGACAAGGGCCTCGACGATAACGACGACCAGCTATCCTCCATGATAATGAAGAAGAGCGTGGCGATACCCGACAACGCCGGTCACGTCCGTCTCACCTTCTTCCATATTTTCCACTTCGACAGGGGTTTCGATGGAGGCGTCGCGGAAATATCGACCGATAACGGCATAACGTGGCAGGACCTCGGATCGCGCGCGATCGCAGGCGGATATGACGGCATGCTGACAGCCACGTCGCTCAACCCTCTTGAAAATCGCCTGGCCTGGACCTCAAGGGGAACGCCGGGCGTCTTCACGCAGGTGGTGATCAATCTGGATGACTTCGCGGGGCAGAGAGTAAAGCTGAGGTTCCTTGCAGGGTTCGACCTTGCGACCGGAGTTGACGACGGGTTTCAAGGCTGGTTCATAGACGACATAAAGATCACGGCCGATCTCTTCAATTGCTCCTGAAAGGCGGGCACCGGCCGCGCCCGCGCGGGCGCGGCCGGTGCC
>DATLMR010000295.1:0-5657 GCA_035537555.1 Blastocatellia bacterium
CGCTACCGTCTCCGCGCAAACCCTGGCCGGAAGCTACGACTCCTCGGCCCGGGCTTCCGCCAAGATCGTCCGCGATGCCCTGGCGCGCGGCGAAGATCTCAGGCGGAGGTGGAAGCTGGAGGCGGCGGAAGCGGCCTTCCGCGAAGCCGCGACGCTCGACCCTTCGAACCTCGACGCGGCGCTCGGCCTCGCGCGAATATCGAGAGCCCGCTTCGATTACTCCGGGGCGCTCCGCCTGCTCGAACGCGCGGCCCCTAAATACTCCGCCTCGCCCGAGCTGCTCGCCGAGTACGGCTCGATCTACCTCAACGCCGAAGACCCCGCGCGGGCGCGAGTCTACTTCGACAAAGCCATCCGGCTCGATCCGGCATCCCCGGCCGCCACGGTCGGCCGGGCGGGGGTGGACCTTCTCCTGAGAGATTACAAGAGCGCGGAGGAGAGACTGCGCGAACAGATCGCCCTCAATCCCGGGAGCGCGCGCGCCTGCTCGATGCTCGCGCGCGTGCTGCTTGAAGGCAACCGGAATCAGGAGGCCGAAGAGTACGCCGAGAGGGCCCTGGCGCTCGACCCTTACGACACGGACGCCCTGCACGCGCTCGCCTTCGTCAAGGCGACCGAGCGCAAGCCCGACGAGGTGCGCTCGCTCGCCGGTCGCGCGCTCGGCATGGATAAGACCAACGCGTGGGTGCGCCGCCTGCTGTCGCAGTATCTCGACGGGCAGATCGGATACAGGCAGAAGATAAGCGAGAGCGCGCGACTCCGCTACGAGCGGGGGAAAGAGCTGAAGGACTCGGGGCGTCTTGCCGAAGCGGTGTCGGAGCTTGAAACGGCGCTCAGCATCGACCCGCGCTACTATCTCGCCCTGATCGCGCTCGGCGATATATGGCTCAGAGAAGGCGACTACGAGCGCGCGGCCACGGCCGCGAAGCTCGCCCTGGAGGTCGATCCCGAGGGCGCGCTCGCGCACCTGCAATTGAGCTACGCGCACTGGGGCAGGCAGGAGCGCGCGCGAATACAGATCGGCGCGACCGACTTCTCCGCGCTCTTCTACAGGCAGCCTGCCCCGCCCGCTTTCGCTCTGACGGCGGAGATCTTTCCGAACTACAAGTCTCTGACCCGGCGCCAGCAGATCGTAATCGACCGCGCCGTCGCGCCGCTCGCCCGCTTTCTGCCGAAGCTCGCGCAAAGCGGCGCGCGCCATTACCTGCTTATGTTCGACGAGCGCGTGAGCGAGGTTCGCGGACTCGGAGACGTGGCCGCGGAGAAGACTTTCGACGGGCGAAACTACGCGAGCATTCGCGGCGTCGGAGGCCTGGTAACGGTCTCGGGCATCGAGTACATAGAGACGACGGCGCGGGGCGGGTTTCACACCATCGCTCACGAGTTCGCGCATCAGGTGCATATGACGGCCCTCGACAAAGAGGACGTTAAGCTGGTCCGCGCCCTCTACGATAAGGCCGTGCGCGAAGGGCGCGCACTCGATTATTACGCCGCCACCAACGAGTTCGAATATTTCGCGCAGGGGTACGAAGCCTTCATCTCGAATCAAAAGCGCCCGTCGGCGGGCGTCACCGCGCGGCACACCGACCGCGAGCTGGCCGCGCGCGATCCCGAACTGCACAATTTGCTACTGCGTATAACGGGCTACTGGCGCTCGAAGCGCGCCAGGTAGCTCCCTGCCCGTCTCCCGATCCGCGCGCCGCAGGTTGCGGTAAGCAATATCACCACGTTGAAGCAGGGGGCGGGATCGATCTATGGGGAAGCGGCGGACGGCCATTGCTTGACAAGCATAAATGTTGCGTGCCACCATGCATACGGAGCTTTTCTCTTGATTGCTGGTCAGCAACTTCGACTGCTCCGGCTGCATCTATATAGTTGCGACAATTCAGATCACACATACGCGGACGGGCGGGCTTTGGTAGAGATCGGCTATACAGGCACGCAATGTGAACTATATTTAGAAGGAGTATTCTTTCATGAGAAGATCGGTGATGATGGTAGCAGCGCTCGCCCTGATGATGGCGCTGCACGTACCTTTTGCCCCGGCGCAGACGGAACAGACTGCGGCGGCCGCGCAGGACCCGAAACAGGCTGAGGCGGATGCTTACAAAGCCTGGTATGATGCCAATGCGGCGAAAGACCTGAGCAAAGCCATTCCCCTTGCCAAAGAGTATCTGGAAAAATTCCCTAACGGTCAGTATGCGGGCTACCTGCGAGACAAGTGGCTTCCCCAGACTCAGGGCTACCTCTTCAGCGAAGCAAGGAAAGCGAAGAACACGGCCGAGATGATCACCATCGGACGGCAAGCCCTTGAGAAAGACCCCGAAAATCTCGACTATCTCTACCTGCTGGCGATCGACCTTCGGACCAACGAGATTTCGACCAACCCGCCCAACTACGCGCACGCGGGCGAAGCCGCCGAGTTCACCGAGCGGGCCATCAAGCTCATCGAAGGCGGCAAGGTTCCGGGAGTATTCGCGGACAAATCGAAATGGAATCAGAACGCTCAGCTCGCCTACCTCTACCAGACCCTTGCGATAGTCGCCGAGCAGAAGAAGGACTCGGACAAGGCGCTTCAGCTTTACATGAAGGCTTCTAGCCTGGATGGCACGAACGTGGTTAACTACTTCGCCTGCGGCCGCCTGCACCAGGAGAAGTATTTAAGCGCCGTGCAGAAGTACCAGGCCTTCCCTGAAGCCGACCGCACGGCGGACCCCGCCAAGCCGGAAGTCAAGGCCGCGCTTGACGAGGCCAACAAGCACGCCGATATGGTCATCGATTGCTGGGCCCGGTTCGTGGCGATGTCGCCGAACAAGACCCAGGTGCGCGATCAGGTGGAGAAGGTGATCACGGATCTTTACAAATACCGCCATCCCGAATCGCCTGACGGGTTGCAGAAGCTGATCGACCAGTATCGCTCGTCGACACCCGCGACCTCCACGACCGGCACCAGCTCCCCTTCGACGAAGCCCTGAGCGCTCAGGTGCGGCGACCGATTTTGACGAGCCAGCCCTCGACGAGGGCTGGCTCGTTCTGTCTGGCAGCCGGGCCTGCGGCGCGTTGCCTCTACGATCTTTTACAGCGGGAGTTGCCGCGCTCGGCGGCTGACCAGAGAGTATCTTTGTATGCTATATTGTGAATGACGGCCGCGTTATGATCTCAATTGAACGCGAAAAGATGCTTTCGGAACTTGAGCAGAAGATCGGCCGCTCGTTCCGCTCGCGCGCGCTTCTGGACCGCGCGCTCACCCACCGCTCTTTCGCAAACGAGCGCATGGGGCAGAACTGTCAGCACAACGAAGCCCTCGAATTCCTCGGCGACTCCGTGCTCGGGCTGGTCGTGAGCGCCTGGCTCCTTGAACTCTTCCCGAGCCTGTCCGAGGGCAAGCTGTCGAAGATGAAAGCCTACCTCGTGAGCGAGTCCAGCCTCGTAGAGCTTGCCGAGGAGATAGACCTTGGCCGCTACATATTGCTCAATCGCGGAGAAGAGAAGACGGGCGGCAGGCAGAAGCGAGCCCTTCTGGCCGATGCCTACGAGGCTTTGATCGGCGTGATCTATATCGACGGAGGCCTCGCGGCCGCGCAGAAGTTCCTGCGCCGCGAGCTGGGCGCCAGGGTGAGGTCGATCAACCCCGAATCGATGATCGGCGCGGACTACAAGTCCGCTCTGCAGGAACGGCTTCAGGCGGCGGGCGGCCCGGTCCCCGACTACGTGGTGGTCGAAGCGCTCGGGCCGGACCACCGGCGCACCTTTCGCGTCGAGGCGCGCATAGCCGGAAGCACCCTTGCCACGGGAGAAGGCAGCACGATCAAGGTCGCTCAACAGGAAGCCGCCCGCGCGGCCCTCAATTCGCCCGAGGTGATCGAGAGCGTCTCCGGCAAGGAGATGCCCGGCTCGAACTCGCGCGTGAGTGAAGAAGAGATTCGGGAGCCCGGCGCCGAAGCGCCCGCACGGGCGTCTGACGGGAAAGCGGAGTCGGCCGCCGAGAAGGAAGAAGAGGCGCGCGGCGTAGGTGTCGACGTCTAGATTTTTGCAGTCATCCGGCGTTAAAGAGTTGAAGGATTGGGGTAGATAATTTTATGAGTGAGAATCTCGATTTGCGAGCACAGGAGCGAAGAGCGCAGTTTGAAGCCGCCGAGGCCGAGAGGCTTGAGAAGGTGCGGGTCGTCGACAGGGAGCCCGATACGGCGAGCAGGGAGGAGCGCGAAGCCCATTCAACTTTCAAAAAAGGCACTTTCCGCGAATACGTCGAATCGGCCGTCGTCACCCTGATCATGGCCTTGTTCGGGATGACCTTCATCGTCCAGGCGGTTAAGGTGCCGACCGGGTCGATGAAGAATACGATATTGATTCAGGACCACCTGCTCGTAAACAAATTCATCTTCGGCTCACACGAAGGCCTCGACCTTCCGATATTTCCGTCGCGCTCGATCAGGCGCGGCGATGTCATCGTCTTCAAATATCCCGAGAAGCCCGAAGTCAACTACGTGAAGCGGGTCATCGGGTTGCCCGGCGAGACCATCGAATTCAACAACTCCACCCACCGCGTCTTCATCGACGGCCAGGAATTGCCGGAGCACCGCGTGTACGTCCAGGATGAGATCGGCAGCGGGTCAAAACCGCTCCAGACCGAGAGGGACGCGGGTGCCCCTCCCGGGGCCGCATGGATAGTTTACTATCAGGAGGAAGAAGGGAGCGCGGCGGCCGTATACAGAGACGACAGCGCCCGATACGCGGTCAAGCAGCCCTTCAGAGTCCCGATGAAAGGCGACCCGGTCCCCGACGAGATCAGGAACAATTCCTCGCTGCAGAAAGTCTACGATGCGAACGGCGACGGCAAGTACGACAGCGACCAGTACTTCGCCATGGGGGATAATCGCGACGACAGCGAAGACAGCCGCTACTGGGGCAGCGTGCCTCGCGGAAACATTGTCGGGCGCGCGATGTTCGTCTACTGGTCCATCGACCGCGATCAGGAGGCCGAGGGCAGCTCGAATTTCCTGACCGATTTCTTCACCAAATCCCGCTGGTCCCGCACCGGCACTTTTATCAAGTAGCGATCGTCGTATTCGACAAGAAGCGGCGGACTTTATGCGGACTGCCCGCGTTCGAAGCCCGCCGCTCCGGCGCATTCAGAGGTGTATGTTGCGAACAGGAGCTCGAGAGATAGACCCCGAAGAACCGGGAAAGCCGAAGGCCGGATCGAAGCGCGAGCCCGTAGAGCTTCGTTTGATCGAGGATCGCTTGTCCGACCTGCGCTCTCGCATCGGCGATGCGGCGCACGAGCTTGACTCGTACAGGGCGAAGACCGCGGCGGCCCTCGGCGGCGGAGCCTTTCTGTTTCTCCTCGCGATCGGAGCGACCTACGATATCGCGTCGAAAAATGACGGCCTCTGGTTCTCCTTCGGGGTGACGAGAGACAAGCTCTACTGGCTTGCCGGCGCGCTTGGCCTCGCGAGCCTCTGCCTCTTTGCAATCGCCGCGATGCGCAACCGAAAGCGCGACCTGGAAGGAGAAGCTCGACTGGCTGAGCTCGAGCAGGAATTCGCCGCGCTCCTGGACCGCAGGGACGAGATCTCGCGGCTCAATGAGAAGTGACCCGCCCGGCGCTTTTCAAATACCGTAAAGCTCCAGGCGAAACTCGTCGCCCAGCAGGG
>DATLMR010000296.1:0-26551 GCA_035537555.1 Blastocatellia bacterium
TGCGGTCCCGGCGCGGCGACGACGTGACGAAGGCACTCGGAGAAGCCGCGGCCCGCGACAAGTTCTGGGGCGCGCGCCTCGAAGCGGTCAAATCGTTGTCCGAGATGAGGTCCGAGCCGGCCCGCGCTCCATTGATCGAAGCCGCGCGCGACGCCGAGCCGCGAGTCCGCCGGGAAGCGGTCAAGGGGCTCGCCGAATTCAAGGACGCGAAGCTCGCGGATCTCTTCATCGAGACCGCGAGCTCGGATCAGAGTTATTTCACGGTCTACGAAGCCCTGCGCGGCCTCGGCAGGTCCGGCGCGCCGCGTGCCTTCGACGTGCTGATGCGCTGGGCGAAACAGGAATCATGGCAGGGGATAATCCGGCAGGGCGCGCTCGAAGGGCTCATGGCCTTGAAGGATAAGCGCTCCCTCGATACGGGGCTCGAATACTCCGCGCCGGGCAACTTCGAGGGCGTGCGAGTCGCCGCGTTTCAACTGATCGGCGAGACGGGCAAGGGCGACAACCGCGCTCTCGAGGTCCTGGTCGCCGCGCTCCGCGAGCCCTCGAACACGATCCGGATCGGGGCGGCCGGCGCGCTCGGGCAGCTCGGGGATTCGCGAGCCATCCCCGCGCTCGAAGATGTCGCGAAGGCCGAGGATCTCTCCCCCGGCGCGAGCCAGCTCATCGCCTTCGTAATCAATCGAATCAAGGCCGCGAGCAAGTAGCGACGCGACGAGCAGTGGGGTCGCCAGTCAAGCACCCTATGAGACTGGAGGGCGGCGCGTTGAAAGGCGACGGGGCCGATTTCCTCCAAGTCCTGCCCGATTATAGAGGGAGAATTTCGATCCCTTTGAGGGCGCGCTCGAGGAGTCCTTTCGATATCTCTTCCCATCGAGAGGCGGCGCGGCCGTTAGGATATAGATCGGCGGCGGTCAATCCCATCCCGCTCAAGTCTTCCATGTAGATGATCATCAATTCATTCCGCTTCGCCTCATCGACAAGGTGAACGAGCCTCTGGGTGAGAATGTCATCGCCCGCCATTCGGTATCCCTTCGCCTCCAGGAAGGCGCGCCCGCGGTTGGCATCGGAGTCCGGGCGTCCGAGCCCCCCCTTCGTATTTCTCGGGGCGGCGTCGGCTATAAAGTCGAGCCCTCCGATCTTCACCGACTTGTCGGCTTTGTAGCGGTAGGTGTGGCTATTGTCGGGCAGGTATCCCTCGAACTGGACCCAGTACAATCGCCTGATCTTTCCCTGCTTATCCGTATCGACGAAGAAATGCTGCTCGGCGCGCGCGACGTCGTAGAGAATGAAGTCCTGCCCCCCGATATATTTGAATGCGTCATCGAACTTGAGACGCAAGGCGGGCATCTCGGTCGAAGTGAGCACCTGGCCGTTGACCCGGCGCGACTGTGATTGCGTCGTCCCCTGCTGTGACTGCAAGGCCGAAGAGTGATCCATCTTAGACTGAACCTGACACTGAACGTTGACGAGCAAGACGCTCAAACCGATGATGCCGATAGTCAAAGCGATTACCTTGTTTCGCATTAGAGCTTCTCCTTTGTGCCGGTATTCATCGGGGATACGAGGGGGAGAAAATAGTTGTTTCAGATAGATAATTCGCGGAACGGCTCGGAGCTTCTCATGTCGCGACGCCGGGCGGTTCAGCTCGCCCGCGCCAGAATCAGGGCCGTCAGAACCGCGATGGCCGCCGAAGCGATCGCCGCCAGGGCTGCCAGACCCCTGCCGCTCGAAAGCCCCTCGCCCAGGACTCCTCTCGATGACCGCCGCTCGAAAAGGAGATGCGCGAGCCCGAGGCACAGAGCGGTCAAGGCCAGGCAGTAGACTCTCTGCACGAGTATTCGCGCCTGATGGCTTCCCTCGCCCGTCAGGTCGGAGTATGCCCATTGCCGGAAGAGCACGAAGTTGTAGAGCCAGTTGTTGTGACCCTGAGTGAACAGGTAATAGAGCGCGACGCCCGTCGCGATGCTCACGGCGTAAGTCAGATATTTATCGCGCAGTAAGACGTTCAGGAAGACAGAAGCGCCGACCATAAAGATGATGTTCGGGACGGAGATTACTGAGTGTATCGTAAGGTAAGGCAGAAGCTCGACAGGGCCGTGGCCCTTGTAGAATTGAGCCGCCATCGATATCAACGTCAGAAGAGTTATCAACGAGAATAAAATCATGAAAACGGCCGCGAATTTTGAAAGCAGCAGTATGGAGTTGCGCGCGGGCGCGCTCCAAAGCAGCGGCTCGATCCTCAGCTCGCGGTCACGGTGCATGGATTCGCCTGTGTAAAAGACCCCTATGCCGAGCAGGAAGAGCAGAGAGACTTCCGCCGTTACGCTCGCGTACGCGGCGGAATACGACTGGCCGGTCCCGCCTCCGAAATACGCCACCTCCAGCCCGCACATAAAGATCGCGATGGGCAAGACCACGATGAGGCTCAGCTCGGCGCGCAACAGGCGAAGCTCGACGCCCAGCGCCGCCAGAAACCGCGCGAAATTTTCCCGGAGGCCCGTGCCGACCGTACGGACAATCGGAAGAGGGGCAGAAGCCGCGGGGGCCTGCCAGAACTCGGTGGTCTCGACGAGCCCGGCCATTCCCACCTCTTCATAGAGCCTCTCGGATTGCGGCGTGAGGTTGAAGATGGAAGTTCGGCCTCTGGCTTCGCGATCCCTGGAGCGCTCGACTCGTGAGAAGCGGGCGTAAAGGAACGCGAAGCAGGCGGCAGACAGCAGTACCACCAGTCCCCGATTCGCGATCACGTCGGCGGTGTAGCTGAGCGTGGCCTGGTTCAACCATTCCGCGTCGTGCCCGTGGGTAATGGCGTCGCCCCAGTTGAATGCCATAGGGTCGAGGATTACTCGCCAGCCCGGCATTTTTTTCAGCACCGCCACCTGCCAGGTGATGTATACCGGGTAAAAAGAGAGCGCCAGCCCGTAAACGATCCTGACGTTGCGCGTGAGGCTGCCGACCGTGAAGTAGAGTATGGCGAGGAAGAGGTGCGACAGGACGACTATAAAGAAGAAGTGCTTGAAGTAAGGTGCGACCTGCACCGGGCCCACGATCATCCCCGAGACGCTCACGCCCTGTAGCCCGAATAGTGTGAGCGCGAAACAGGCCTGGCAGCAGACTACCACGAAAAAATTGCCGAAGAACTTCCCTAACAGGTACTCGGCCCGGCTGACGGGCTTTGAAAAGATGAGCGGGTCGATGCCTACTTTGAAATCCCTGATAACAGGCTCACCCATTATCACGGCCGTAAAGAGCGGGCATGTCATGAAGGAGAAGACACTCATCATACTCAGGATGAAATGCTCGCTGTTCGTAGACCAGCCCCTGTAGGTGGCCGGTCCGGCCCCCCACCAGAGCAAGGCATTGCCGCTGAACAGGGCCATCATCGCGTAAGGCGCGACCCGCCTCAGATTGATGAGAATCTCGGCCAGAAAGACCGCGCGGAACGGCGCGCGAGCGATGCTCTGCATATCAATTCCCGCTTCCCGCCTGCGTGACCAGGCTGAAGTAATAATCTTCCAGGGTCGGCTGCGTGAGTCCGAATTCTTCGCCGGGACGCCCGGTCCTGGAGATTACTTTGACGCGCAGCCTGCCCTCGAAAGCCTGCGTAGAGATCACCGCGAAGCGCGATCTCAAGGCCGGGACGTCTTCGCGCGGCAAGGTGGCCTCCCAGATCGCATCCGCGATGCTCGCCACCGCTTCACGCGGGCTGCATACCGAAATGATCTCTCCCCGCCGGATTATCGCCATGCGGCCGCAAAGGTTCGAGACGTCGGAGACGATATGGGTCGAGAGTATGACGACCGTGCCTTCGCCCACTATCTCGGAAAGCAGGTTGTGAAAGCGCGCGCGCTCTTCCGGGTCGAGGCCCGCCGTCGGCTCGTCGACTATGATCAACCCCGGCTGGCCGATGAGCGCCTGCGCCACTCCAAGCCGCTGGCGCATGCCTCCCGAAAATTCTCCCACCGGCTGCCCGCGCGCGGAGGAGAGGTTGACCCTCTCCAGGAGCGCGTCGATCAAGGCCCTTCGCTCTTTGCCGTCCGCCACCCCTTTGAGCCTCGCGAAGTAATTGAGCGTCTGCTCTGCCGTGAGGCTCGGGTAAAGCCCGAACTCCTGCGGCAGGTAGCCGAGCATCCTTCGCGCCTCGTGTTTTTTGTCGATCAAGTCGATCCCCCTGAAATTGGCCTCGCCGGAATCGGGTTCGAGCAGAGTCGCCAGTATCTTCATCAGGGTGGTCTTGCCCGCGCCGTTCGGCCCGAGCAGGCCGAACATCCCCACGGGCAGCTCAAGGTTGGTGGCTTTGAGCGCCTGCACTCCTCCAGGGTAGGTCTTTTTCAAGTCTTTGATTTCGAGCATGGCCCTCTTAGACACCAAAAAATCGGGTTTGTTCCAGATCGACCCCGGGCGCATACCCGCGGGGGCCGGACGTTAGGAGGGCATATCTGAGGAGTCCCGGAGTAATTCAGGAGTCCGGGCAATAGAGCCGGTCCCGCTTAGACAGCGAAGGCCGCGCCGTCCCGGGCCGAGTAGTGAGACTCGATGTATTCGTCGAGTATGCGAATGAAGTCGGGAACGATCGAGGCTCCCTGTAGAGTGACGAGCATTCGCCCGTCCACGTAAACGGGCGCGCGAGGATCTTCGCCCGTGCCCGGAAGCGAGATGCCCAGGTTGGCGTGCTTGGATTCGCCCGGGCCGTTTACGATGCATCCCATCACGGCGACTTTCAACTCTTCGACGCCCGCGTACTTCTCTCTCCAGGCGGGCATCTGCTCTCGGAGGTAAGTCTGAATATCTTCGGCCATCTCCTGGAAGAGCGTGCTCGTCGTGCGCCCGCAGCCGGGGCAGGCGGTCACGAGCGGAGAGAAGCTGCGGATGCCCATGGTCTGAAGAATCTGCTGGGCGACGATAACCTCTTCGGTCCGGTCGCCTCCCGGCCTCGGAGTGAGCGAGACGCGAATCGTATCGCCTATCCCTTCCTGCAACGCGACGGCAAGCGCCGCGGTCGAAGCGACGATGCCCTTGCTGCCCATTCCGGCTTCGGTCAAGCCCAGGTGCAGGGGGTAATCACACCGCGCGGCGAGGTCCCGGTAGATCGCGATCAGGTCCTGTACCCCCGAGACCTTCGCGCTCAGGATTATCCGGTCGTGCGGCAGGCCGAACTTTTCGGCCAGCTCGGCCGATTCGAGCGCGCTGAGCACGATGGCTTCGTGCATGACCTCGGTCGCATTCTTAGGCGCGGGGCGCGAGGCGTTTTCGTCCATCAACCGCGTGAGCAAACCCTGGTCGAGCGAGCCCCAGTTGACTCCAATCCGCACGGGCTTTTCGTTCTCGACCGCGACCTCGATCATCGATTGAAAGTTCTTGTCATGATGCTGGCCGGGGCCGACGTTGCCCGGATTGATGCGGTATTTCGCGAGCGCGCGGGCGCAATCCCGGTACTCTTTCAGGAGTATATGGCCGTTATAGTGAAAGTCTCCGACCAGGGGAACGGAGACGCCCCGCTCGCCGAGCTTCTCGACGATGGGCGACACGGCGGCGGCGGCCTGCCGGGTATTGACCGTGATGCGCACAAGCTCCGACCCTGCCCGCGCGAGCTGCTCTATCTGCAAAGCGGTCGATTCTATATCGACGGTGTCGGTATTCGTCATCGACTGGACGACGATCGGGTGGCCGCCTCCGACCTGCACTCCTCCAACATTAACGGCGACCGACCGCCTCCGAGTTATATTGGCCACGCGGTAGCTCCTTGGGAAATATCTGCTCAAAGTGGGATTGTAGCGACTTATGCGGGCGCGCCGCAACTTTGCCGGCTTGAGCAGCGGCGCCGGGCCGGAACCGGGCGATTGCCGGTATTGAATTGCCGATATTGAAAAGACGGCGAAACCGGACCTCGGACCCGGCCATCAGACTGGACAGTCAATCTTTGTTTCCATTATGCTCTGCCTCCATGAAACGGAGAGACTTTGTCAAAACCACCGCGCTTGGCGCCGCGTCCTTCGCCATTCCCCGGATTACCCTGGCTGAGGATTCCGAGCTGCAACCGGTCTGGGCACAGATCGAAAAGCGGCATGATGAGACGGTACGGCGCCTCCAGCACTGGATCCGGCAGCCGTCGATCGCCGCCGAAAACCTCGGCATGGCGGAAGGCTGCGATTTGACTATGCAAATGCTGCGCGAGGCCGGGTTTGCCCAGGTGACGAAGGTACCGACCGATGGACAGCCGGGAATTTTCGCCGTGCTTGACGCGGGCGCTCCGCGCACCGTGGGCATTTACTTTATGTATGACGTAAAGCAGGCCGATCCCGCGGAGTGGTCGTCGCCGCCCTTCGAGGCCGCGCTTGTGGAGAAGCCGGGCCTCGGCAAGGTGATCATCGGACGAGGCGCTGTGAATCAGAAAGGCCCGGAAGCCACTTTCCTGGCCGCGCTCCAGGCGATTCGCGGCGCGGGGAAGAAGATCCCGGTCAACCTGGTTTTTGTCGCGGAAGGCGAGGAAGAGATCGGCTCGCCGCATTTTACGCAGGTGGTGCAACGGCCTGAAGTGATGGCGGCTTTGAAGCGCTGCAACGGCGTGTTCATGCCTTTTCCTTCGCAGGACCCGGGCGGCGAAGTTACGATCAACCTGGGCGCGAAAGGCATCGTGGAGCTCGAGCTGGTTTCGAGCGGCGAGCGATGGGGGCGCGGCCCGAAGCGTGACACTCATTCAAGCAATAAGGCGCGGATGGATAGTCCGGCATGGCATCTGGTGCAGGCCCTGAACACGCTCGTCTCGGCCGACGGAAACACGCCCGCGATCGAGCATTTCGCCGACAAGGCGCGCCCGCTCTCCGACGCGGAAAAGAAGATGATCGCGGTGGCCGCGGGCCGTATCAAAGAAGAGGGCACGAAGAAGCAGCTTGGCGTGGAACACTGGATACGTGACGTGAGTTGGCGCGAATCGCTGGAGATGCTGGTCTCGCAGCCGACGGTCAACATCGAAGGTCTCGTCGGCGGCTACACCGGGCCGGGAGGCAAGACGATACTTCCTCACAAAGCGGTGGCAAAGCTCGACCTGCGGCTGGTGCCGGACATGACTGCCGCCGAAGCTCTGGCCGCGCTCAAGGCGCATCTGGCGAAACGCGGCTACGGTGACATCGAGGTAAATATGACCGGCGGATACGATCCCACCAGCACGGCCGGGGACTCCGCTTTGGTGCGGGCGCAGGCGGCGGTCTATCGGCGGGCGGGGATCGATCCCATCATAATGCCGAGGCTGGCCGGCTCGTGGCCCGGCTATGTCTTCACGGGCGACCCGTTGCGGCTGCCCGCGGGCCATTTCGGCATGGGCCACGGCGGCGGCGCGCATGCGCCGGATGAGTACTACGTCATCGAGTCGGCCAATCCCAGGGTACAGGGGATTGACGGCGCGACACGGTCGTACGTCGAGTATCTCTACGAGCTTGGCCGCCTGACCTGATAATGGCCTCGATAATAGCGGGTGAATTTATGATTTACGGTCGAGCAGGCGACCCAGCCACCCCGAGAACCACCTCAGGGCTGTTCGAAAAAAGCCGTGCTTCGGCGGGGGGTCGTCCTGACGCGATTGCGCCTCGGCTTCGATGGCGGTGAAGAACTGCGCGGCCATCATTCTTGCCGCGCCCTGGATCATTCGCTGCCCGACCCCGGCGATGGTGCCGCCGACCTGAACGTCGCCCTTGTAGCTCACGACGCTTACGACGCTTACGACGCTCACGGCGCTCGCGGCGGTCGCGCCTTCTTTCTCTTCCAGATCGATCTCGCCCTTCCCTTTCAAGAATCCGGGCTGCCCTTTTCCATCGACGGACATTAAAAAGTGCCCGGGCGGGCGCATATCTTCGAGCTTCACATTTCCCGTAAACAGGCCCTTGATCGAGCCGACGCCCGCGCGCAGAGCGACCGCGTAGGCGTGATCTCCCGTCTCCTCCAGGCGCTCGCACCCGGGTATGCACCGCTTCAGCACTTCGGGGTCGGTCAGGACCTGAAAGAGTCGCTCTCGGCTGGCGCGTATCTCGTGTGTGCCTTCAATCTTCATAAGCGGTTTTCAGGTGTCACGCCTTCGCGAGCGCGGCCTCTATGGCTCTCTTCGTGTGAATGCGAGCCAGGTGGCGGCGGTAATCGGCCGAAGCGTAAAGGTCGCCGTTGGCTTCGACGCCGTCGGCGGCCTTTTCGGCTGCCGAGCTTATCGCCTGCGCGTCGATCTCGCGGCCCGCGAGTCCCTGCTCGACTCCGGCGGCGCGGTAGGCCTTCGAGGCGACTCCCGTGATCGCCACGCGGGCCGTCCGGCAGGTTCCGGCCTGATCGAGAGAGAGATCGACGGCCACGCCGACGACCGCGAACCCGGAAGCCGGGTGCAGCACCTTTACGTATGCCTGCCCGTTCCGGCCGCCAGAGGGGGTGATCCGGATTTCGCGCAGGATCTCTCCCGGCTCGAGCTGCGTGGTGAGGAGATCGACGAAGAAGTCCGACGCTTTGATCGACCGCTCGCCGTTTGCGCCGACGGCCACGATCTCCGCGTCGAGCGCGAGTATCGCGGCGGGCCAGTCGGCCGCCGGGTCCGAGTGGGCGAGGCTGCCCCCGATGGTCCCTTTATTGCGGACCTGAACGTCGCCGATCTGCTCCGCCGTCTCCGGCAGTAGAGGGCAAATCTCGCGCAGGCGGTCCGAAGACTGGAGCTGGTAATGAGTCGTCATCGCGCCGATGCGGATCTGCCCGCCCTCCTCGCGTATGTAGGAGAGGTCTTTTATGCGGCCGATATCGACAAGGATTTGAGGCATGGCGAGCCGCAGCTTCATGGCGGGAATGAGGCTGTGCCCGCCCGCGAGGATCTTGGCTTCATCGGGATGTTGCGCAAGAAGCGAGACCGCTTCTTCGAGAGTGGAAGCAACGACGTAATCGAATTGTGCTGGAATCATTTCCGCTCCTCTTCTTAACGGATACAGAGAGGCAGGCGGCGCGCCCCTGCCTCCGCTTCCGGTCAGTTCTGTCGATTCACAATCCGCCAGATGGCTTCCGGCCTGATCGGCATGTCGAGGTGGCGCACTCCAAAAGGAGAGAGGGCGTCGACGACCGCGCCGACGACGGCGGGCGTCGCGCCTATGGTCCCGGCCTCGCCCACTCCTTTCACCCCGAGCGGGTTGACGGGCGTGGGCGTCTCCGTGCGATCGAGCTCAAGCCAGGGCGTGGTCGAAGCCCTCGGCAGGGCGTAATCCATCAGGGTGCCGGTCACCATCTGGCCCTGCTCGTCGTAGACGACTTCCTCATAGAGCGCCTGTCCCATGGCCTGCACGATGCCTCCGTGAATCTGCCCTTCCACGAGCATGGGATTGATGACCCTGCCGCAATCGTCGACCGCGACATAACGGAGGAACTTCAAGTCTCCGGTGTCGCGGTCTATCTCGACCACGGCGATGTGCGTGCCGAACGGGAAGGTGAAGTTTTTCGGCTCGAAGAAGTAGGTCGCCGAAAGTCC
The DNA here is from genome assembly GCA_035537555.1 of Blastocatellia bacterium. GTDB lineage: Bacteria > Acidobacteriota > Blastocatellia > UBA7656 > UBA7656 > DATLMR01. Next base: position 9,485 of record DATLMR010000296.1, read on the forward strand.
CGGCTCCATATCTTCGGGCAGGTCTCGGGCGATGTGCGCGGCGAGCGCGATGTCTTGCAGAGAGACGTGATTGCCCCCCGTGTCGGGCTCCGGCAATGCCCCGGCCGGGGCCTGGCCCGCGGGGACGACGGGCTCGGGCACCTCTCCGGCCGCGGCGGCTCTGGCGGCCTGTTTGGAGAAGCGGCCTTCATTGAAAGTTACGCTCGAGACATCCGACTTCAGCAGGTGGGCCGCTATCTTCCCGGCCTTCTCCTTCAGCTTTTCGACGGCAAAGTGGACCGCCGTCCCGCCGACCGCCGTCGCGCGGCTGCCGAAGGTGCCGATGCCGTACTGCACGATGGACGTGTCGCCGTGGATCACCGTCACGTCTTCGAGCGCGACGCCGAGCTGGTCCGCGACTATCTGCGCGAAGGAGGTCTCCTGTCCCTGTCCGTGAGGCGATGCGCCCGTGAGCACGGTCACCTTCCCCGTGGGCTCGATCCTGACGGTCGCGCTCTCCCATCCGCCCGCGGGCATCGCCTGAGAAGGGCCGAGCGCGCAGATCTCCACATAAGTGGAGACCCCGATGCCGATGATCTTTCCTTCTTCGCGCGCCTGCTTTTGTTCTTTGCGGAGCTGGTCATAGCCAGCCATGTCGAGCGCTTTTCTAAGCGCGCCTTCATACTCTCCGCTGTCGTAGAAGAGGCCGGTCGCGGTCTTGAACGGGAATTCCTCGGGCGCGGGAAAGTTCCGCCGCCGCACCTCAACCGGGTCGAGGCCGAGCTCGGCGGCCACGAGGTCGAGCGCCCGCTCGACCACGTAGGTCGCCTCGGGGCGGCCCGCGCCTCGGTAGGCGTCGGTAGACATCTTGTTGGTGAAGACCCCGGTGACGTTGATCTGAATGGCCGGAATCTTGTAGCAGCCGGACAGCATCAGCCCCGTAAGCGTCGGGATGGCGGGGGTGAGAAGCTGGTGGTACGCGCCGAGGTCCGCGAACACGTCGTATTTGAGCCCGGTCACGGTGCCGTCATCTTTACAGCCGATCTCGACGTATCCGACCTGCCCGCGCCCGTGGATGGTCGCCTGCATGTTCTCGCGCCGCGATTCGATCCACTTGACGGGCTTTCCGAGCTGCATCGAGATCCAGCCGAGCATCGCTTCTTCGGCGTACACGTTCAGCTTGGAGCCGAAGCCGCCTCCCACTTCGGGCGTGATCACGCGGAGCTTGTTTTCGGGGATCCCGAGCATTATGGCAAGCTGAGTTCTCAGCAGGTGAGGTATCTGCGTGGAGGACCAGAGGGTCAGCTCTTTTTCGCCGGGGTAATACCGGGCGAGTACGCCGCGCCCCTCCATCGCGACCGGCGCGAGCCTCTGGTGGACGATTCGCTGCTTGATCCGTTGGTCGGATGACGCGAGGGCGGCGTCGATGTCGCCTTCCCCGGCCGTGAGCTTATAAGAGATGTTGTCGCCGTACTCCTCATAGATGACCGGGCCTCCGGCCGCGGCTTCCTCGACATCGACGGCCGGAGGGAGCTCTTCGTAATCGATCATTATAAGGTCTATGGCATCGCGCGCGCTGTAACGGTCGGTGGCGACGACGGCGGCGATGGGATGGCCGACGAAGAGGGCTTTGTCCCTGGCGAGCACGCGATAATCCGGCACTCTCAAGCCCGGCAGAGCCCCCGCGCACGGCACCGGCCCGATCTTTTCGACCACGTCCTTCCCTGTGTAGACGGCGATGACGCCCGGGGCGTGCTCGGCCTCGGAGGTGTCGATGCCCGTGATGCGCGCGTGCGCGTACATCGAGCGCAGGAACGCGACGTGAAGCGTATCCGGCAGCTTTATATCATCGACGTAATGGCCGAGGCCCTGGATCAGGCGCGGATCTTCCGTGCGCTTCACCCTCTGTCCGACATACTTGTTAGACATAGAATCTCCTCTCCCAATGAGAACTTAATCGCCCGTCGCGGCCTCGGTCTTCATCTTGCGGGCGGCGTACTCTACCGCCTCGACTATGTGCTGGTAGCCCGTACAGCGGCAGAGGTTGCCTTCGATCCCGTGCCTTATCTCGTCCCGCGTCGGGTCCGGGTTGCGTTCGAGAAGCTGGGCCGCTGAAATTATCATGCCCGGAGTGCAGTATCCGCATTGAAGGCCGTGCCGCTCCCAGAATCCCTCCTGCACGGCGTGAAGCTCGCCGTCCCTCGCGAGCCCCTCGATGGTGGTGACGCTCGCGCCGTCCGCCTGAACGGCGAACATCGTGCAGGACTTGACCGACTGGCCGTCGATCATCACGGTGCAGGCTCCGCAGATCGAGGTCTCGCAGCCGATATGGGTTCCGGTCAGGTCGAGCGTATCCCTGAGATAATGGACCAGCAATAGGCGCGGCTCGACCTCGTTGCGATGAGCCACTCCGTTGACATTGATGCTGACAGTTTTTTTCATCGAGGCTACCTCGTTGCTCTTTTATTAACAGGAGATGAATATAAAGAACCGGTTGAGGCTGTTATACAACTCTCACAGCCCGGTTGCAAGAGCGGGGTTCAGGGGTCTGGGAGTCCGGCTCACCCGTCAATCATCGCGAACAACATTGATGTCTCCCTAGACTCCAGCCCCCGCCTCTGCTTCCCGCGCCCTGACCCCCGCCTGCGCCCTGAGCTTTACGAGCGCCGTCAGCGCCAGAAAAAGCGCCAGCAGGATCAAGGCTCCCGACGCCACGCCGTTTATAAAATCGAGGTCGAGGCCGCCCGCTTTTCGAAAGCTGTTGATCGCGAGGCTAGCCAGGGACCAGAGAGTTATCACGAGCACGAAGATCATCGGAAAGAGCGTGAACCAGATTCTACGGCGGGCCTTATAGAGCCAGACCGTGACCGAAAGCAGGGTGAGCGCGGCCAGCAGCTGGTTCGACGCTCCGAACAGCGTCCAGAATTTTTGCCAGCCGCCCTCCCTGGCGAGCATGAGGATCACGAGAGGGATCGACATCGTGAGCGCCGTGCCGCCGATCGCCCCCAGGCGGCCCGTCCAGCCGAACAATTCTTGAATTATGTAACGGCCCAGGCGCGTGCATACGTCCAGCGTATCGAATACGAAAGTAGAGAAGGCCATCGCGCCGAAAGTCACGGCGAACCCGAGGTACTGGTCTCCGATCAGGAGAGTCAGAAAACGCCCTATGCCGTTTCCGTAAATGATTCCGGGGCTCAGGTTCTTTCCGTCGGCTGAGGTCACCTGCGTCGCGATCATGATCGTAACAAGGGCTATCAGCGCCACGAACCCCTCGGCAAGCATCGCGCCGTAGCCGACCGGTTTCATGTGCGATTCGCGGTCCACCTGCTTGGACGTGGTTCCGGAACAGACGAGGCCGTGGAAGCCGGAGCAGGCCCCACAGGCTATGGTCACGAAAAGGAACGGGAAGAGCGAGCCCGTCATGCTGTCGCTCAAGTTCCAGCCATTGAACGCGGGCTGGCTGATCTCGTAGCCTCCGAAGAAGACCCCGATGACGCCCAGGCCGAGCACGAGGTAGAGCACGAAGCCTCCGAGATAACCTCGCGGCTGCAACAGGGCCCAGACCGGCACGACCGAAGCGACGCAGCAATAAGCGAGTATCAACAGCGCCCAGGCTTTGGAGTCGAGGACCAGGAGGTGGGAGATTTTAGTGCCGAACCAGGCGAGGCCGAGCGTGGCGGGAACGAAGATGACGGTGACGAGCCAGAGGGGCGGATCGAGGTACTTCTGTACGACGCCCATGACTATCGCGAGCAGGAGGTACATCACGCTCGCCGCGGCGACTGCTCCCCCGGGGTTGAAGTCCTGAAATCCTTGAAGCTCTTCGGTCCCGCTCTTGAAGCTCGCGGCGGTTATGTCGGCAAAGGCGACGATGACATAGACCAGGGCGATCCAGATGAAGGCCATCATCGCGACGCCCGCCCGCGGCCCGAGGTGTTCGCGAGTGATGTCCGCTATCGAGCGCGCGCCGTGGCGCACGCTGACCGCGAGGCTGCTGAAGTCGTGCACGGCCCCGATGAGGACGACTCCGAAGCTGACCCATAGGAGGCACGGGAGCCAGCCCCATGTCTGGCACGCGAGAATCGGCCCGGCTATCGGCCCGGCGGCGGCAATGGCCGAGAAGTGCTGGGCGAAGAGGTAGAAGGGGCGGGTCGGAACATAATCGACTCCGTCATTCACTTTATTTGCGGGAGTGGGGCGCTCGTCGTCGAGGGCAAGCTGCCGCGCGACCCATCCGCCGTAGAGGCGGTAGGCAAGGGAGAGCATGACGAGAAAAACCAAAGCGAGAAGCGGCAGGCTCACTTTCCCAACCTCCGGTCCGAAATTCAACTCCGTCAGGCAAAAGGTTTCTGCGATTGTTACAGGCTCGGTGGGGCGCATACTAACACCCCGGGGCGGGCGGTTCAAGGACCTTGCACGGAGAATCGGCACGCGTGCGGGGCTCATTCGTCAGTATAAGCTCGCCGGAATGGCGACAACCCCTCTCGGCCCGGCCGAGCGGTTACGAGTAATGCTTATGAGCTCACGCCCGACTCCGAGGAAGCCGAGGCGCGCTCTTTCTCGAGGCGCTTGGCTTCATCCCATAACGCGTCCATCTCGACGTGATCGGAATCCGAGGGCTTTCGCCCCTGTTCGCGCAATCGATCTTCGATGTGCCGGAAGCGGCGGCGGAACTTCCTGTTGGAGGACTTGAGGGCGCTTTCCGGATCGACGCCCAGGAGGCGAGCGACGTTGACCGCGACGAAAAGGAGGTCTCCCACTTCGCCCGCTATCTCCCGGTGACTGGCCGATTCGCTCGCGACCGCCTCTTTCAACTCGGCAACCTCCTCGTCCAGTTTTTCGAGCACCGACGGGACATCAGGCCAGTCGAAATCGACGCGTGAGACCTTCGTAGTCATCTGGAAGGCTTCCATGACGGCGGGCAGCTTGGAAGAGACGCTGTCGAGCATCGAGCCTTCGCCTTCGACCGCTTTGCCTTTGGCCGACAGCTCGGCGGCCTTTATGGCCTCCCAGTTCTTGAGCACCTCGCCGGACGTTTCGGCCGTATCCTGGCCGAAGACGTGGGGGTGACGGCGGATCATCTTGGAAGAGACGCGCTCGATTACGTCCGCGACCGTGAAGCGACCCTCTTCGGTGGCGATGTCGCTATGAAAGACCACCTGGAGCAGCAAGTCTCCGAGCTCTCCGACAAGCTCATCGTCGTTGCCTTCGTCGATGGCCTCTACCACTTCGTAAGCCTCTTCGAGCATCATCGGCTTGAGGCTTTCGTGCGTCTGCTCGCGGTCCCACGGGCATCCGCCGGGCGCGCGGAGCCGCGCTATCAGATCGACCAGCTCGTCAAACTTTTCTCCACCCGCTTTTCTTGATGATTCACTCATAAATCGAATTTACATGATCGATCATCCGGGAGCAAGCGAGCGCGCTCATGCGCTTCCGCCATTCCCGAATCAAAGCAGGGGCCGCCAGGGCGGTCGCGGCCTTTTGGATCGAAGGGCCGTGACCGCCCCTGTTCCGCCTCCCCTCTGTTGTGCTAGCATAAGTTTTTTCAGGGGCATCTAAATTTCTCAATGATCGGGTAATAAATATGGTGGATGAAAAAGAATCAGGAATCAAGATAACCGACCGCCGAAAATTCAACCTGGACGGCACGCCTCGCGAGGGGGCCGACGAGCAGGAGGCCGAGCGGCCCGCTGCGGTCGCTCCGTCGGAACCGGCACCCGCTCCTTCGCCCGTCGAAGAGGCGAAGTCGGAAAACGTTCTCTCGTTTCCGGGCGAGGTCGATAGAAAGCGGAGCGACGCGCAGGCGGAGGCCCCCCCGGCTCCGGATGGCGCTCGCGCGGCCGCGCGGGCCGAGATGAGCTCGCCCAACGAGATGGCGAGCGCGGCTGAGCAGGCTTATAACACCGCCCGGCAAAAGGAGCCTTCGACCATCCCCGACGCGTCCTTCCTCAGCCTGTTGAACATGCTCGGAGTGCAGGCGGCGATGCACCTGGGGCTCATTCAGGGGCCTGAGGGCGGGACCGAGGCCATCGATCTGGAAGCCGCCCGGCATATGATCGATATGCTCGGAATCGTCGAGGCGAAGACTAGCGGCAATCTCACCAGGGAAGAAGAAGCGTTGCTCGAAAACATCCTCGCCGATCTACGCATGCAGTTTGTCGCGCTTTCAAGAAGGCGATGAAGCTTACTTTCCTCGGGACAGGGACATCGGTCGGCGTTCCGACGGTGGGGTGCGATTGCGAAACCTGTCTGTCGGATGATCCGCGCGACAAGCGCCTCCGAACTTCCGTGCTCCTAGAGCAGGGCGAGCATAACTTCATCATCGACGCCTCGACCGACTTCCGGCAGCAGGCGCTTCGTACGGGGATGAAGAAGCTCGACGCCATACTGTTCACCCACGCGCACGCCGATCACTGTTTCGGGCTCGACGATACGAGGCCGCTCATGTTCCGCCACGGGGCGATCCCCTGCTTCGCGAGCGGCATCACCTGGGAAGGCCTCCGGCGCATCTATTCATACGTATTCGAGCCCGCGCCTTACCCGGGGCTTCCCAGGGTCGTCCCTCATCGCATCGAAGGCCCTTTCAATCTATTCGGGCTGGAGGTCGAAGCCTTAAGCGTCACCCACGGACGGCTGCCCGTCACGGCGTATAGGATCGGCCGGTTCGCCTACGTGACCGACTGTAACCTGATCCCTGATGAAACGTGCGACCGGTTGAAAGGGCTCGACCTTCTGGTGATCGACGCGCTCAGGCTCAAAGAGCATCCGACCCACATGTCGCTCGACCAGTCTCTCGGCTATATCCGCAGGCTCAAGCCGGAGCGCGCTCTGCTCACGCACATATCGCATGATATAAAGCATGCCGAGACGGGCGCCTGTTTGCCCGAAGGCGTCGAGATTGCCTACGACGGGTTAGAGGTGGAAGTCAATCGATGAGAATCTTCCGCGATCTTGAGGACGCCAAAATCGATACGCCGTCGATAGTGACATTCGGAGTCTTCGACGGCCTTCACCTCGCCCACCAGGAGATAATGAGCAAGGTCGTCGAAAGATCGCGCGCCACGGGCCTGGCCTCCACCGTAGTCACCTTCGACCCGCACCCGCGCGCCGTGCTCCACAGCGAGACGGCCCCGCCGCTGCTTCAGACCTTCGAGCAGAAGATGGAAGGCATGGAGCGGCTCGGCATAGACCAGGCGGTCGTGCTCACTTTCAATCATGACTTCGCCCGCATGTCCGCGAGCGATTTCCTGACGGAGATCATATTCGGCCGGCTGGACGCGCGCGAGGTCTACCTCGGCCACGGTTTCGCCTTCGGCCATAACCGCGAAGGAAGGTTCGAGCTTCTGGAGCAAGTCGCCTCGCGCCTGTCGCGGGTCGCCGAAGAGGTTCCCGAGGTCGTCATCAGGAACCGGCGCGCCAGCTCGACCCTGATTCGCCGCCTTCTGAGCGCGGGCCGGGTCAACCTCGCCCGCCGCATGCTCGGACGCCCCTACGGCATCGAGAGCAAGGTGATCGAGGGCAGGAAGGTCGCCAGGGACCAGCTCAATTACGCCACGGCCAACCTGAAGCCGCACAACTTCGTCATCCCCGCCAACGGGGTCTACGTGACTCTCACGCTCATCGAAGGCGAGTGGAGGCGGTCGATCACCAACATCGGGCACAAGCCGACCTTCGGCGGAGAGCCCGACATCACTGTCGAAACCCACGTCATGGATTTCGATAAGGAGATTTACGGCGAGAAGATTCGCGTGCGATTCCTGCACCGTCTGAGAGGCGAAGAGAGATTCGAATCCGTCGATGCGCTCCGCACCCAGATCGAGCGCGACTATAAACGGGCGCTCAGGTATTTCAGCATGGGCCCCGTCCGCCGCGCCTGCGACTTCAAGTGAGGTAAATCGCGCAGCCTCCCGCGCTTGAAACCCGCTCGGATTAGTAGTAATGTTCCCGCCGCATGGCTATCGAGGAGACCTCCAATATTAAGCCTGCGACATCGAAAAGAGCTTGGAAGAAGGAGACTGCCAGACGTGTCGAATCTGAAGGAGCTGTTTGACCTCTCCGGTAAAGTGGCGCTTGTGACGGGAGGCTCGCGCGGTCTCGGGCAAGAGATGGCCGAGGGGCTGGCCGAAGCAGGGGCCTCCCTGATGCTGCTCGCGCGGCGCGAGCAATGGCTCACGCCCACGGTCGATGAATTTCGAGCGCGCGGGTTCAGGTGCGAAGGAATACTTTGCGATGTATCGAACCCCACGGACGTTCAGAATACGGTAGACAAGACCATTCAGACATACGGGCAGATAGACATCCTCGTCAACAACGCGGGCATCACCTGGGGCGCGCCCGCCGAAGAGATGCCGCTCGACAAATGGAGGCTCGTGCTCGAAGTGAACCTGACGGGCGCGTTCCTCTTCTCTCAGCGCGCGGGGCGCGAGATGCTGAAACGCAGGGCGGGCTCGATCATAAACGTCGCCTCGGTCGCGGGCCTGAAGGGCTCTACGGAATCCGGGCAGCACATCGTCGGATATGTGGCGGCTAAAGGCGGCATGATCGCTATGACGCGAGAGCTCGCGGCCAAGTGGGCGCGGCGCGGCATCAGGGTCAACGCGATCGCGCCCGGCTTCTTCCCGTCGCGCATGACCGAAAGGGTCCTCGAAGCGGCGCAGGAGGAGATCGAGGCCTCCGTCCCCATGGGCCGCGTCGGCCGCGAGGGAGAGCTGAAAGGCGTGGCGGTGTTTCTCGCGAGCAGAGCGTCCGGCTACATAACCGGCCACACGGTGGTCGTGGACGGCGGCGGGACCATCTCATGAAAAAAACGTTCCCCGTAATCTTCGCCCTCTTGCTGCTCGTCTTCTGCCAGGGGGCGGCGGGCGCGCAAAGCAGGCTGGTCGCCGGGACCGGCAAGGCCGACATCACGCCGCCCTTAGGTACCCCCCTGGCCGGGTACGGGGCGAGGCTCGGCAAACCTTCGACGGGCGTGCACGACCCGACCGAAGCCCGCGCGCTCATAATCGATACGGGCGAGAGCAAGCTCGCTTTCGTGAGCGTCGATCACCTGGGCTTCGATCACGGCATGGTCGCGCGCATCCAGGCCGGGGCTTCCGAAGCCACGGGAATCCTTCGCGACCGCATATTCGTTATGTCTTCGCACACGCACGCGGGCGGAGGCGCTTACCTCGAAATATTCCCCGCGCTCGCCGGGCGATACGACGAGAAGATTCGCCTGCGTTATGAAGAGGGCGCGATCCGGGCCGTCGTAATGGCGAATAAGAACCTTCAGCCCGCAAGCATCGCCATAGGAGCGGGCGAGGCGCGCGGCATCTCGCGCTTCAGATCGACCTGGCCCCCCGAGGGGCCGGTAGACCCCGAGGTCGGAGTCATCCGTGTCGATTCGCGGGCGACGGGAAAGCCCATCGCCGTGCTGATGAACTTCGCCGCCCATCCGACCGTCCTGGGCGCGAAGAACTTTGAGTTCTCGGCCGATTTCGTAGGTTACGCGCGCGACGCCCTCGAAAGCATGATGGGTGGAGGCGTGATGGCGATCTTCGCAAACGGCGCGCAGGGCACGATAGCGCCCCGGGCCTTCAACGGCAAAGACGACTGGGAGCGCGCCGAAAACGTGGGTAAGATACTCGCGGCCGAAGTATTCAAGGTGGTTCTGATGCTGAAGCCCCAGGAGGCGACGGAGGTCAGGCTCGCGCGCACGCCTCTTTCGATCAAGCCGCAGCCGCCCGCTTCCTTCCCCGCCGGCGTGCCTTTTCCTCCGGTCTACGAAACGGAAGTAAACGTGATCTCTTTCGACAGTCGATTCGCGTTCGTGACGATACCGGGCGAGCTAAGCAGCATCCTCAATCTTCAGGTCAAAGAGCGCGGACGCCTTCTCGGGTTCGAGAAGACCTTCCTGCTCGGCCTCACCAACGACGCGCTCGGCTACATCCTCTCCGAAGACGAGTACCGGCACAAAACCTACGAGTCGACGATTTCGCTGTTCGGGCCGCATTTCGGGAGCCTCATCGTGAACGAAGCGTTCCAGGCCCTTGAAAAGATTCGCCCCGTCGCGGGCAAATAGAAGCGGCAAGGCATCCGCGGTTGATTAAGTTTCCAGGCTTAGGTATAAAGCAGGCAGCAAGTGGAAACTGATCCTCGCGGTCATGACATTAACCGATTCAAAAGGATTGGAGGGTGAAAGTGAAGAAAGCCAGGCCCGCGCGCTCCGAGGGGGGCGTCCGAAAGCTGGTGGGCAGATGGGTTCGGAAATCGGATTTCGATGAGGACCGAAATCTGAACCTGCCCATTCCCACGCAGGTAATATCCAACGAGGAGTATTTTCCTCTCAAACAGACCGAAGAGCAGAAGAGGGTCGAGCGCCATCTCACCGACATGGCGGGCCGTAACGCGAAGCTGCTGGGGCTGACGCGCCGCCAGTTTCTGGCAACGTCAGGCGGCATGGCCACGGCCTTCATGGCGATGAACTCCGTCTTCGGCAAGTTCTTCGATGTCGAGGCGAGCGAGATGTTCGAAACGGCCGCCCGCGACGAGAAGTGGCCCAAGAACCAGTTCATCTTCGACGTGCAGACGCACCACGTATCCACGGGTCGCCAGATCCAGCCGCTCCTCGGCTACCGCCGCATGGGCGAGCGATGGAACCCCGACCTGAAGGGGCGCAAGCACTCGATGGAAGACCTGTACCTCTCTAACTATATTAAGGAGATCTTCCTCGACAGCGACACTCTGGTCGCCATAATCTCCGGCTTCCCTTCTCCGACCGACAACACCAACATTCTGCCGCCCGCCGATATGATCGAGACGCGCACCCAGATAAACGGGCTCGCGCGCTCGCGTCGCATCGTGAGCCACGGCCTCTTTTCGCCCGATCTCGGCACGCCCAACATGGAAGCGATGCACAGGCAGGCGGAGGTGCTGAAGATAGAAGCGTGGAAGGGCTATCCGGGCCAGCCTCTCGGCCCGAACCGCGAAGGCTGGTGGGCGGATGATGAAAAGATCGCCTACCCGGCCTACGAGTACTCGCGCAAGGTCGGGATCAAGACCATCTGCGTTCACAAGGGCCTGCCGCTTCCCGGCTTCAACGTCGAGCATTGCAGCCCGAAGGACATCCCGAAGGCCGCGATGGATTTCCCCGACCTCACCTTCGTCCTCTATCACTCGGGCTTCAAATCGCTCGACGAAGCGCTCCCCGCCGTCCAGGATAATTTCAAGACCACGAGCTACGTGCCCTGGGTCTCGGATATTTGCGAGGCGCGGAAGAAGAACCCGAATATGAAGAACGTCTACATGGAGCTCGGCTCGACGTTCGGCATGCTGGTCATCACGAACCCCCTGCTCTGCGGCCACGTGCTCGGCATGATCGTCCAGGCCTTCGGAGAGGACCACGTCTTGTGGGGCACCGATTCGATATGGTGGGGCTCGCCGCAATGGCAGATCGAGGCGTTCCGCAGGTACCAGATGCCCGAGGAGCTGATCAAGCGATTCGGCTACAAGCCCCTCACAAGCGCCGTGAAGGACAAGATATTCGGATTGAACGCGGCCCGCGTCTTCAACGTGAACGTCAAGGAGAAGCTGAACGCGATTCCGAACGATTACGTTACGAAGCTGAAAGCCCGGTACAGGGATGAAGGCGCGCTCCCGTCCAACACTCAGTACGGCTGGGTCGTCGGGAAATAGTCCTTGCCTTCAACACTCGACCGAAAGGAGGCCAGTCACCCGACTGGCCTTTTTTAAAGATTGCCCTTTTAAACATCGCTTTTTCAGGAGCTGCATTGGAGATCAAGAGCTGCATACTTGTGATCAAAGAGACGGCGCTCAGCCAGAGCGCGCGCGCGGCCAAGCTCGCGCGCCAGGGCGACTCGACCGCGCGCAGGCTCGTCCACGCGCACGACGAACACCACCGCACGGCCGATTGGGTTCGCAAGACCCTGCAGGAGAGGGGGATCGCGTTCATCGAGACGACCTCTCGAAAATTCACTCCGGCCGTCAAGCGAAAGCTCGCTTCCGCCGACCTCACCGTGAGCGTGGGAGGGGACGGCACGGCCCTCGCCTCTTCCCATTACGTGCGCGACGGGGCGATGATCGGGGTGAACTCCGCCCCGCTCGACAGCATCGGCCATTTCTGCTCGACCGACAGGCGAAGCTTCGCCCGTACCATCGGAGAGATCCTCGACTCGCGCCTCAAGCCGCGCAGGGTCGCGCGACTCGGTGTGTCACTAGACGACAGGGAGCTTCCCGAGCTCGCGTTGAACGACGTGCTTATAGCTCACGAGCTGCCCGCGGCGACGACCCGGTACATAATTCAGGTTGGGAAAAAGCGCGAAGAACATCGAAGCTCGGGCATCTGGGCTTCGACCGCCGCGGGCTCGACGGCGGGAATAAGGTCGGCGGGAGGCAGGGTCCTTCCTCTGCGCTCGCACCGCTTTCAATACCTGGTCCGCGAGCTCTACAGGCAGCCCGGTAACAGCTACGACCTCGCGCGCGGCATTCTGGAGAGCGACCAGCAACTGGTTGTAGCATCGAAGATGCCCGAAGGGAGGCTCTACCTCGACGGCGCGCGCGCCACGTACCGGTTCCCTTTCGGCGCGCGCGCGAAGATCGAGATCTCCGATTTCGATCTGAAGCTGTTTTACATCTCACGGCGAGAGGGCAGGCGAGCCGGGTAGCCTTGAAGGGTGTTATAAGGGGGTTATGCCGATCACTCCTTCGTGAAGGCGACGGGTTCCGAGCGTTTCCCCGTGCTCGGCGAAAAGACGGTTATGGCGACCTGGACGCCCGAGGGGAGCATAGAGTTGATATTGCCCTTGGTAGTCAGGCGAGAGGTGATGCCGTTGGGCAGGGCGAATTCGGCGGGGTATTTGACGCGGGGGACGGCCGCGCCGTCGATCTCGATGACCGAATCGCCGGTCAGGAAGTTCGCGCCGTCGATGATCAGGCTTCCCTTGCCTTTCTTGTAGATCAGCCCTGTGATCAGGGGCGTCCTGTCGTGCTCGTCAATCGCGAGCGCTTCGATGGCGGCTTTCAAGTCGGGGCGCGGGCCTATGCGCTGGCTAAGATTTCCCTTCTGCGGCGAGCCGGTCGATATCAGCAATTGCCTTAGCTGCGCGGGCGTCAGGGGGTCGAGGCCTCGCTCCTTGATTATGCTCTGAAGCACCCCGGCCGCGCCCGCGACCATAGCCGCGGCGGCCGAGGTCGCTCCGAAGATGTCCGTGTATATCTTGTTGGGTCCCTGCTCCCTCCGCAACGGGCCGTACCCGCAGGTGGTGACGAAGCGGCCCCACCCCTGAACATCGACGCGCGAGCCGTAGTTCGACTCCTCGGTCTTGACGCGGTCGGGGCCGGCGCCGTAGATGCCGGGCTCGGGAAGTCCCGCGCCGACGAATATAGCTCCCGAATCCTGCACCTTGCGGTCGAACACGCCTTTATAGGCCGGATCATCCAGGTTCTCGAAACCGTTCCCGGCAGGCTCTATGACTATAATGCCTTTCGAAGTCGCCGCTTTGATGGCGTCGAAGACGGGCTTCTCGAATTCGATGGGGAGAAGTCCTCGGCCTGTGAGTCCGTCGAACCTGGGCCCCGCGAGCGATTGCTGCTCGATCAAGAGAATGTCGCCGGGGTCGAGCCGCCGGGTCGCCATCTTTATGGCGTCGGCCACTTTCGGAGCAGTGCCCTGGCTCACAGGGTTGATCAGACCGAGCTGCGCGCGGTGCGCGATGCCGGTCACGCCCACCCCGTCCGGAGCCGCCACGAGCTCGCCCAGCACGGCGGTGCCGTGATCCACATTGAACTGCGGTTGCGGATCGACTCCCCTGACCACCAGGAAAGAATTTGATGCGGCTTCGACGAGGTCCTGATGGTTGAGGTTCCAGTTCACTTCTATATCGATGAGCTTTATGTTTTCACCTTTCCCGCCGGGAAGGGTCCACGCGTATCGCACGTCCATCCCGCGAGGCGCGGGGTCGAGATAGCCCTGGAAGGCCTCCAGCTCGCGAGGCACCGGCACTTCGCCGTCGGCCCGGGCCGTAACCGCGCGGGTAGAGAGAGTCGGATTTAAAGGAGAGATGAGCGCGCCAATGGCAAAGATGGCGAGAACGGCCTTCGTGATCCTCAATCTTTCAAAACCCCCTATTCGCATTTTCAAGTAGGGCTCCTGATTTAATTACGGGGGAACTGCGCGTCGATGAGATTTTAGGGGCGCGCAGGAAGGAATGTCAAGAATGGCTCTCCGCCCCGGAAGCCGTAAGAGGCAGAGAGGTCGGCCAACAGCTTTGAACTTTCAAAAGAAGCCCGTCGTAACTCAAAGCGCGGGCAGAGAGCGTCAATTAGATTTTCTTGGATGAGTCAAAGAGAACTTCGAGGCGTATCGCCCGCGAATTCGAAAGGAGAATTAATTCACCATGGGCATTTTCAGCACCTTGATCTGGCTTGTGATAGTCATCTTCGACATCATCGCGATAAGCAACGTTCTAAGGTCCAATCGCGATACGACAACCAAGCTTGTATTGATCGTACTAATACTCTTCTTCCCCTTGATCGGCGCGGGAGTTTACCTTCTGGTCTTCCGCGATAAGGGATACGCGTGAAGGCAGGGATCAGGGGCCTTCCCACGAGATGGGGTCGCCGACCTTGATCGATCCATGGTCGAGAACTTCTCCGAACGCGCCGCCGCGCCAATCCGGGTACATTTCGACTCTCAGGCCCGAGAGGGCCTCTTCCATGCGCTCGCAGGGCTTCGTCTCTCCGAAGATCCTGATTCGGCACTCTCCGATTCGCAGGGTGCGGCCGCGGCTGTTTGCCAGGGATATGCCGCTGACCATGAGGTTCGCGCGGCGAGTTGAAGGGGGCAGCTCGCCATTCAGGCGGCCCATGATCTCTTCCCATATCTCGCGCTCGATCAGAGTCACCTGCCTGCGCCCGCCCCGGTTGGCGTTGCCGGCAATCCCCCTCCCTGCTTCAAGGCGCGCCGATTCCGCGCTGTCCATCGGGCCTTTGCGCATCCGCTTTATCCAGATTGCTTCAAGCCTTCCTTCGTGCATCGCGTGATTTTCTCCTGTGCGGCCCGGGCATTTGATTAGCCACAAAGAACGCGCTAAGCTCTCCCATCCCCGATCAGGATGTCGTATCAATTTCGTGTCTACAAATATTGGGCTACTCAAGATCGCGAGTCAAACTCTCAGGAGATCCGGCTTCACTTACTGACCGAGCCGAAGAAGCGCTCCACCTGTTGAGGCGGGTATCCGATTGACGGGCCGCCCGCGTAGAGGACCAGGATCGACACGCGGCCGTAATACGTGACGACCTCGAATGTGCATTGGATTCCGCCGACGTTCTTGAATCCCCTGGTCGTCACCTGCTTGCCAAGTTTGCCCGTTTCCACCGATACCTGAATATTTTGCAGGCCTTCGAGCGCCGCGTACCTGTGGGCGGTCTCCTTCAGAGCCTCGTCGCCAAGAATCTCCATGGAATAAGAGAGCCTGGGAGTGAACTCGGCGCGGATGAAATAAGGATCGTGTTCGAGCTGCAATTCGGCTCTCACAACCCTGTTGCGGCTGCCGTTCTCCTCCTTCATCTTCATGGTCTTTACGACCGGCTGGCCGGGAAAGAGAACGGAGAACTCGGAGCCTGAGGGATTAAACTTTACCTGCTTTTCGGCTTGCTCGCCCTGCCCCACCGCGCGCCCGCCCGCTCCGGAACAGACGAGCCAGGAGAATACGAGCATCGACAAAAACAGCAAGCCTTTAATGTTAGACAATTTCATTTAGATTACTTCCTCGGTACGGACTGCCGAAAGTCTAACATTTAATCGGGCTGCCGGTCACTATCCCCGGGTATCGTGTCGACGCGCGAGGCGGCGCCTTCCCAGGGTACCTGCGGCGAGAGTCAGCGAGGTTCGGGTTGTAAAGGCGGTTGATCGCTCCCGGCAGCTCGGCGCCACGAATCTCGAAAGAGGTTCGTCGCGCCGAGCTTTTTCAGACGGGAGGCTCCGGATGTCAGAAGGTCTTGAGGAACTCGATCAGAGCGCGTTTATCCTGGTCGCTAAGGCCGGGTTCTTCTCTGGATTGATTGGTCCCGAAGTAGTGACCGCGATTGACCACGTAATCCGGGCACTTGCTTAATTCCATAAGCGGCCCCACGAGGTTCGCGAATACCCTGCGCGCGTCGTCGTCGCTCGGATTGTCTCCGAGCGCCCTCAGGTCCCGCTTGATCCTGAGGGCGAGATCGAGCAGCTTGGCATCGTGCCCTATCCGGCCCGCGAGATCGGAATCGTCCGACAGCACGTTCAAGCTCGCGAGCAGGTTGACGGGGGTGCCTGGCGGGATCGGCCCTATCTGAATGCCCCCTTCGCCGAAAAGGCTCGGGAAGAGACTCTCTCCCCAGCCCAGGAGCCCCTTGAGATTATCGGGCACGTAACCGGAGGCGATGCGCAAGTATGACCTGGCCGTCGTCCTGTCGATCAGGCCCGGGACCTTGTCGCCCAGCACCGAATCCTTCTCCCGTTTCTCGGGCCAGAGCATCTTTTCGATCGAATCGTTGAACGAGCCAATTCGCGCTTCGACGGACGGGCTCGGATCGAACTTGCCCACCGAGTTGTTCAGCAGGAACGGGGCCGTCGACCATAGACTTATGAGCGACGCGGGCCGCGTGTAGCCGCGCCCTCCATCCGGCATCGGAAATTTCGTGGGCTCGCCCGTCATCGGGTTGTAGACCGTAATCTCTCCGACCGAGGGCAGCTCCTTGAAGGTCTCCGAGGAGAAGTTGTCCCAGATGTTGTTTCTGATCGAGTTCGTAGCCAGAGGGCTGCACGCGTTGGTCTGTAACAGCGTCACCGGAACGCGGTGCTCGGCGGAGAGATAATTGTTGTCGAGAAAATCCGGCGCGGCGACGATGGCGCGCATCTTCGACTTGAAGTCTTCGGTCTTGGTCCACGCCCAGTATTTATTCCAGCAATCGAGGTAATCCGGGCCGGAGCAGCCACCCGGGTCGAGGCCCACGGAGGGCACGGGCAGCTTGCTCGAATGGCAGCGCGCACAATTTTCCGCGAACACGACCTTGCCGCGTTCGAGCATCGCGGTGTCTTTCGTGAGGAAGGCC
>DATLMR010000297.1:0-5039 GCA_035537555.1 Blastocatellia bacterium
CGCAGTCGTGCCAGAAGCCGAAGAAGTACGACCTCGACTCGGCCAACGCGAACGCGAGGCTCTCGACGCAGTTGCAGTACATCTTCGCCGTGTCGCGGTTCGCCCACTATCTGAAGTCGATGATGCGGGACAAGATCGGGAGCTTCATGTCGAGGAAGGATTGCGAGACGTTCCTCAATCGCTGGATTCAGAATTACGTGACTCCGGACGATACGGCATCTCCGAGCGTGAAGGCGCAGTACCCACTCAGAGACGCGAGGGTTGAGGTGGTGGAAGTGCCGGGCAAGCCGGGAGCCTACAAGGCGATCGCGTTCCTCAAGCCGCACTTCCAGCTGGACGAGCTGACGGTGTCGTTGCGGCTGGTGGCCGAGCTGCCCGCGTCCGCAAGAGGTTAGCCAGGGATCGCGAGTAGGGACTGGCGAGCAAGCGGCCTCAAACATCGATCACGCCGCACCGCTACCGCCTACTTGCACGTTGAAACAACTGGAAGCAGACCGAAATCTCTGCTTCCCAATGACTGAAATTCTTATACGGAGGAATTAGAAATGGCTGCTGTTGATTATTTTTTGAAGATAGAAGGCGTTGACGGAGAGAGCGCGGACTCCAAGCACAAGGGCGAAATCGACGTGGACTCCTGGTCGTGGGGAGAGACGCAGAATGGAACGATGGCGTTCGGCGGCGGCGGCGGCGCGGGCAAAGTCCAGATGCAGGATTTCCACTTTGTCATGAAGGTGAATAAAGCCACCCCGAAGCTGATCATCGCGTGCGCGACCGGCGAGCACATCAAGAAGGCCGTCCTCACTTGCCGCAAGGCCGGCAAGGACCAGCAGGAGTTCTTGAAATATACGTTCAGCGACGTGCTGGTATCTTCCTACCAGACCGGCGGCGCGGCCAGCGGGAGCATCATCCCGACCGATCAGATCGCGCTCAACTACGCGAAGATGGAGATCGAATACAAGGAGCAGAAGGCCGACGGCAACATGGGCGGCCCCATCAAGGTCGGCTACGACTTGAAGGCGATGAAGAAGATCTAGGCGCGCCCCGAAGAGTGCGGGGCTTGCGGAGGGATCGAGGTACATGCTCTCTGCGCAGGCCCTGCCTTGACGGAGCTTGCCGAGTCGGATCAGGCGAGACGAGTTGAAGATGAACAGGCTTGAAAACGACATTCGAATAACCCCCTCGGTGCTGGACCGTCTGATCGACTATGAGCCCGAGGTCTCGCGCGAGCCGCTCGCCTCTCGCTCGAAGAGCCTGCGGCAGCTCAAGGAGTCGGTCAAGCGCGACCTCGAACAATTGCTCAACACGCGCCGATCGGGAGACTGGTTGCCGCCCGGCCTGAAGGAGCTGAACAACTCTCTGGCCGCTTACGGGCTGCCGGACTTCAGCTCCGTCAGCATAAAGAGCCCGGAGGAGGAGAACCGGCTCCACCGGGCGCTCGAAACGGCGATAGCGACGTTCGAGCCGCGACTGGAAGATATAACTATAACCATAGTGCCGGTGAGCGACCTGCAGCGTTCAATACATTTTCGGATCGACGCGCGCCTGAGGGTAGAGCCCGCGCCGGAGCCCGTGACATTTGACGCGATGCTGCAATTGAGCAGCGGCCATTACCTGGTGCGGGAGGAGTAATGCGCGACGAACTGCTTGGCTATTACGAGCGCGAGCTTGGCTTCCTCAGGCAGATGGGCGCGGAGTTCGCCCGGAAGTACCCGAAGATCGCCGGGCGGCTCCTGCTCGAACCGGACAAATGCGAGGACCCGCACGTCGAGCGCATGATAGAGGCCTTCGCTTTCCTCGCGGGCCGCGTGCAGCTCAGAGTGGATGACGAGTTCCCGGAGATAACCGAGTCGCTTCTGAACGTGCTCTACCCGCATTACCTCGCGCCGATTCCCTCGATGTCCATAGCGCAGTTCTCGCTCGATGCGCGGCAGGGCAAATTGACGACCGGGTACAAGATTGAGCGCGAGACGGTCCTCTACTCGCGGCCGATACAGGGCACGCCCTGCCGGTTCCGCACCTGCTACCCGGTCATCCTATGGCCGATCGAGATAGCCGACATCGCTCTGGAATCCCCCGACCCGGTCGATAGCAAGGGGAGGTGGGCGCGGGCCGCGCTCAGGATCAGCCTTCGCTGCCTGAACGACACGCGGCTATCGGAGCTGCTGCTCGGCGAAGACCAGTCGCGCCTGATCGAGAGCCTGCGATTCTACATAAACGGAGAGCCGCAGCTCGTCTACCCGCTCTACGAGATGATCTTCAACAACGCGACGGCCGTGGAGCTTCGCCCGACATCGATGAAGAAGCGGAACGGCCGCGCGCACAGAGCGCCCTCGCCGGTCGTGCTCTCCCCGGCCAGCCTGAAAACGGTCGGCTTCGAATCCGACGAGGGCATGCTGCCTTATAGCGCGCGTTCGTTTACGGGCTACAGGCTCCTGACGGAGTACTTTGCGTTCCCGGAGAAATTCCTTTTCTTTGACGTGGCGGGGCTGGGCGCGGCGGCTCGCGAAGGGTTCGGGGAAGAGTTCGAGATCGTGATCCACCTGCGCGACGTCGAGCCCCCGCACTCTCCGGTAGACCGGAACACGTTTCAGCTGGGGTGCTCGCCCATAGTGAACCTGTTTGAGAAGATCGCCGAGCCCATTCACCTCACGCACCTTCAGAATGAGTATCGCGTCATCCCAGACATTCACAGGCAGATGGCGACCGAGGTCTACTCGATAGATTCGGTGACGACGACCGACCCTTACCTCCAGGAGTCGCGGCAGTTTCAACCTTTTTACTCGCTGCGCCACACCTACGACGCGGAGCAGCACCGCGCCTTCTGGTACGCGACGCGACGGCGGTCGCAGAAGAACGAGGACCCCGGCACGGAGGTCTACCTGTCGCTCGTCGATATGGGGTTCAATCCGAATGTGCCCGCGGTAGAGATGATGACGGTGCGCGCGACCTGCACCAACCGCGACCTGCCGGGAAAGCTACCCTTCGGGGACCGCGACGGAGACTTCAAGGTCGAAAGCGCCGCGCCCCTGTCGCGGATACGCGCGCTGAAGAAGCCGACCGGAACGATAAGGCCGCCGCTCCGCCACGCGGCGCACTGGCGACTGATCTCGCACCTGTCGCTCAACCATCTTTCGATCGTCGGGGGCGAAAACGACGCCGGCCCCGAGGCGCTGCGGGAGATCCTCCTCCTCTACAACTTCATGGATTCGTCCGCCACCCGAAAACAGATCGCGGGCGTGGAGAAGGTCGCAAGCCGCCGCGTGGTGAGACAGACGGGCTCCCGCATCGGGTCCGGCTTCGTGCGCGGGATCGAGACGACCATCGAATTCGACGAGGAGCAATACATCGGCAGCGGGCTCTTTCTTTTCGCGTCCGTGCTCGAAAGATTTCTAGGGCTCTACAGCTCGGTGAACTCATTCAACGAGCTCGTAGCCAGGGTAAGACAACGCGAAGGATACCTTAAGCGATGGCCACCAAGAGCAGGCGAACAAGTAGTCCTTTAGTGGATCTTCTGTTTCGAGAGCCGTACCGCTTCGAATTCTTTCAGGCGGTGCGACTGCTCGAACGCATAGGCCCGGAGCGCGGCCCGGTGGGGCGCTACGGCGAGCCCGCGGGCGAGGCGGTGCGCTTCCGCGGCCGCGTGTCGCTCGGGTTTCCGGCGAGCCAGATCCATCAGCTCGCCCAAGGGGCCGAGGGCGAGGGGCGGCCGCCGGAGATGACGGTCGCCTTCATGGGCATGACGGGCACGGCCGGGGTCCTGCCACATCATTACACGGAGCTGCTGGTAGAGCGCGCGCGCTACAAGGACACGGCCGCCGGGGACTTTCTGGACCTGTTCAACCACCGGATGATCTCGCTCTTTTACCGCGCGTGGGAGAAATACAGATTCCCCGTCGCCTACGAGCGCGGAGAGGATGACCGGTTCACGGAGTCTCTCTTCGACATAGTGGGGATGGGCACGCCCGGGCTCCGCAACCGCATGAGCT
Source organism: Blastocatellia bacterium (assembly GCA_035537555.1). GTDB lineage: Bacteria > Acidobacteriota > Blastocatellia > UBA7656 > UBA7656 > DATLMR01. Next base: position 3,987 of record DATLMR010000297.1, read on the forward strand.
TCCCGGACGAGATACTGCTGTTTTACGGCGGCCTCTTCGCCGGGCGGCCCCACTCGGCCAGCGCGATGGAAGCGATGCTCGGCGATTACTTCGGCGTCCCGGCCCACATCGAGCAGTTTTCAGGGCAGTGGCTCAAGCTGGACGAAGGGAGCCTGACGCGGGTCGGCGGCGCGAATGCCGGGCTGGGCATAACGGCCGTGGCGGGCGCGCGAGTCTGGGACGCGCAATCGAAGTTTCAGTTGCAGGTCGGCCCGCTGACTTTCGGCGAGTTCCTTACATTCCTGCCGACGGGCTCGGCTTTCAAGCCCGCCTCCGACCTTGCCCGTCTGATGGCCGGTCAGGAGTTCGATTTCGATCTTCGGCTCACGCTGAAGGCGGGGGAGGTTCCCGGCTGTGTGCTGACCACGCGGGCCAAGCACCCGCCCGCGCTCGGCTGGACAAGCTGGCTCAAGACGAAGCCCTTCACGGAGGATGATTCGCAGGTCGTTTTGTCGGTAACAAACTAGCTTCTTAAGGCTCCAGGATGACTCTATGAACGTAAATCTCAAATCTCTAATAGCCACCTTGAACGACACGAGCCGCAGCGCCCTCGAAGGGGCGGCCGGGCTGTGCCTGGCGCGGACTAACTATGATGTCGATATCGAGCACTTATTAATCAAGCTCGCCGAGCCCGGCGACACGGACCTGGCGCGCGTGATTCGCCACTTCGGCATCGACCACGCAAGGCTGACCTCGGATCTCACCCGCGCCCTGGACCGGCTCAAGACCGGAAACGCACGGACTCCCGCGCTCTCGCCGCGCCTGCCCAGGCTCATCGAGCGGGCATGGCTTCTCGCCTCAGTCGATTACGCCGCTGAAAAGGTGCGGTCCGGCCACCTGCTGCTGGCCCTTCTCACCGACGACGACCTTGCACGCCTCGCGCGCGAGACTTCTCGCCAGTTCGACAAGGTGTCGGCCGAAGAGCTCAGAAAGAGCCTTCCAGAAATCACCTCCGGCTCTGCCGAAGACAGACAGACGGCGAGCCTCTCCGGGCAGCCCGCAGACCACGGGGCC
>DATLMR010000298.1:0-7315 GCA_035537555.1 Blastocatellia bacterium
AGCGAGACGGATCGTGATGCATGAAGGTAGTATCAAATTTATCGGGGGAGTCGCGGGCAGGTCGGCGAGCCTGGAGGGGGACCTGAGCGAGGCGAACTCGGACGACTTTGAAGCGGGCCTGCTCTCTCTCGAAGCCGACGGCGACGCGACCTTCACGCTCGACCTCTCCGGCCTGGACATATGCGACGGAGTCGCGGCCGCGACCGCCGTAAGCTGTTTGCGCCGCCTCAGGGCGCGGGCGCGACATCTGGTGCTCGCCGGAGCGCCGCAGGTCCTCGGCCATAATCTCTACCGGGTCGGATTGCTCGACGGCGCGGGCGCGATAGAGCTGGTCGATATGCGTCTCGACGAGCCCGCGGGGTTTTGAATAGAGAGCTCTCAAGCTAGAACCGGGAGGTAAGTGGTGTCTTCATCGATCAGAAAGATAGGAGTGCTCACGGGCGGCGGCGACGCTCCGGGGCTCAACGCCGTCATCCGCGCGGTGGTCAAGACGGCCGGGACCGTTTACGGGTGGAGCGTTCTCGGAATCGAGGATGGGTTTGAAGGCCTGATGGGAGAGAGCCAAACGGTACCGCTCGGCTCTCAGGAGGTCAGGGGCCTGCTGCCGAGAGGCGGGACGATCCTCGGCAGCGTCAATCGCGGCCACTTCGGCGTGCACGAAGTCGACGGCTGCATGGTCAAAAACGAGGCGGCCTACGAAGAAGCATTCAATAATTTCAAGCGCCTGGGCCTCGACGCGCTGGTGGTCATAGGGGGCGAAGGGTCGCAGCGCATCGCGTACGATTTTTCGCAAATGGGCGTGCCGATCGTCGGGGTCCCGAAGACCATCGACAACGACCTCGTCGGCACGGACCTGACCTTCGGCTTCGACACGGCGCTCGACATCGCCACCGAGGCCATCGACAGGCTGCACACCACGGCCGAAAGCCACGACCGCGTCATCTTCGTCGAAGTTATGGGGCGCAACGTCGGATGGATAGCGCTACAGGCGGGCATAGCCGGGGGGGCGGACGTGATCCTGCTCCCCGAGATCCCGTTTTCGTCAGAGAAGATCGCCGCGAAGATCGCCGAGCGAGGGTCGCAGGGCAGGCATTTTTCCATCGTCGTCGTGGCCGAAGGCGCGACGGCCGCGCACGGCCTTCAATCCTACCGCGACGCGGGCGGCCCGGACCGCGTCGCCCGGCTCGGGGGCATCGCCGAGCGCGTGGCCGAAGACGTGGCGCGCTACTGTGCCAAGGAGATGCGCGTGGTCGTGCTCGGGCACCTCCAGAGGGGCGGCACGCCCACCGCTTTCGACCGCATGCTCGCCTCCTGCTTCGGCTCTGCCGCCGTCCGCGCGATCGCGGGCGGCCATACGAGCTCGATGGTCGGCTGGAGCTGCAATGAGGTCGTGGTCGTGCCGCTCGAACGGTGCGTCCAGGGCGTGAAGGTCGTTCCGCCGGACCACCAGCTAATCACGGCCGCCCGCGACCTCTCCATCTCTTTCGCCGGGGAAGAGGATTGATCGGGAGACGGAGAACTATTCTTTCATCAATTCGATGAAGCGGGGGTCATCCCTCACGGGATCGAGATCGGGGTCGCCCTTCGCCCGCAGGCGGTTGATCTTCTCGAAGCCCGCGAAAGATTCCCTGAGGTATTTGACGGCGGCTTCGGGGTCGCCGCGCAGAGAGTACAGGCAGGCAATGTAATACATCGTGGGCGCGTCTGCCGCCCCTTTCGATATGCGGTCCTCGAATTTCTTCACCGCGCGCTTGAACCGGCCCTCGGCCTCTTCGGCCATGCCCTTCTTCATGTATGCCGCGCCCAGCTTCTGATCGAGCTCGATCATCGTGCGCTCGCGGAGCGAGTGATCGCTCGACAGCAGGAAATCCATCTCGATGTTGTATTCCTTGATCGCCTCGTCGTACCGGCCCTGCCGGTAGTAGACGTACCCGAGGCGCGTGTGCGCGCCGATGATCTGGAGCCCTTCCTTCCCGGAGATGAATTTCTCCTGAAGGTCGATGGCCTTTTTCGCCGCCTCGATCGCCTTCTCGTATTCGCCCGTGATGGTGTAGAGAAAAGTCAGTTGAAGGAAAGCGTATCCGAGCTGCGGGTTGAGAGTCACGGCCCGCTCCAGCTCCTCGATACCCCGCTCGATAGAGCCGAACCCGATCCAGTAGGCGCGGGCGAGCGCCTGGTGCGCGCCCGCGTTCGTCGGCTCGATGCGGAGCGATTCTTCGATGGCCTTTATAGCCTCGTCGTACTTGCCGATCCCCGTGTACGCGCCCCCGAGCCACTGGTGCGCCTGCGAGATGTTAGGGTTCAGCGAGATCGATTTCTGAATCAGCTCGATCCCTTTTTTGACCAGCTCGGGGAGGTTCGCGAACGAGCCCTTGAGGTCGTACGCGCCTCCGAGCGCGGCCCACGCGCGGGCGTAGTTGGGATCGAGCTCGACGGCTTTCTCGAGCATGTGGATCGCGCGGTCGAGCGAGTCGCGGCTGGCCGTGCGCAGGTTCAGGATGCCGCGCGAGTAGTTCTCGTACGCCTCGACCGATCGCGTCTCGTCGCGCTCGATCTCGGTGATCTCTGAATTGCCGAGCTGGAGGTTCAGTCCCTGCGTCAGCTCGAAGACTATCTTGTCCTGCAAATCGAAAATCTCGGCTATCTTGCCGTCTATCTTTACCGTCTTGACCAGGACTCCCGTCTCCACGTCGACGAACCGGGCCGTGATGCGGATCATGTCTCCTATGCGCTGGTAGCCGCCGCCGATTATCCGCGACGCCCCGAGCCTCCGCCCTATGTCGATGCCGAACTTCTCGTCGAATTCGCCCAGATGGCCCGACCCTATGTTCCTCAAAGTCTCGAATATCGTTTCGCGCCCGATGACGGAGAGGCCGCGAATGCTCTGCAGGTCCGCCGTGACCGTCTCGGCGATGCCGGAGCCGATCCATTCGTCGGAAGGCTCCTTGGTAATGTTGGAGAACGTGAGCACGGCGACCGCGTTCCCGAGCCTCGCCGTATGCGAGTGCTCTCCGCTATGCCCGAGGGCCGAGCTCACCCCTTCTCCCGTTTGCAGGCGGCGGCTGCCGGAGATGGATGAGGTCGATTGGTATTCGGCCGGGTAAGAGCCCGTCTGGCCCGCCTGCCTGTTTGCTTCGAGATCGCGCCGCAGGTTTCTGAGGTCGATGTACATCTCGCGCGTGGACTGGTACCGGAAATCGGGGCTCTTTTCGAGCGCCTTGCGCAGTATCCGCTCGAGCTCGTGCGGCACGCCGTAGTTGAACCGGGCGATGGCGGCGGGCTCCTGGTGAATGATCTTGTCCATCACTTCGGTGGAACTGTTGCCTTCAAACGGCCTGCGGCCCGTGAGCATCTCGTAGGTGACGATGCCGAGGCTGAATATGTCCGAGCGGTGATCGACGACCCTCCCGAGCGCCTGCTCGGGCGACATGTAAGAAATCGTTCCCATCACCACGCCCGCCACCGTCTCCTGCCCGAGCCTGAAGGTCGGATCGGTGTCCTGCCCCTGGTGCTTGTCGTCGCCGCCCGCGCCGAGCGGGGCGGTGATGAACTTGGCCAGCCCGAAGTCGAGCACCTTTACGAGGCCGCGCTCGGTGATAATCAGGTTGGCGCTCTTTATGTCGCGATGAATGATCCCGAGCGAGTGCGCTTCGTCGAGCGCGTCGGCGACCTGCATGGATATGTCGATCGCGTCCCAAATCGGCAGAGGGTCGCGCTCTATCTTGCGCGAGAGCACCTCGCCCGCGACGTACTCCATAACGATGAAGCTCGACCCTTCGAACTCGCCGATGTCGTAGATGGCGGCGATGTTCGGAGACCGCAGGGCCGAAGCCGCGCGCGCTTCCTTGAAGAAACGGTCGCGGCGGTCCGGGTCGTACTCGTATGAAGCGGGCAGGAACTTGAGCGCCACCTGGCGGCCCAGTCTCGTATCTTCGGCAAGATAGACTTCACCCATGCCGCCCGCGCCGAGCCTCTCTCCGATCTTGTAGTGAAGGATCGTGGTGCCGGGCATAATAAAGCGGGACCGGTGGCCGACCGGTCCCGCTTCAACAATAGATAACATTCAACTAGCGCGCAAGCTTCCGTGCGACTTCTGTCGCGCCGGCCCTGAAACCGCCCGTCACGGGCCATTCTGCCGGGCGTCAGCCGCGATTTCGAAGAGCCTTTACTTCTACTCCAGAACCCGGGGTTTGTCTAGCCGGAGCAAAAACGCGGCCTCGCTCGAGCGGCCTGGCTTGAGGCCCTTGCCGGGTTCTCCGATCAGGTGCGGGCCGCCCTCGAACGGGGCCGGCGGTATGAGCGGTTGTGTGGAAAGGTCGGGCCGGGCGGAGGGGGCACGAGCGAGGCTTCCGCCTCGGTCCCGGCCCGGACCCGTGCCAGCTCCAGCTTAAGGCTCTCTTCGCCCCGGGCCATGGCCCACCTGTGATTGGCTGAAAAGATCGGCTTGAGGATAAAGGAAAGCGACCTGAGCAGAGGCTTGTCCGCGCGGATTTTCCAGTCATAGATCACGTTCACGTGATCGCCGTCCTGCCGGAAGGTCCAGATGCCGCGCCCCTCGAAGTCACCCCACGCCTCCAGGCTGAAGCCGTAGGGGTAGCGCGACTCGGTTACGCGAAATTGCCATCGAAGGGTGTAAGGCAGCCACCCCTTGGTGTAGAGGCTGATGACTCTGCCGACGCCCTCTTCATCTCCCGGCTCGAGCTGCCGAACGTCGAGGTACACGGAAGGCCACCATCTCGGCAGGGCCGTCGCGTCTTTGAGCACGTCCGCGACTTCCTTCGCCGTGCCGTCCACGCGCCAGAGCGTGACGAAGTGATAATCATTCGTCGGCATAGAGTCCTCTCGGATGGGGTGAGACCCCGGCGGGGCGGTCCCGCATGCTGATACGGCGGCGGGCGCGGGAATGGATTCTTACTTCGGGGAAGTGAGCTTGAGCCCGAGTATTCCGGCCACGATCAGCAATATGCAGACGATCCTGAGCGCCTCGCGCGACTCTCCGAAATAGACGAGGCCGATGATGGCGGTGCCGACCGCGCCTATCCCGGTCCAGACCGCGTACGCCGTGCCGATGGGCAGCGTCTTCAGAGCGATCGACAGGAAGAAGAAGCTCGCGATCATGGCCGAGACGGTGCCCAGGCTCGGCCAGAGCTTCGTGAATCCTTCGGAGTTTTTCAGGCCCGCCGCCCAGGCGATCTCAAGAAGGCCCGCTATGAAAAGGTATGTCCACGCCATCTGTTTTCCTCATCAGGCGATTTCTCTGACGAAGTCGCCGAGAGCGTCGCGCCAGTGCCTGAGCGGCGGCAGGCCCAGCTTTTCAGATACCAGGCATCGCAAGGCCGTGTTATGCGGGCGGGGAGCGTCCTGCCGGAGCTCCGCGCGCGTCACGGGTTGCAGCTCGACTTCTTCGAGCCCGGCCAGGTCGAGGGCGAGGCGCGCGAAGTCATACCAGCTCGCCGGCCCTGTATTGGTTAAGTGGTAGAGGCCGTGCGCGCCGACGCCGAGCACCTCTTCGATTCGCTCCGAGAGGTCGGGCGCGTAGGTTGGAATGGAGGTCTGGTCGCTGACCCCCTTGAGCCTGGCGCCCGCGCGCGCGTACTCGATGACGCGGCTTCCGAAGTTTTTCCCGCCCGCTCCGAATATCCATGAAGAGCGGATTATATAGAACCGCTCGGCCTCCCGGGCCACGGCCCGCTCGCCCGCGAGCTTCGATGCGGCGTAAACGCCTCGCGGGTTCGGCGGGTCTTCCTGGGTATAAAAGCCTTCCTTATCGCCGTCGAAGACGTAATCGGTGCTGATGTGGACAAGCTCCGAGCCCGTCTCGCGGCAGGCTCGGGCCAGAAGCATCGGGCCGGTTTCGTTGACCGCGAAGGCCCACGAGGGCTCGCGCTCGCAGCGGTCCACATCGGTAGTGGCTGCGCAATTGATCACGAGGTCGGGCCGCACCCTCTCGATGCCCTCCCGCACGCCTTGCTCGCTCGTGATGTCGAGCTCCGAGTGCGCGCGCGCGGCTACGCGCCAGCCGGAGGCCGCGAGCCTCCGGGACAGGCATCGGCCCAGCAGGCCGCCCGCTCCCGTGATGAGCGCGGTCTTATTTCCGATGGAGTTCTCTTCTTCGATCATCCTTCAGCGCCCGCCGTACATTCGCTCGTAATAGAGCTGGTATTCGCCCGAGCGGGTGCGCGCGATCCACTCCGCGTTGTCGCGGTACCAGCGGACGGTCTTCTCCATGCCGCTTTCGAAAGTCTCGCGGGGCCTCCACCCGAGCTCGTCTTCGATCCGGGAAGGGTCGGTCGCGTACCTGCGGTCGTGGCCCGGCCGGTCGGCCACGAATTTGATGAGAGAGCGGGGTTTGCCGAGCAGGCCGAGCAGAGCGTCCACGACTTCGAGGTTATTTCGTTCAGCGCGCGAGCCTATGTTATAGACCTGCGCCGCTCTCCCTTTATGCAGCACGGCGTCGATAGCGCGGCAGCAATCTTCGACGTAGAGCCAGTCCCTGACGTTGAGGCCGTCGCCGTAAACCGGCAGCGGCCTGTCGTCGAGGGCGTTGCTGATCATGAGCGGCACCAGCTTTTCGGGGAACTGGTAAGGGCCGTAGTTGTTCGACGCGCGCGTCGTCACGACATCGAGGCCGAACGTCACGTGCGCGGCGCGAACGAGGTGCTCGGCCGCGGCCTTGGATGCGGCGTAGGGGCTGTTGGGTCTCAGGGGCGAGGACTCCGTGAAGTACTCGCCTTCCGCGCACGAGCCCATCACCTCATCGGTCGATACCTGCACGAACCGCGAGACGCCCGCCTGCCGCGCCGCGTCGAGCAGGATCTGCGTCCCTTTCACGTTGGTCTCTACGAAGTCGGCGGCCCTCTCGATGGAGCGGTCCACGTGCGATTCTGCCGCGAAGTTCACGACCACGTCCGCCGCGCCGAGGGCTCCATCGACTGCCGCGCGGTCGCAGATGTCGCCGCGCACGAAAGAGTAGCGCGGGGACGACTCCACGTCTCCGAGGTTGTCGAGGTTGCCCGCGTAGGTGAGCTTATCGAAATTGATTATTCGATAATCGGGATGATCCGAAAGAAGGTGCCGTATGAAATTCGAGCCGATGAAACCGGCCCCGCCTGTTATGAAAATCAGCATATGGTCGTCGTTCCCGGTTTGCGCTAGAGCTGAGAGATACGCCGCGCAACCTCGCTGTAGTCTTCCGCGTTCGGGGCCAGCTCCAGATATTTTTCGTACGCGACGCGCGCCTGGTCGGTCCGCCCGAGCCTGTCGTAGATCCGCCCGAGCTTTAGATGGATGGGCGCGAATCGGTCGGACATCAAGG
>DATLMR010000299.1:0-3051 GCA_035537555.1 Blastocatellia bacterium
CCGTAATCGCGTCGTCTTCGTCGGCTCCATGGACTATCACGCGAACGTGGACGCGGCCGTCTGCTTCGCGCGCGAGGCGTGGCCCGCCCTGCGCGAGCGGAACCCCGAACTCGTCTTCACCATCGTCGGTCGCAACCCCGCGCCGGAGGTCCGCGCGCTCGCGCGCATTCCGGGAGTGGAGGTGACGGGCACCGTCGGAGACGTGCGGCCTTACTACCGCGACGCGCTCGCGGAGGTCGTCCCGCTCAGGATCGGCGGAGGCTCGCGGTTGAAGATACTCGAAGCCATGGCGGCGGGCGTCCCCGTCGTATCGACCCGGCTCGGAGCCGAAGGGCTCGCCGTGATCGACGACCGGAATATCCTGCTCGCCGACTCCGCCGAAGGACAGCGCCGCGCGATACTCTCGCTCTTCGAAGATCGGGCGCTCTGGCAACGCCTCGCGCATGAGGGCCGCGTGCTCGTTCGCTCGCGGTACGACTGGTCCGCCATCGGCGCGAGCCTGCTCGAAACGCACGCGCGGCTCGCGAGCCGGGCGAGGGCTGCCGGAGCTTTTTGACCCCGGCCATTTTGCCGGAAACAGGTCTCGAGAAGCGGGACGCAATAAGATCGAAGGGACGCGGAAAAAAGCAATCATGGGTCGCAAGAAAGTACTATTCGTGGAGCTGAATGAAATCACCTGGGACCTGATCGACCCTTTGATCGATCAGGGCAGGCTGCCGACCTTTGCGCGCCTCAAGCGCGAAGGCACATGGGCCGCGCCCATGAGCGTGGACCTGCCTCCGCAGCTCGACCCGTGGATCACCTGGACCACCGTCTACACCGGCCGCCCCCAGGCCGATCACAACGTCTTCTTCCTCCAGCAGCCGCCGGAGACGATCACCGCGCGCCGCATATGGGACATCTGCCACGACGGCGGGTTGAGCGTCGGAGTCTACGGCAGCCTCTGCTCGTGGCCCCCGCGCCCCGTGAAGGGCTTCTATGTCCCTGATACCTTCTCTCCGGACCCCTCGACCTACCCCGAGGGCCTGCGCGCCATTCAGGAGCTGAATCTCACATACACGCGCTCGGTCCGCCTGCCCTCGGACCAGGACAATCTCCTCTTCAAAGCCCAGCTCGGCGCGAAGCTCCTGTCGCTAGGGCTCGGGGCCGGAACCATAGCCCGCGTGACTCGCCAGCTCGCGCGCGAGAGGATAGACCCCGATGTCCGCTGGCGGCGCGTGGCCCTTCAGCCTCTCCTGAATTATGACTTCTTCAGACGCCTCTATCGCAAGCACAGGCCGCACTTCGCCACGTTCCACTCTAATCACGTCGCGCATTACATGCACAGCTACTGGAAAGCCATGCAGCCCGAGGTCTTTCCGCAACTGACCAGCCCGGAAGAGGTGCGCGTGTTCGGAAGCGCGATCGAGCACGGCTACCGGACCGCCGACGCACTTCTGAATCGCATGATGCGTCTGCTCGACGATGAAACGGTCCTGGTGCTCGCGTCGAGCATGGGGCAGAAGCCTTTCATCACCGGCCTGAAGAAGGGCAAGGCCATCGTGCAATTGAGGTCGCTCGACAGGGTCCTCGATATTCTAGGGATGAAAGACAAGGCCCGCGCCCTTTCGACCATGTCCGACCAGTTCAACCTCTACGCCGAGTCTCGGGAGGCGCGAGAGTCTATATTGAGCGCGCTCGACGGCGCTTACATCGACGCGCCCGGCCAGAGGATGTTCGAGACGGAGGCGGTTGAAAACAGCATCACCGTCACCTTGAAGCGTTACGACGCCGTCTCCGAAGATTCGCGCTGCTACTTCCCGCATCTCGGCAAGGATGAGTCGTTCCGCTATGAAGACCTGGTATTCAGCACGGGCCTCGTAAAATCGGGCTGCCACGATCCAAGGGGGACGCTCGCGATCTACGGGCCGGGAATCAAGCGCGGCGCGCGGATAGACGAATGCGACAACCTCGACATCGCGCCCACGGTCCTCACCATACTCGGTCTGGACGTGCCCCGAGAGATGGAAGGGCGCGTGCTCGCCGAAGCCCTGTCGGATGACCTATGAGCGATAAGATGAAGACCCTGCTCATCTGCCACGAGGGAGCGAGCCTCGACCGTGAAGCGCTGGCCCGCTGGATGGCCGCGTTCTCGGACCTCTCGGGCATCGTCCTGCTGAGGGAGAACAGGCAGCGAGTCGGGCGCCGGATCAAGCGCGAGATCAAGCGCGTCGGCGTGGCGCGCTTCTTCGACGTGCTGGCCTTCCGCTTCTACTACAGGCTGTTCCTCGCTCGAAAGGACCGGATATGGGAGGATGCGAAACTGGAAGAGCTTCGCGCCCTCTACCCGGAGCTGAGAGACGTAGACGTGCTCGTGACTCACAGCCCGAACTCGGCGGAAGCCGAAGAGTTCATCAGGCGGGCCGCCCCGGACATAGTGATAGCCCGTTGCAAGACGTTGCTGAAAGAGTCGGTCTTCTCTATCCCGAGCCGGGGAACACTCGTGATGCACCCGGGCGTCTGCCCCGAATACCGGAACGCGCATGGCTGCTTCTGGGCGATGGCCTGCGATGACCTCGGCAACGTCGGCATGACGCTCCTCAAAATAGACAAGGGCGTGGATACCGGCCCCGTCTACGGCTATTACGGCTGCGAGTATGACGAAGTCAACGAGTCGCACATCGTAATCCAGCATCGCGTGGTCCTCGACAACCTGTGCGAGCTTCAAGAGAAGATGCGAGAGATCTACGAGGGCCGCGCCGCCGCTCTGGAGACGGGCGGCAGGCCCTCCAACACGTGGGGGCAGCCCTGGTTGAGCAGCTACCTCAGGTGGAAGAGCAGGGCGCGGGTAAGGAACGAAAGCAAAGCGAGGCTCAGCAACGCATGAAGATCATTTCGCTCATGTATCACGACGTGGTAGACGGCTCCGCGCACGAGACGAGCGGGTTCCCGTGGCCGGACGCGGCCATCTACAAACTGGATAGGTCACAATTCGCGAGCCACCTGAACACGATCGCCGGGGCCGTGAAGCGCGCCCCGGCGACCGCCTTCCGGCTCCCTTATTATCCGGAT
>DATLMR010000300.1:0-4207 GCA_035537555.1 Blastocatellia bacterium
ACGACCCGGCCTCCGGGGCTACAATCATCCATGATTCTGGAAGCTTTTACGAAAAATTGGAAATAAGACCGATTTGCCCAACGAAACTATCTCACGAGTGATGTTGCTCGGTGTTATTGATGCTATAATGCGGCCACACGCTTACATCGGACGTTTAGTTTTGCCTGTCTTTAGGTTTTGCCTTTAAGGGGAGGTGCCCATGAGACGGTTGGCAGCAATCGCGATATCTATTCTACTCTCGGCTGGCACGGCGGCTTCTCAAGTAAAGCCCCATAACGATAAGCCTGAGGCTCTCGACTCGGAACAGCCTATACGCATCAGCACGGACCTGGTACAACTCGATGTGGTCATAACGGATAAGAACGGGCGGGTGGTCAAAGGACTCACGAAGGATGATTTCGAGCTCTTCGAGAAAGGAAAGAAGCAGCCTATAAGCTTCTTCGAGTTCGTCAATGCCTACAGAGAGAGCCGGACCACGGATTCGGCGGCCGGGGCAGGGCAACAGGCCGCGGCGCGAGGCCTGGCCGAGAAAGAGGTCAGCCGCGTCTTTGCCTTCGTCGTGGACGACTTGACGGTCCGCTTCGAAGACCTGACCTACGTCCGCGAGTTGCTTCTAAATTTCATAGACAAGCAGATGCAGCCCACGGACCTCGTCGCCATCGTCCGCACGGTTGGAGGCAAAGGGTTGCTCCAGCAATTCACGACCGACAAGGACCTGCTGCGAAGGGCCATCGCCGCGCTTCTGCCCGTGGGCCATCCTCTCAACAGGGCTGAAGGCGCGTGGGGAGACCGCGGCTTGATATCAGGGCGGGTCGGACAGAATGGCCAGGGCTCCGGGTTGCAGCCGACGTCCGCCTCTACGCGCGCCCTGGCGGAGAACTCTGGTGGCGATCAGGGCGGCTCATTCGAAGATTCGTTCGGACCGTCGATCGAAGCGTTGGATGTGAACAGCGTCGCCGATGAGTCCGACAAATCACTACGCGCTTTTATGACTCTGAGCACGGCCGGCTTCGTGATCGACAGCATGCACGAGCTTCCCGGGCGCAAGTCTCTCGTGCTGATCTCGGGGGGCCTTCCTCTGCTCGGCTCGCAATCGGGAGGGACCGCGAGCAGGGTATCCAACCTGTTAAACCTGCTCACGGATAGCGCCACCCGCGCATCGGTCGCGATTCACACGATGGATGTGCGCGGGTTGCAGGTGCTCACCGATTTCAAGGTATTCGAAGAATCACCGCTCAGCCCTCAGCCGATGCCGCAGCCTGAACAGGCGCAACTCGGCAGCCGGCGCTCCGCGGGAGGGAGAACCATCGATCCGAGGACCAAGGCCGCGTCGGTCATAGACCTGAACACTCTGGGTAACAGGAGCGCGTTCAACGGGCTCGACGCGCAGGAGGGATTGCGGGCGCTCGCCTCCTCGACGGGCGGCATATCGGTGTCGAACACCAACAATTTTAATAAGGGAATGGAGAAGATACTCGCCGCGAGCGAAGGGTATTACCTGCTGGCATACACACCTTCGGACGCGAAGTTCGACGGCGATTTCCGGAAGATCGAGGTGAAGGTGAAGGCGGAGGGCCTGAAGGTCCACAGCCGACGCGGCTATTTCGCGCGCGAGGAAAAGAGCGCCGCTCCCGTAAACAGACAGGATCAGTTGCTCGCCGCCATCAAATCGCCGCTCGCGCGCAGGGATGTCGATGTGGACGCCCTCTTGATCTACAAAGCGGCCCCGCCCGACAGGGGCGCTATCGACATACATCTCGTGATCGATCCGAAGAAACTCCAGTTCGAGCAGACCGCCGATAAGAAGCAGGTCAATCTGGACGTGGCGGGCTTCGTGTTCGATGAATTCGGAAAGCTGCGCGGAGGGTTCAACGAGACCATCAAACCGGACCTTTCACCGGAGGATTATTTGAAGGCGGAGAAGGGCGGCCTGACTTACTCGGCCAACACCGAATTGCCCTCGGGCGTGTACCAGGTGCGCCTCGTCGTCCGCGACAACAAGTCGGGCGCGCTCGGCACACTCTCTCGTTATTTCGAGGTGCCCGACCTGACGAAAGGCCGCCTGGCCGCGAGCAGCCTGCTCCTCGGCGCCGTGCCCGCGAGCAATTCGAAGCCGGGGACCGGCATCAACTGGATAATGGCCACCCGCCGCGTCTCGCGCAGGAACAACCTGCTTTACACTGCGTCCATATACAACGCGAAGCTAAAGGATGGAAAGCCTCAGGTCACCACGCAGTTGACCGTGGCCCGGAACGGACAGGTGATCTACCAGTCTCCCGAAGAACCCGTGGCGATCAGCCCGGCGAATCCGTCACTGGTAATGAGAATCGGGCAACTGAAAGTATCGAGCCTGCCCGCGGGCAAGTATGTCATGAGCTTGAAAATAATCGATACGCTCGCCGAAAAGAGGGCGCAGACTCTCACCCGGAAGATGGACTTCACCCTCGTCGATTGAACCCGGAGCCCGTATGGAACCGAATGCTTCGGCCGAGTGCGAGCTGCTCGAATGATGGGAAATTCTTTCCATGTAATCCCCGTCGGTTGACGGGCAAAAAGTAAGGGAGAGCGTCTTTCGAGACGCTCTCCCTTTTTGTAGCTGCCGGGCTGTCGCCCGGAAAGCGATGTTGTTTAGAACAGGAAGCGGATGCCGAGGCGCATCGTGCGGTTGCCGCCGTTGTTGAATCCGGGGTTGCCGTACGAGCTAACGGTGAGACCGTTAAATGCGTCTTCGGTGATAGGATCCGGAACTCCGAAGTTCCTGTGGTTGAAGATGTTGAAAGCTTCAACGCGGAATTCGAGGCTCTTGTTCTCCGTGATCTTCAGGTTCTTGAACACGGACAGGTTGGACAGGTAGAACGGCTCACCGAAGAAGGTGTTTCGTCCCAGGTCACCGAACGGAGTTCCGAAGTCGTTGAAGGCTTCGAGGTCCGCGAACGGGACGCCAAAACGCGTGTTAAGACCGAAGTCGTTGTAGATGATGCGCGCTTGCGACTTGGCCTCGGCCACGGAGTTGACGACGACCGGGTCCGCACCGGGCCGCAGCGTGTCGAAGATCACGTACTGCCCCGGATTCGCCGGGAAGCCCAGGAGGAAGTCCGACGCGGTCGCGCCGAAAGCTATCGAACCCTGGCTCGCATCGGGATTGCCGTTGAACGCGCGCAGAGAGCCCGCGCCGATGAACGCATTCTCGAAGCCCGGATCGTACATTCCGAAGAACGTGTTCGGGGTGTACGGACGGCCCGAGCCCAGGCGGATGATTCCGTTGAGCTGGTAGCCGCCGAGAAGCTTGCCGACCACGCCACGCTGCTCAGAGAAGAACGGCAGGTCGTAGAGGAAGCTCGCCACGAAGTTGTGCTTCTGGTGGAACGCCGAGTACCCGCGCTCGCCTTCGGTGATGTCGAACGGGTCCTGCGAGTGCGCGACCGTCGTGCCGCCCGCGAGAGTAGAGAAGATCTCGGAGACGTTATCGAGGGTCTTGCTGAGCGTGTAGTTCAGGTTCAGGGTTATGGAGTTGCGGATGCGCGTGTCGAAGCGGGTCTGGAGACCGTGATAGGTCGAAGACGCGCCGTTGATGCGCGTGCGCACGTTGCCGAAAGCCGGGTCCAGACGTCCGTTGCCGAGCGTGCCGGCGCGGCTCGCGAAGTTGTTCGCCGCTGACGGAGCCGGCTGGCCCGCGAACGGGGTTACGGGAATCCCGTGCGTGAACTGAGTCGGGTCGCCCGTGAGGAACTGGCCCGCGCGAGCAAGGAATCTCAGGTCGGGATTGCCGTTGACGGTCTGGAACTGGCCGATGATGCGCGAGCCTACGTAACGAACTTCAACGACTGCTCCACGGTAGATCTCCTGCTGGATGCCGAAGTTGAACGACATCGTGTAGGGATTGTAGAGGTTCGGATCGACTCTCGTCTGGTTAAACAGGCGCGGGTCTCCGCCGTTGGTGCCGGGCGTCAGAGCAAGCTGAGCCCTGTCCGTGGGCAGGAAGGGGAACGTAACCGATCCGGGAGCGCCGGGCGTCTGGCTGAAGCTGCCGGCGGCGGCATACGGAGCGGCCGTGATCGTGTTCAAAACGATGTTGAAGTACGGAGGATCGTAGGCGATGCCGAAGCCTCCGCGAATGACCGTGCGGCCGTTGGTGAAGCGATCGCCGAGCGCGCTGAAGTTCGGGGTCCACGCGAAGCCTACGCGCGGGCCGAAGTTGTTCTTGTCG
>DATLMR010000301.1:0-2640 GCA_035537555.1 Blastocatellia bacterium
GGACGGCTCGACGACTCCTTTCGCATCGCGGACCTTCAACTTAAGAAGAACCCGAACGACGTGACCCTGCTGACGCAGATGACCCTCCTGGGCATCGACCAGGCGAGGAGCAAGAATCCCAAGTACGTCCCGCAGAGCGTGAAGTATGGCGCCGTGGCCATAGAGTTGATCGAGACCAACAAAAAGCCCGAGAGCATGGAGGCCGCGGCCTGGACCGAATACCAGACCCGCTGGCTGCCTTTGCTCTACCAATATCTTGGCCTCGTCTCGCTCATGAGCAACGAGAGGGACGAGGCGAAGGTCCGCCTCCAGAAGTCCGCCGAGATCAACGCGAACGACCCTCTCACCTTTATGTACTTAGGCATTCTCGTGAATCAGGAGTACCAGCAACTGGCCGAGGAGCACAAGAAAGTGGGGGATGGCCCGCTCAAGGCCGATAGTTTGAAAGCGGCCCAGGCGAAAATGGATGAGGTCATCGAGCTGTTCGCCCACTTCGTCGCGCTCTCGGAAGGTAACGCCCAGCTCAAGCCGGCGCACGATCAGGTGCTCGCTGATCTGACCTCTTACTATCAGTATCGGAATAAAGGCTCGAAGGAAGGGCTCGATCAATTGATCGCCAAGTATAAGAAGGCGCAGTAAGAATTCGGCTCGTGAGGCTTAGAGACGGGTGGAGTCACTCGCCGGAGAGTGGCCCCGCCCGTCGGTCGCTTCATGCGGCAGCGCGCAAGGCCCGCAGCTTGACAGTGGCGAGCGTCCCTCTGCACAATATCCACTCATTTCACAAGACAGGAGAGACTATGGCAGTCGGCAAAGAGGAATTCCGTCGCGCGCTGGGCCACTTCGCGAGCGGCGTGACCGTCGTGACGAGCAAAGGCCAGGGTGAGAGGCCGCAAGGGATCACCGTAAGCGCCTTCACCTCGGTATCGCTCGACCCTCCGCTCATCCTCGTCTGCATAGATAAGCGCGCTTCGATTCACGACCACCTTGTCGAAGGCAGCTACTTCGCCGTGAGCCTCCTTGCCGAGGATCAGGAGCTGATCTCGCGCCGCTTCGCTTCGAAGGAAGAGGACCGCTTCGACGGGGTAGGGTTCACCGAAGGAGTTACCGGCTCGCCACTGCTGACCGGCTCGCTCGCCGGCATCGAATGCCGCGTGGTCCATGCTTTCCCCGGCGGGGACCACACGATATTCGTGGGAGAGGTAGAAGCCACCGCAGTCACCGAAGGCAAGCCGCTCCTCTACTTCCGCGGCGGCTACAACCAGCTCGCTTAGTAAAGACGGTTTTCAGGCTTCGGAAAAGAAGAGACTTTATAAAGCGGGTCTCGAATGATCCCCCGGGGCGAGCGCGGACCTGTCGCATACTTTTATCAACGGCCCGGATCGGTCTCATCAAATCCCTTTGCGTGCTATCTGAGATCTCGAGGCTGAAGAACCTTCTATCTGGAAACCCGCCTTCATTATTCCTTTCATCACATTCATAGAGGGAGACCTGCTCGGTCGCTTCAGACTAATTGCCTTTGGAGTTCCAGGGTATTCTCAGGAGAAATCTGTTATGCAACCTCGACGATTATTCAATCTGTCTTCAGTATCCGTATTTTTACTTTGCCTCGCGCCAGTAATGGGCGGCCGCTCGGGCGACGCGCTGGCACAGGCCGGGTTCGGGCCGGCGACTTTCACTCGGACTTCGAAGGCAAAGGATCTATTCACTCGCAGCTTTGCTATCGGCAATACCTCCATTCCTTACACTCTGACGCTGACGAACGGCGGGAACGACGAATCGTTCCGTATCGCCAAAGGCACCCTGACGCTGAACGGAACGGCCCTCATCGAAAAGAACCTGTTCAACAGGCGCTCGTCGCGCATCGTCGTCGCCCTCAATCCGCAGCAGCAGAACACTCTCACGCTGAGGTTGAAGGGGGGATCAGCCGGAGACTTCGTTCGCATCTCCATCGAGCCTACTCCGAGCACTCTGCTAAACGATCCCGGCGACGCGGGCTTCGATGACAATCAGGCCGGACTCGCCTTCCCGTTCGGAGTCGTGGTGGACCAGGCGACGCACCGCGCCTATGTGAGCGATAAGCACGCCGATACGGTCTTCGAATTCGACGTGAGCTCCGCGCGCATAGAGCGCAGCTTCGCGGGCGTGGACGGGGATTTCGCGCTCGGTAACGGCGTGACTTCGGGCATCTCTTTCAATCGTAACTCCGGCACCGTCGTCGCCACGAATGGAGGCGACCCCACGAGCGGCAGTATCGCTTTGATAAACATCAATACCGGGGCGATGGACGTGACTCGCCTGTCTGACGCGGAGGGAGCGATCAACCCGCTCTTCGTCGCCGTCAACCCCGACAATAACGTGGCTGCCTTCAACGCGATTTATGCCGGGCGCGGCAGGCGCGCGCATTTCATCAACCTCTCGACCGGCGAGCTTACCGCGCGCGCGGAAGATATGAGCCTCAGCTCCACCGCGTACAATTCCGGAACGAACGAGTTCATCTTCACGGGAGTCGGCACCGGCTCGCCCGCTCTGTTCGTATATAGAGGCAGCGCGCCCTTCCAGCGCACGAGGCGCATCGACTCTTCGGCGCGAGCGGGAACGGGATTCGACAAGGTTGCCGTCAATCCCGAGACCAACATCGCC
>DATLMR010000302.1:0-6006 GCA_035537555.1 Blastocatellia bacterium
TCACTCTGGCCGCGACCGCAATCGGGCAGGCTTCCTATTCCGCGACCATTAAGGCATGGCGCGAGAAACGCGAGGCCGAGCTGCGAAGCGACGGCGGATGGCTTACCGTCGCGGGCCTGTTCTGGCTGAAGGAGGGGGCGAACCGCTTCGGCACCGACCCTTCCAACGAGATCGTCTTGCCTAAAGGCTCGACTCTGAGCAGGGCGGGCGCTTTTGAATTCCACGGCGGCAAGACGACCCTGCGCGCCGAGCCGGGCGCAAACGTCCTTTCCGAAGGCCGGGCAATCACCGCGCTTGAAATCCGCACCGACGCCGACGAGAAGCCGACCGTTCTAACTGTCGGAGCCGTGACCTTGCAGGTAATAAAGCGGGGCGAGCGGTACGGTGTGAGGATGAGAGATAAGAACAGCAGGCGGCGGCGCGAATTCACGGGCCTGCGATGGTTTCCGGCGCGGGAGCCATTCCGCATAAAGGCGAGCTTCGTCGCTTACGATAAGCCGAGAGATATCGCTATCACGAACGTACTCGGGGACGTTCAGAACATGCCGAGCCCCGGCTACGCGCTATTTGCGCTGGGCGGCAGGAAGTACCGCCTCGACCCCGTGCTCGAAGACGACCGGCTCTTCTTCATATTCAGCGACCTGACGAGCGGAAAATCGACCTACCCGGCGGGCCGGTTCCTATACAGCGATATGCCTGAAAACGGGTTCGTGACGCTCGATTTCAACCAGGCCGTCAACCCGCCTTGCGCCTTCACATCTTTCGCGACCTGCCCTCTGCCTCCTCGGCAAAACCGTCTGAAAGTGGCGATCAGCGCGGGCGAGAAGAGACCTTGAGCGGAGTCAGGGACCGGCGAGGCTGCCGGCTCGATAGTCGAATCGAAAGGATTATCCGGAAAGAGTCTCGCATGAAGAAAGGGAGCGCGGGCATTCGGTCCGCGCTCCCTTCTTTAATGAACCGTATCCAGGTCAGGTCAGCTTTGCGACAGGTAACCGGCCTCTGACAACGCGTTTCTCTTTAAACTCGCGGACCCAGGAGGCGACCGTGGCGGCGGCCTCGCGGGCGCTGTCGCCCGGGGTCTTCGCCTTTTTCACGGATGTCTCTCGAGGCGCTTCGGAGGCTGCCTTCTCAGAACGCTTGATGATACGGATTCCAGGTTTTGTCGTCATCAGAACACCTATGGTCTGCGCCCGGTAACTATCGACCGGTCAGCTGGCGACCTCTCCGGCGACGTGCTTGTCGATCAGGCGAGAGATCGTCTCTTTGGGGACCGCGCCCACTACCCGCTCGGCCTCCTGCCCGCCCTTGAAGAGGATCAGGGTCGGAATGCCTCTCACGCCGTAACGCTGGGCCACGGCGGGGCTTTCGTCCACGTTCACCTTCACGACGCTCGCGCTGCCGGCATACTGCTTCGCAACGGCCTCGACGGCCGGCGCAAGCATGCGGCACGGTCCGCACCACTCGGCCCAGAAATCGACCAGCACCGGCTGGCTCGACTGGAGAACGTCCTTCTCAAAATCGCCTTCGCTCACATTGTTTACGTAGTCGCTCATCTTCTCCTCCCTTTCGTCCTTTATCTCGTTCGCGATCATCACCATAATACGCGCCGCCTCGACCCGGGTTCCGTTTTCTTCCGCCCTTGTATATATATATATTTATCTATGTATCAAGAGCGGCCGCCGGCTGCCTGTTTCGAAACGGAGCGGCGCTTGCCGGGCGCTTTCGCCTTCGAAGCGGCCTTGCACGCGATCCCCGCGCGCCGCTGAAGCTCCTCTATGTACTGGGTAAGGACCTCGCAGCGGGCTCGGAAATAGCGAAACTGGCCCTCGGGCCGGATCTCTACGAGCCCCGCGTCGGTCAGCTCCTTGAGGTGGTGCGAGACCGTGGCCTGCGCGACCGGGAACAGATCGACGATGGCCCCACAACAGAGATCGTCGCCCGCCAGGGCTATCTGCTCGAAGATTTCAAAGCGGCGCGGGTCGGCCAATGCTTTTGCGATACGCTGAAACTGGTTTGTATCCACTTGCTGTCGATCTCCGCACGACTGAAAATTGAAACAATATATTTATATCCATCTATATATCTTTTGTCAAGCCCTCGGGGAACCCGAGCGGGCGGGGCGGTTCGACGCCCCGGCCCGGGCGGTTTTACCGGCTCAGGGCCGGTCTCGGAAATCGAGGATGGCTTCGAGGGCGGGGTCGCGCCCGTTCTTGTAGCTCTCGAAAGTCGGAGGGGTCAGCAACCGGGGGGCGATCCAGATGCGGCGGTCCGTGGGGGTGCTGTTTTGCCAGTAGAGGTTAGAGATGCTGGCCCGCACCTTGCCGTAAGGGAGGGTGAGAAAGTTGGTCTCGCCCACGAAATTAGGGCTCGACCCGGTGGGCTCGCCCACGAAGATGGCGTCGGTGAAGCGCTCGAGCTGCTCGGCGAAGATCATCGCGGCCGAAAACGTATGGCGGCCCGCGATCACGAAGAGCCTGCCGTGGCGGTTCACCTGCTTCGCCCTCGTCAATCCCAGGACGAGCGGGCGGCTGAGGTTCATGTTCCCGCCCCCGTTCCACCTGAGATCGACGACGAGCTTTTCAACGTCGTGCGACTCGACGAACCCGAAGAGCCGCTCGGCGAACTCTTCGATGCTCTCCCCTTTCTTGTCCTGGCAGCCGTTGTACTGAAAATAGAGCACGCGGCTTTCGGGGAAATACTCGAACCAGTAGTAGTCTCCCGGATTCCGCGCGAAAAGCGGCAGCTCCGCCTTCGCATCCGAAGGCCTGCGCACCCAATTATTGAGGGGGCTCGCCGCGACCTCGAGAGCGGCCACGCGCTCTCTGCCGTGCCGGTCGATGACGGTGAGCTTCACTTCGGAGGATTTATCCGCGAGCCCGAGGGCCTTGAGCACCTGGGGAAATCTGAGGTACTCCGGCCCCTGCGACTTCACCCGCTGCGGATTGTCCTGCGGGACCACCGAGCCCAG
The DNA here is from genome assembly GCA_035537555.1 of Blastocatellia bacterium. Lineage (GTDB taxonomy): Bacteria > Acidobacteriota > Blastocatellia > UBA7656 > UBA7656 > DATLMR01. The sequence continues at coordinate 2,969 of DATLMR010000302.1, forward strand.
AGCTTCGTAGACCTTCTCCACGGGCGAGCGGTCGAACTTCAGCACGCGCGCCCAGAGCAGGTCTTCGTGTTCCGGGGTCGCGGCTTCGATGAAGAGCCCTTCTTCGAAGAAGGAGAAGCGGACTGGGAGCGCCTGCCGGTTCTTCGAGTATTGAAACTCCGCCTCGGCATACGAGTGGCCGTCTCCGAGGCGGCGCATCAGCTTCATGAAGCGGACGGCGATCTCTTCATCCGTCAGGGACGGAATCGCGCGGTGTATAGACCTGACCTCGGCGTCGAGCTCCGCGCGCGAGATGTTCCTGTACGGGTCATAGTGTATCCGCCTGATCTCTCGCGAAAGCAGGCTCAGGTCGTAGCGCCAGCCGTGAGCCCTGCTCATCCTGGAGGTATTCACATCGGCGACAAGCTCTTTGAAGCGGGGCTCGTCTTTCAGCAGCTCCAGCCTCTTGTCGGCGCGGGCCTGCGCGAGGTTCGGCAGCCCGCTCCGCATGGCCTTCCCGAACCAGTCGAGAGCTTGCAGCTTATCTCCTCGGGCCGCGTGGCAGCGGGCGATCTCCAGCATGATCCTGTGAGGCCGAAGAGCGCCCAGCTCAAGCGCCTTCAGGTAGGCCGGGATCGCTTCGGCGTACCGGCCCGAGTAATGAAGCGACCACCCGAGGCCCATCCACCCCATCGCGTAAAACGGGTTGCCCTCGACGATCCGCCGGTGCACGGGCAGGGCTTCCGCCCACCTGCCCTCGTCGCAAAGCATCAGCCCGAGCTCGAACAGATCAGGCGACTCGCCGCCCCCTTCTCTTTCAGCACCGGCCTGGAGAGTTTCAAGCAACACGAAAGCGGAGGCTCTCGTTACAGTCACGCTGCCACACGACACCAGCGCGATAACGCCTGCAAGCAGCAATGCCGTAAGATGCGGTCTGAAGGCACGCGCATTGAGTATCATTATAAAGTCTCCCCGCCGAGTCCTTCGATAGCACGTGGATTACCGTATATCCCGCTCATCCTCCGATCTTCTGATCGTCAGAGGGATCTCTATCCAGATATCTCGCGTGTTGATCCGGGAGGTCATCGACCCCCAGAGGCTTCCGTCTTCAAACCGGACTCCGATCACCTGGACCTTCATGGATGCGGCGCTACCGGTTATCGACGCGTCGGACCTGTACGTGTAAGAGGCGCCCGGGTCGAGGGAGACGCTGAAAGCCGAGACCGCGTGCGCATCCGAGTTCGCTTTGAATCTCAATTTGATGGCTACGATTCGGCGGCCGGAGCTGTTGATAAGAGTGACTACGGGGAGGGCAGTCTGCTCGGCTACGTCGCCCGACCGCGACGGGACGCTCGCGGGCGTGAGCGCAGAGTAGATCGTCAGGGGAGCGCCCGGGGGATTTATGAAACGGGCGGGGATATATTCGCCCGTCCGGGCAGGCGCCGGCGTGTCTCTTTCGGGCGCGGCTACGGGGGCGGGCGCAGGCGCGAGGGCAGGCTCCGGAGTATCGGGCCTGGCGACGGGCGCAAGAGCGGAAGTGACAGGCGAGGGAGTGGAGGGGGCGAGAACAGGCTCCGCGTCCTCCGACTCGGGCGAGGCCCACACGCTCCCGTCTTCAAAGACGACCCGCGCCACGCTCAGTACCAGAGAGCGCGCGCTTCCGGCGGGTAGCAGCTCGCTCCAGTGATCCTTCGCGACCTGAAGCACGACGGATTCATAAGGGCCGAGGCTCACGCGATTCGTAGTTACCGCGAAAGCCGACGGGGGGATTTCCGACCTCAAGTGCACGAGTGCGACTCGCCGGTTCGTGTTATTGACCAGGGTAAGTCTGGGCATCATCAACAGCTCGTATGCGCCGCGCGCGTCGCCGTTAGAGGGCGACTCCCTCTCTTGCGCGGCGACCTTCACTTTCGCGTCCGTTATGACGACCGGGGCCGAGTCGAGGTTCTTGAACCGCGCGGGAGTGAAAGGAGCCTTCTCAGCCTCCTTCATCAGCTCCCTCTCTTCACTGCTTGAGAGGGCCGGCGAGCCCGTGTGGGCGGGCGTTGCGCCGGAGATTCGCGGAGCCTGTCCCGGCTCGCGGTATCCGGCCACGTCGGCAGGCTCTTGCTTCACGGCGCGCGGGGTCTTGAGCGTTTGTGCCACCACGTCGCTCTGGACCAGCAGGCCGGTCGCGACTGTAAAAGCCAGCACCGCGACGGCGAGCGAGCCGATCAGACAGCGGCTCGCGGCGGACGCTTTCCCGCCCGCCCGGAAAGCGAGGATCAGCTCGACCCTCTGCGGCAGGTTCGATCCCGTCGCGGCGGATACTCCCGCTACTCTCCAACCCACGCAGAAGCGCAGGACCTTCAAGAGGCTCGCCGCGTATACCCTCGACGACACGCCGAGCTCCAGCACTCTTTCATCGCACGAGCATTCGCGCTCCGAAAGCAACCTCCGGTCGATGACCCAGACCAGGGGATGAAACCAGAGGGCGCAGCAGATCATCATGCTGAAGTTGCTCACGAGGTTGTCCCATCTTGAGATGTGGGCCAGCTCGTGCATAAGCATCGCATCGAGCTCACCATCGCTCAGCTGGTCGGAAAGGTCCGCGGGCAGAGCGAGGACGGGCCTCCATACGCGCCATATGCCCGGCTCTATCGCCTCGCGCGAGATCACCAGCCTGACCCGGCGCTTCATTCCCATCGCGGAGCGCACGCGGGCCAGAGCCCGCGCGACCCGCTCGCATTCGACGCCGGTCCCCTCTTCGAGCCGTGGCGAAAGCTGGAGGCGCTTCCAGTACCAGAGGGAGAGCACCGCGAGGCACCCGACCGCCCAGACGATCGAGAGCGCGCAGAAGACCTCCGCGTGGGCCGGGGGCAGACCGGCGAGCGCGGAGACCGGCCCATCCACCAGGGGGCGGGGCGCCTGGGCCGCAGGCTCGATGATTTGAAGCGCGCGCGCGACGGCGACCGCCGAATCCCCCGGGCCGAACAGGAAGCCGAAGTCCACTCCCGCGTAATGGAGCAGCAAGAGGAAGAGGTCGGAGGGCAGAGCGAATTTCAAAGCGGCCATCAGCC
>DATLMR010000303.1:0-4055 GCA_035537555.1 Blastocatellia bacterium
GAGCCGGGCCGCAGAGGCCTGCTCGATCTGTTCGTCGGCATAATACTCGACATCGACCCCGTTTTCTATAGTAATCACGCGGGCGTCGGGCTCGAGGTCGAGAAGCCGCGCCCGGTCGCGGTTGCTCACGGCGATGTGCGCGTCCAGCTCGCGCATGGCCCATCGCTCCAGATCTTCCAGGCGGCGCGCGGTCATTCGCGCATAGGCGCGCCGCGCCGCGCTATTCGTATGATCCCCGTAACGCCACATCACCTCGGAGTCTATGTTGTGCCAGTCGCAGACGACCACGGGGGGCCTGCGGGCCGCCCGTAATACCGGGAGGTAAGCCGACAGGGGCACGGTCTCCACCTGGACCACGTCGAAGTCCTGCTCGTCGAGCAGGCGGGCGAGTTGCTTGCGCATCGCCTTCGTCATGTAATTGAGGACGGGGAGGGGGGTGCGGCCGATCGCGCCTTTAACGATCTTGTTCAAGGTATAGCCGCGCTCGCGCGGAACGGTGACCACGCGCTCGCACGCGCTTTCCATGTCGGACCGGAGCGAGCTTGAAACCGCCCCGCCCGGGTCATCTGAAAAGCCCAGGTACGTGACCCGGGCGTTTCGCGCGAGCTCGCGCGCGAGGTGAAAATTGCGGAGCTTCGCTCCCGTGTCGAGCGGCCAGCATTCCCTCGGCGCGAAATAGAGCACGCGCAGGCCTGATTCGGGCTGCCTGAAAATTTCCGCCGGGCGCGGAGCGTTATGCATACTCGATCTCCTCCCGCCCATCGTCTTGGGCGCGGATCATTCTGTCGCGGGCGTAAAGCGCGGCCGACATGCCCGTCACGAAGCAGAAGATGGGCGAGTAGGCGTGCGTGAGAAAGAAGCCTGAGACGACGAAGCCGATGAAGCTGATCTCGACGGCCGACGCGAACCAGAACAGCTCGTCGTCCTCGCCGTCTCCCGTGAGCCGCCGCCTGACGCGGCGAGCCGTGCGAATGGAGACGAAGATGATCGTGGCGAAGAGGGCGAGGCCGATTACGCCGAGCTCCGTCGCGACCTGAATGAACGAATTATGCGGAGAGATGTCCATCCCCGTATCCGAGTACTTCATGTGCGCGACTCCGAAACAGGAGATGCCCACCCCGGTAAGAGGGTGCGCGGCGAAGATGCGCAGACCGGTCGACCAGATGCCGAACCGGCTGTTCTTCTCCTTCATCGTGTAGTTGTAGTCCTGCTCGTAGTTGTAGATGGTGCCGATGCGGCTCCAGTAAGACGCGGGGGCGACGACCGCAAACAAGACGATTCCCGTGACGGCGGCCAGGAGAGTGTACTTACGCATTCGCCTAGACCCGCGCATAAGGATAAGGCCGCCGACTACCAGCAGCCCGATGAACCCTCCGCGCGACCCGGTCTTGACTATCCCCACGAGCATGAGCCCTATCGACGAGACCAGCATCACCTGCACGAGCGGGCGGCTTCCTTTAAGCATGAAGAAGGCGTAGGGCAGGGCGACGATGAAGAGCAGGGCGAGGTCGTTGGGGTCGTAGCTCCCCCCGATTGAGATGCGGCCCGGCTCGAACTCGTAGGTGACGAGAGGCCCGAAGTTGAGAAGCATCGCGCCCACGATGGCGGCGCAGCCGAAGACGAGCGCCCCCCCTATCGCCCGAGCGCTGCGGTCGTCCCTGACGGCCTGAGCTATCAGGTAGAGACATACTATGTTGCGCGAATAGATGTTTAGTATGTAGCTGAGGCTATCGGAAGGCCAGAAAGAGAATGGCAGGGTGGCGACCGCGAGCGCGAGCATCATCAACATCCACTTGAGCTGCGGCACCTGCATGACCCTGACGCGCGATACTATCTGGTCCCGCGAAGAGAGGAACGAGAGCGCGGCCAGGAGTACGGTGAACTTCGCTATCGAGAGATTCTTGATTAGGGGAAAGAGCTGGAGGATCTGCGTCACGAAGATGAGCGTCAATATCGACACGCCGATCACGAGCAGGGAGGGGCGCGGCCCGCGCGCGGACCTGCCCTCAAGCTCGATGCCCTCGTCCATCTCGCCCGCCTCGATCCGAGTTGTTCTGTCGTAAGCGCTGATCATACTCTTGAAATCGGGAGCCGGTATCGAAAGGCCGGCCTCCCCGCGTGGCGAGGCTATTCGCTCCGCACCCAGACGTTGCGCTTGCCCAGGATGAAATAGAAGAGGCTGACGAGCGCCGCCGCGTTCATCACGGAGAAGACGTAAGCGAATTTTAGGAGCCGCGCTTTGTGATTCTTCTTCAGCAGGAACCCTCCGGCCAGCACGCTGCAATAAAAAGCGAGCTGGGCCGCGAGGGTGGCTTCATAGAAGAGGGAGGGGGCAGGCCCCGCAACTATGACGAGGTTTGTCGCGACCAGGAGCAGGAAGAATATAGGCACCAGCAGCCGCATCAGCTTATGGGAGTGAAACTGAAAGATCAGGCTGCTGTTAGGCAAGAGCAGCCTCGGCATGAGCTGGCATAACTGGTAGTTTCCGGTGAGCGTGCGGACCTTGCGCGAAAATTCGCGCGAGACCGTCTCTGACGGCTCGTCGAAAGCGAGCGCCTTCTCCTCGAAGACCACGCGGCGGCCGCCGAGCGCGATGCGCATCGGGGTGTAGACATCGTCGAGTATGGTCATCGGGGGCAGGGCGTCCCACAGCTCTCTTCTTATCGCGTAGATCGCTCCCGTGGCTCCGATCACGGAGTTGCAACGGCTCTCGTTCTTGCGTATCCACTTCTCGTATCTCCAGTACAGGCCGATCCCTTCGCCCACCGACGAGCCTCTGCGCGAATCGATGATCAGCTCGCCCGATACGGCGCCGATCGTGTCATCGTTGAAGTTGGCGACGATCTCTTTGAGCGCGCGCTCGTCGAACCTCTGGCGAGCGTCGGCGAAGACGACTATCTCTCCCGAAGCGATCTCGACCCCGATATTGATCGCGGTCGCCTTGCCCATCCGGTCTTCGTAAGAGAAGACGCGCACGCGGTCCGAGGGCGTGCTGCGGGCGACCTCGGCGGTCCGGTCGGTCGATCCGTCAGAGACGACGATCACTTCGAGCATCTCTTCCGGGTAATCGAGGGTGAGGAGGTTTTCGATTCGGGCTTCAATACTCTTCGCCTCGTTATGGCAGGCGAGCACGATCGAGACGCGAGGCGTTATTTCGGCCCTGGAGACCCTACGACTCTTGAGCCCCGCGAGCAGCCACACGATTGCCGGATAACCAATATAGGTATAGATGATGACTATTATCGAAATCCAGAAAACGGATTTAACCATTTAATTTTGATCGCTTTCAGGAGCCAGAACCCTCTCAGGGAAATAAAATGGTCAAAGAATCCGGATTTCCAGATCGCGGGCCGCCGCCTCGGTTCAGGGCTCGATCAGGGGCGGCCGGCCGCCGGTTCGCGCTTCATCTTTCATTTAGTCTTTTATTTGAGTCGAAAGGGTGGTATAAAAATGCGTCGTACGGCTCGGACGGCTCTTTACCATCAAGCAGCAAGAACAAGAATCGAGGCGCCGCCTGACCTTGGCTGTTTGATTTTAGCTTCGCACCCCTCTGAGGTTTCTATAATCGCCGCCCTCCATGCCCCGATGGCGCACACGGCCAGGCCCCGACTGGATTCAGCCTCTTCATAATAAGAATTGCCCCTATAGAGGGTATGTCCCACGACTCGCGCGCAACCTGCCCGGGGCAGGTCGCGGTTGTCATATAAAAGACGCGGAGCGCAAGACCGCGCGCTTGTTGCAAGATCGCGTGAGTTCTACCGGGCTCGCGCTGATTAAGTGGGAGATTGATAGATGACCGACGTAAACTGGGCCGACCTGCTCGCCCAAGAGGATGTTGAAGGCCTTTGGAACGGCCTGTACCAGCTCATATCTCGTCACGCCGCCGTTCGCCCTCTACACTTCGCGACCGACGGAGCGGCCGTCACCTCGCAGATGGAGATCAACGCGGACCTGACGCAGGAGCTTTTCATCGAGCTTTTCCAGAAGCAGCGCTTCGAGCACTACCTCCGGCAGGACTACACGAGCACGGATATAGAGAACGAGCTCGCATACAT
>DATLMR010000304.1:0-8221 GCA_035537555.1 Blastocatellia bacterium
CACCGCCCCCGCGAGGATGGCTATCGGATGAGAGAACGAGCGGAACTCGACGAGCAGAGTCATAAAGACCAGCGCGACGGCGAGTCCCAGAGCGAGCAGAAGCTCGCTAAAGCTCGATTGCTGCTCCCGGTAGAGCCCTCCGAACTCGATGGTCATTCCGGGCGGGAGCCTGACATCGTTCGCGAGCCGCGCCTTGATCGCGTTTATGGCGCTGCCGAGATCGCTGCCCGAAAGCCGCGCCGTGACAGCCACCGTCGTTCGTAACCCGTCGCGGGCGATCTCCGTCTGACCCTTATCGTACTCGACATCAGCCACCTGATCGAGCCGAAAGAGCGCGTCCTTTGAAGGCGAGCGAATCTGGAGCGCCTTAAGAGTATCGAGAGAGGCTTTCGCCTCGGGCGGGAGCACCACCCGAACGGTTACGAGCCGGCCCTGTTGGAGGATTGAAGACGTGGCGTCGCCCGTCATCGCCGTCGCGACCGTGGCCGCCACGTCGGTCGCCGTGACGCCCAGCCCGGCCGCGCGCTGCTGATCGACCTTGAAGGTGATCGCGGGGCCGCTCACGACCACGCCGTTCGATACGTCTACGACGCCCGAAACTTTCTCTATACTATCGGCGACCTCTTTCGCTTTCTGGTGCAAGGCCGTCATATCTTCGCTGAACAGCTTTATCTCGATAGGCTCGGGCGAGCTGGTCAGGTCGCCGATCAGGTCCGCGATGATGCCGGGAAATTCCACGGGGTCGAGGCTCGGCTCGGTCGTTTCGATCTGCGTGCGCAGGTCGTCTATCACCTCTTCGGTCGTGCGCTCGCGGTCGGACCTGAGCTTGACCAGGAAATCGCCCGTGTTGGGCTCGGTGATCGAAAGCCCGAGCTGCAAGCCCGTGCGGCGCGAATAGCTCTCGACCTCGGTCGTCTCTTTCAGCATCTGCTCGACGTGTCGCAGGATGCGGTCCGTCTCAGCCAGGGACGTGCCGGGCGGCGTGAAGTAGTCGAGCACAAACGCGCCCTCGTCGAACTCGGGCAGGAACTCGGAGCCCAGGCCTCGATACAATAAATACGAGAAGACGAGCAGGCCCACGCAGGCAGCTATCACGATCAGGCGATTATCCAGGGCGCGCCCGAGCAGCCATTCGTAGCGCCACACTATCGCGCGCAGGATGCGCCCGTGCCCCGCTTCTTCTTCGCGCTCCTCGGCGCTCAGCTCTCTCCCGCCCGCGGGCGGCCCCTTCTCTCGCGCGCGGGTCGAAGGGTCGCCGGTCGAAGGGTCGCCGGTCAAAGGCTCGCCGCGCGGGGCGTCGCGCCTTTTGGCCCTCACGAAGAACTCGGCGAGCACCGGCGTAAACGACAGGGCGAGCACGAGCGACGTGAGCAGCGCGACCGCCATCGTCAAAGCGAGCGAGCGAAAGAAGACGCCCGTGACTCCGGTGAGCAAGGCGAGAGGCAGGAATACGACCACCGGGGTCACGGTCGAGCCGATGATCGGGACGGTGATTTCCGAGACCGCCGCCTCTATGGCTTCGCGGCGAGGCTGGCCGCGAGCAATGTGCGTGTAGATATTCTCCACCACGACTATGGCATCGTCGATCACGAGGCCTATGGCCGCCGCCACGCCGCCGAGCGTCATCAGATCGAAGCTGAGCCCGGCAAGCCACATCGCCACGAACGTCGCGAGCACCGTCACGGGTATCACCAGGATGGCCACGAACGTCGTGCCCCAGTTGCGCAGGAAGCCATAAAGAATCGCGACGGAGAGAAGCAGCCCGATGAGAATCGAGTCGCGTACCGACTTTATAGAATCCCGGACCAGGAGCGACTGGTCGTAGAAGGGCGCGATCTTCACGTCTTTCGGAAGCTGCGCCCTCATCGCGTCGAGCTCCGCTTTCACCTCGTCATCCACGGTGACCGTGTTGGCGTCAGGCTGGCGGCTGATGTTGACGAGCACCGCCGGATGGCCGTCCGCCGTGACGATCGTATAGTTGGGAGACGAGCCTTCGCTTATTGTGGCGACTTCGGCGATCGTGACCGGGGCGTTGTTGACGGTCGAAACGACGATGGCGTTCAGCTCGTCGGGTCTTATCGCCTGGCCGCTTACGAGCGTGAGCTCAAGCTGATGGTTCTCTTCCAGCAGTCCCGGCGACTCGATTATGTTTGCGTTGCGCACGGCATCGACGACCTGCTGCAAGGCTACTCCGCGAGCGCCCAGCCGGGCCGGGTCCACCGTGACGTGATACTCGCGCGTCTCTCCACCCGCGACGGCGACGCCCGCCACGCCCGCGAGCCGAGCGAGTCGCGGGCGAATCGTATAGGCGGCAAGCTCGCGGAGGAACGCCGGGCTGCGCTCGTCGGAGATGACGCTATAGCCCGCGACCGGAAAGACCGCGAACGTGAGGCGGTCAACCTGTCGAATCGCGGCCGTGGGGGGCAGGCTCGACGCAAGCTGCGAAAGGCGGGCCTGGACGAGCTGAAGCGACTGGATGACATCGACGTTCCAGTCGAAGAAGAGGTTTATGTCGGTCCCTCCCCGCTGCGTGGTAGAGCTGATGCGCTGGATGCCGGGTATTCCGTTCATCGCCTCCTCGACGGGCCGGGTGACCGCGACGAGCATCTGCGCGGCGGGGACGACTCCGTTGTCCACGATGATGACGATGCGCGGAAAGTCCGTTTCGGGAAAGATCGCGACAGGCAGGTGAAAGGCCGCATAGACCCCCGCGGCGCAGAGCAGCCCGGCCAGAACGATTACGGCTCGCGATTGATTGGATACCACGCGCGCAAGGTTCAAGGCTTGCCCCCCGGTTGCGACCCTGTTCCCGGCCTGGCTCCCGGTTCTCCTTTCGGCCGGGCCGCCGGTATCTCGCCCGATCCTCTGTTTACGCCCGCGCCCTGATCCTTTTGCGAGTCGCCGTTCGGAGGCGCGTTGCCCGGTGTCGGCCCGCTCCCTCCGCCCGCCCCGTCTCCACCACCTGTTTCTTCTTCGCCGCCTTCGTTGATTTCCACCTTGCTTCCGTCGGGCAGCGCGTAGTTGCCTTCGATCACGACCGTTTCGCCGCCTTCGAGGCCCGAGACGATCTGCATTCGGTCTGCCGCGCGGATGCCGACCTTCACGCTCGTTTCGTGCGCGACCATCTCGTCGTCGACCACCATCACCTTGCCTTCGTCGCCGTTGGTCGCCTCGAGCGTGACGGCCGAGGCCGGGACCGCGACGGCGTCCGGCTCCGTGGCGGTAGAGACGACCACCTTCGCGGCCCCGTTAGAGCGGAGCCGCGCGCCTTCATTCTTCAGGCTGATCCATACTTCGACCGAGCGGTTTAGCGGATCGCTCGCGCGGCTTACGAGCGAGATGCGCCCGGTGAACTCTTCGCCGGGCAAGTCCTGCGGAAAGACGGTCGCGGGGTCGCCGTCTTTAAGCTGCGCGGCCACGGTGTCAGCGAACGGAGCTTTGACTATCACCTCGCTCACATCGCCGAGGGTCAAGAGCTTCCCTCCGGCAGAGGCGTACTCGCCCTCGTATTGAAACTGGTCCGTGATGACACCTGAAAACGGGGCGCGGATGGTCGCGAAGCTAAGCTGCGCGTCGAGCGCGGCCAGCCGGTCCCGCGCCTGCTTGACGCGAGATAAAGCCATCGCGCGATTGTTCGGATTGGTCGCGGTCTGGTGCAATCGCGTTGCGGTCTCCGTCGCGCGAAGATCACTCTCGGCCGTCGTGAGCGAGAGCTGCGACGCTTCGAGGTCTTTTTTGGATATGCCGCCCCGCTCGTAAAGCGCGAGGCGCCGCTCGTAGGTGGCGCGAGCGTTTGCGAGGGTCGCCCGCGCATCGCGCATCGCTTTCTCGTCTTGCGCCGAGGTCTCCGGGATCGTGCCGCCGCTCAACAGACGGGCGCCGGCCTGCGCTTCTTCGAGCGTGGCCGCGGCTTCCGCGCGCTGCGCCTGAATGTCGCGCGCTTCAAGCTCCGCGATCACCTCGCCTGCGCGCACCTGCCTGTTTTTGAGGAGCGGCATTCTCTTGATCTGGGCATTGATCGACGAGCTGACCGTCGCCGCTTCTCGCGGAAAGATCGTGCCGAGCGCCGAGACCTCGGCGGAGATCGGCCCGCGCTCGGCTTTGGCGACGCGAACGCTGACTACGGGCTCGGCCGCCGCTTCCTCCGTCTTTTCCCCTCCGGCCAGGAACCGGACGATCAGAAACGCGGCCGCCGCGAGCAGCGCGATGATTGCCAGCCAATTCCGGCGCTTGCGCCACGGACCAGGCCGCCAGAGCCGGTTTCGCGCCGGCGGTTCTTCGGCGGGCGTCGAGAGCCGCGCCCGCTCGCGTTGAATCTCGGGTCGTTCTTCTTCCACTGGCTTCATCGTCCCGCGGCCTGTGCGAGTCGCGCGCGCGCCATCTGGTAATCGAACAGGGCCTGATACAGAGAGGCCCTCTGCGTGGCAAGGGTGGTCAGCGCGTCGGTCACTTCGAGCATCGGGGCTTCACCGCCCCGATAGCGAGCGATCGACGTCGCCACGTTGCGCTCGGCGTCATTGATGCTGGCCTGCAAGAGGGCGACTCTCGCGGCTGCCGACCGGGCCTGCGCGCGCGCCGTGTGAAACTGCTGCGCGAAGCTGCGGAGCGCGAGCGCGCGCTGTGATTCGGCCGTCTCGGCGCGCAGACGCGCCTGCCGCTCGCGGCTGCGGCTTGCGCCCCAATCGAAGAGGGGAATCGTGACGCTGACACTCGCCAGCACGCCCGTGTGCATCCTTATCGGCGACGGCCGCAGCGAGTCGCTATCGAATCCGCCGTTGACGAAATAAGAGAGCTGCGGCAGGCGGTCGGCGTGAGCTATCTTCACCTCCTGCTGCGCCGCGCGGCTCTCGGCCTCGGACTGGGCGAGCTCCGGCCTGCTCGTTATAGTCGCCGTCGTGAACCGATCCAGCTCGCTTACGTCGGGCGGCGCTATGGCCAGCTCGGCCGCCGCGATGGGAGTGGTGAAGTCGTAGCCGACCAGGACGCGGAGACTGTCGGCGGCCGCGCTTTCCGCCGCTCGCGCCTGCTCCGATTCATCGCGGCGGGTCGCGGCCTGAAGTCGCGCGCGGGTGAGATCGACTTCGGCCACCTCGCCCGCGTCGAGCAGTAACTGCGTTACGCGCTCGAACTCTTCGGCGGCCGCAAGGCTCATCTCGGCCGAGCGGCGGCGGGCGGCGGCGAGCGCCAATCCGTAGTATGCCTCGTTAACACCTTGAACGAGAGCGCGGCGAGCGACCTCAGTTCCCGCTCGCGCCGCTTCGAGCAAGGCGACGTTGCGGCGCAGAGTCGCGCGCAACCGGCCTGAAATATCGATGTCGCCCGTGAGGCCCGCGACAGCTTCGTACTCCGTGATCGCGTCCGCGTTGATGAAGCTCGCCTCGCGCGGCGCGCCGGGAGGGCGTGAGCCGGGGGAGGGCGAATTGTACGTGTGCGTAAACGTGCTGACCACGCGGGGCAGGAACCCCAGCCGCGCCTGGCGCACATCTTCCTCGGCGGTCAGCTCCGCGAGTCGCGCCTGCTGGAAATTGGAAGCCTGCGTGACGGCCAGCCCTACCGCATCATTGATGGTTAACGGGGCGGCGGCCTGTCCCGGCGATTGCGCCGAGGGAGGCGCGAAGGGCACAGGCGGCGCGGGCGTGCCGGGCCTGGGAGCCGGGTTCTGCTCGCCCGTCCGGGGAGGCGGCTGCGGGGTTTGTTTGAGTGATTGAGGCTCGCCCGGTTTGGCCCCGGGCGCTTGTTGTCCTCGCCCCGCGATGGCCGCCGCAAAGACGAAGCCTGCCAACAGCATCAGTCGTACGATCGAGCCGAAGCAAAGAGCGGATTCACCAGGTCGATTCATAGTGTCAATCGCATATGCTCGAGACTGAGCAGCGCGCCGTTTCGAGTTGAGGCGCGTGCTTTGTGCCTTTATCAGGATTCGCGCACAGGGCATGCGTTTCTTGAGACCTGCTCTCGAAACGCGGGCCTGCCGGTACAGCAAAGACTGGAGCGGGCAGACGTGACAAATAATGATCGGCTGAGCTTTGGATTATAATCACTTTCAGATGAATAGAACATTAACGCGATATTGAAAGGGCGCCCCTCCGGTCATAGCTTGGAGTTGTCTAAAAACCAACTATCAGGAGAGACACCCTATGAACGACCACAAATATGTGGCACTCGACATTCATCAATCAAGGATCGTTTTGCTCGTTGTTGACCAGACCGGCAAACAGCTTAAGCAGTCTATTATCGAGACCAGGGCCGATACGGTCATAGACTTCTTCATTGGAGCGTTGAAAGATATGCAGGTTATGATTGGTACCGTTACAATGATATTGGCACAGCCGATATCGGGGGTAGTGGAGGAGAAATTATAAGCTGATTACACGTCCGGCAAATGTATCAACCGGAGCGTGGCGGGCGAGTTTGACTTGCGATTTTGCGGGTGGGAACAAGGGGCCTTGTTCTTTCGAGTACTCTTCCTTGCTTCCTCTCGACACCAGGCTGCGTCTAGAAAGGAAGGCTCTATGTTAAAGGTAATCCGTGGAAGAACTATCTGATAACTTGATCGAGAAGGCTTCCAACAGCTCATCGCCCCCTACCGGAGAGGGGATCGTGATCGACATCGGGACCGGGGACGGTCTCTTTGTATACCAGTGCGCCCGTCAGAACCCGAAGAAGTTTTACATCGGGATAGACGCGAACCCTCGCCCCCTGGAGAAGCCGTCACAGAAGATACACCGCAATCCTGCGAAAGGCGGATTGCCGAACGTCCTCTACATCCAGGCGGCAGTAGAAAGTCTTCCTCCTGAGCTAGATGGAGTAGCTGATGAGGTGCACATCCATTTTCCCTGGGGCAGTCTTCTTCGGGCTGTGGCTATCGGAGACGAAGAGGTGCTGAGGAAGCTCAGGAGGTTGTTCTCACCAGGAGGCGTGTTGGAAGTCATAATCGGGCTTGATCCTGAACGGGATCGCTCTGAAATAGAGCGACTCGGATTGAGGCCGCTGTCGGCAGAGTATATAGAAGAGGAATTGATAGCCCGTTATGAATGCGGTGGATTCGAGGTGCTGGAAGCAGGCGTGATGGACCGGTCGCAATGGCCGAAGGTTAAGACTTCGTGGGCGAAACGGCTCAAGGGCAATCCGGGGCGGGAGGTGGCATACGTCATTGCACGGGCGGCAGATGTGCGGAGCTAACCCCGGGCCACGCCTGACAATCCGCACGTAGATAGCGCCTCTTTTCAGATCGCGCCCTGCTACTACTTTCCGAAAACGAGTATCACGAAGCTTCCCGGTATTATGGTCGGCCTCGGGTTCGGGCGCTCAGGCGTGGGGGCGGGAGGCGGCCCGAACTCGGCGGTGGCCAGAAAGACGTTATGGGTCTTCGGGTCGAGCGCCATCGTGCGGGCGCCGCGCTGAGTCGCCACGTCTTCGACCACTCTGAACCTCTCGGCCGAATCTTCATGAACTACTGTCAGAGTGCCCTCTCCGTTGGAGCTGAAAGCGAGACTCTTTTCGGCATCGAAGGCCGTGGCATCCACGCCGCCGCTTATCGGCAGGTCGGCGAGTATGTGGCCGTTATCCGCGTTCAACACGATCATTTTTTTGTTGCCGCAGCCGATGAAGAGCCTTCTGTTCTTCAGATCCATCGCCATGCCGGAAGGGTCTTCTCCCGGGGCGACCGGCCACCGCGCTTTGACGGCGAGCTTGCGCGAGTCCAGGGCGACCACTTCGCTCTTGTCGTCGAGGTTGACGTAGACCATGCCTTTTCCGTCGGCGGCAGCGAATTCAGGATGCCCGCCCAGGGCGATGAGGCCCGAGACTTTTCCGGTCGCGCTCTCTATCGCCGTCACGTCAGAGCTGCCGCGGTTGAAGGCGAAGATACGGCGAGTCGCGGGATCGTAGATGATCGCATCCGGGTTGGTGCCGACCTTCACTCTATCGAGCGTTTTCAGTGTCCTCGAATCGAATATTGTCACCGAGCCGTCCCGCCCGTTGCTGGTAAAGCCGCGACCCGAATCGGAATCTATGGCGATGCCGTGCACGCCTCTGGTGTCACCGATCTCGCCTACGATCTTGCCCGTATCCACGTCGAGCACGACCACGCGGGTGGAGTGCGAGACGTAGAGGCGGCGGGCGGCGCTATCCACGGTGAGATAATCCCATCCGCCTTCTCCGCCTATCTCGATCTTTTTTATCAGGTGATAGCCGCCGGTAGCGGACCGCGCGGCGCCTGTCG
>DATLMR010000305.1:0-3293 GCA_035537555.1 Blastocatellia bacterium
CAACCGGCCGATGTTCAATATGTTGAAGGCGATCTTATGGCCCTTGCCGATCTCTCCGAGGACGTTCTCGACCGGCACCCTTGCGTCTTCGAGATTGACGGCCGCCGTCGACGAGCCGTGCAGCCCCATCTTGTGCTCTTCGGGCGCGACCGAGACGCCCGGGAAAGTGCGCTCGACTATGAAGGCCGTGAACTTCTCCCCGTCCACCTTCGCGAAGACTATGAAGACGTCCGCGAAACCCGCGTTCGTGATCCACATCTTCTGCCCGTTGAGTATGTAGTGCTTGCCGTCTTCCGACAGCACGGCCTTAGTCTTCGCGCCGAGCGCGTCGGAGCCCGAGCCGGATTCGGTCAGGCAATACGCGCCGATCCATTCGGCGGTCGCGAGCTTCGGGAGGTACTGCGCCTTCTGCGCTTCGGTCCCGAAGTAGACGATGGGCAGGGTGCCTATGGTCGTATGCGCGCCCAGAGTGCCGGAGAAAGATGCCTGGCCCGACATCTGCTCTGAGGCGACGAGCGAGCTGAGAAGGTCGAGCCCCGCGCCGCCGAATTTCTCGGGAATGTCTATGGAGACCAGCCCGAGCTCGGCCGCCTTCTGGAGCAGCTCCCTCGTGAGAGCGAAATCCTTCTTCTCGATCTCCGCGTCTCGCGGCAGTATCTCGTTTTCCGTGAACTCGCGCGCCGTCTGCGCGATCATCCGATGTTCGTCACTGATGTCCTCGGGCGTGAAGACTTCGTTCGCTTCGTGATCTTCGAGGATGAAACTCGCGCCCTTCAACACCTTCTTCTTCTCTGCGAGGCTCGTCATAACTAATCTCCTTTTCAAAGTCCTTTATAAAAGCTCGTAGATTCCGGCCGCGCCCATGCCGCCGCCCACACACATGGTCACCATGCCATACCTGGCGTTGCGCCTCCGCATCTCGCCGAGGATCGTCGCGGTCAGCTTCGCGCCCGTGCAGCCAAGCGGGTGGCCCAGGGCTATGGCCCCGCCGTTCACGTTGACTTTCTCCCTGTCGATGCCCAGCTCCTTGATGACCGATAGGGCCTGCGCCGCGAAGGCCTCGTTCAGCTCGATTACGTCTATGTCGTCGAGCGTCAGGCCGGCGATCTTCAGGGCCTTCGGGATCGCGGCCACCGGCCCGATGCCCATGTAATCGGGGGCGACTCCCGCCGTGGCGTAGGCGACGAAACGCGCGATCGGCCTGATGCCGAGCTCGCTTGCCCTGTCGGACGACATAACGACCGCCGCCGCGGCCCCGTCCGACATCTGCGACGAGTTGCCGGCCGTCACGGTCCCGCGCGCGTGGAAGACGGGCCGCAGCTTGCCGAGGGCTTCGACCGACGTATCCGAGCGCGGTCCTTCGTCGGTCGCAAAGGTCAGCTCCTTCGTCTTCTTCTTGCCGCCCCCCTCCAGCTCGACGGTCCTCACCTGCAAGGGCACGATCTCGTCCGCGAACCTGCCCGCCTTGATCGCCTCCGCCGCCTTTAGATGGCTCTGCAAAGAGAACTCGTCCGCCTCTTCGCGCGAGATCGAGTACTTCTTCGAGAGGTTCTCGGCCGTCAGCCCCATGTTCAAATAGTAGTCCGGCCAGTTGTCGACGATGGTCGGGTTGGGCGCGATCTTATGGCCGCCCATCGGGATGAGGCTCATGGTCTCGGTGCCGCCGGCCACTATGCAATCGGCCCAGCCGCACATGATCCGCTCGGCCGCGAAGGCGATCGCCTGAAGGCCGGAAGAGCAAAAGCGGTTGATCGTTACCGCCGAGGCCTCCTTCGGGATCCCCGCGAGCCAGGACGCCTGCCGCGCCACGTTCATCCCCTGCTCCGCCTCCGGGTTCGCGCACCCGAGGATCACGTCTTCAATCATGCCGGCTTCAAGGCCGGGCGTACTCTCTATCGCGGCCCGGATCACCGCGCCCGCCATGTCGTCCGGCCTCGTGTCCTTAAGCGCCCCCCTCGGAGCTTTTCCGACCGCCGTCCTCAGAGCCTTAACGATTACTGCGTCTTTCATTTGTGGTCTCCATCAGGTTCTTTTGCCCCTGCGGTCATCGCAGGCATGCTCTAATTCCTCAGAGGCTTTCCAGTCTTCAGCATGTGTTGTATGCGCTCCTGCGTCTTTCGCTCCCCGCAAAGCGACACGAATGCTTCCCGCTCCAGGTCGAGCAGGTACTGCTCCGACACCATTGTTTTCCGCGTCAGGTCTCCCCCCGTGATGACCGAGGCGAGCTTCGTCGCCACGTGCGCGTCGTACTCCGAGATGAAGCCTCCCCGCACCATCATGTGGACCGCGAGCTTGATCGTGGCGAGCGCGGGCTCTCCGAGTACCGGAATGTCCGCGCGCGGGCGCGAGGGCGCGTAGCCTTCCTTCACGAGCGCGAGCGCCGTCTGCTTGGCGTCCTCGATCAAACGGTCCCTGTTCATCGTGACGTGGTCCGTGTCGCGGAGGAAGCCGATCTCGCGCGCCTCGAATGCCGAGGCCGACACCTTCGCGGTCGCGATCGCCTCGGAGACCCTCTTGATTCTATGAAAAAGATCCTCGTCCGGAAGCGCGCCTTCGACCGCCCGCGCGACCAGCTCTTTGACCCCTCCGCCCGCGGGGATAAGGCCAACGCCGACCTCGACCAGCCCCAGGTAGGTCTCGGCCGCGGCCCTCGCCCTGTCCCCGTGCATGGCGACTTCGCACCCGCCGCCCAGAGCCATGCCGTGCGGAGCGGTCACGACCGGCTTCGACGAGTACCGCAAAGCCATGTTCGCGTTCTGAAACTGTCGCACCCCGAGGCCTATGTCGTCCCACTCCCCTTCCTGCGACGCTAGGAGCACCATCATGATGTTCGCGCCGACGGAGAAGTTCTCCCCCTGGTTCCCGACCACCAGGGCTTCGTAATTCTTATCGACTTCCTTGACCGCGAAATTCATCATCGCGATCGTATCGCCGCCGATGGAGTTCATCTTCGAATGAAACTCAAGGCACGCGACGCCGTCTCCGATGTCGACGAGCGAGGCGGCCGAGTTCTTCTTGATGACCTTCTCCCGGTCCTTGAGCGACTTCAAGTGGATCACGCCCGCCGCCGGCTCCGCCTCCCTGTAATCGCCGCTCGCGTAGTCGAAGTAGAAGGTTCGCCCTTCTCTCCTTTCGTAAAAGCTCTTCTTGCCCGAGGCGAGCAGCCTTTCGACGAGCTCCGGGATCTGAAGGCCGTCTTCGCGCATCTTTGCTACGGACTTCTCGACCCCTATCGCGTCCCAGAGCTCGAAGGTGCCGAGCTCGTGGTTGAAGCCCCATTTAACGGCGTTGTC
>DATLMR010000306.1:0-2444 GCA_035537555.1 Blastocatellia bacterium
AGGTAGTGACGACCGGAAGCGACGGCAGGCGCGCGCTAGCGCTCGCCGTGGGGATCAATGATAAGATCCGCGAGCACGCCGAAAGGGCCGGGGTCCCCTTCATCGGATCGTCATCTGGAGGCTTTCGAGGTTAATATCTTCGTATCAACCGGCGACGCGTCGCCCGCCGGAAAGGTCGCATCGAGCATGAATATGTTGAGCAAAAATAGAACCGTCAGAGTCTTACTCCCCCTCGCCCTGCTGACCATGCTTGCCGCCGCGCCCCGGGCGCGAGGCCAGTCCGGCGCGCTTCGCGTGGAGTACACGATAGAGGTTTCGAGCATTCCTGAAAAACTCTTCCACGTCACGACCGAGATCCGGAACATCAAAGAGCCGAGACTGGACATCTCGCTTCCCGTCTGGACGCCCGGCTGGTATACGATCGAGAACTACGCCAAGAACATTCTCAGGTTCAAGGTCTCCGATTCGAAAGGCCAGCCCGTCGCCCAGACTATGACGCGGAAACAGACGTGGACGGTAGAGACCACGGGCCTCGACTCCATCAAGATAGAGTTCGATTACCGCGCCTCCGTGCTGGCGCTCAACCAGGCGAGGATAACGGACGACTTCGCCTTCTTCACCGGCACCCAGTTGTTTCTGCTTCCGGAAGGCCATAGGAGAGATCCCTCTACGATCAACTTCAAGGTGCCTCAAGGCTGGAGGATCATCTCTGCCCTGAAGGAGACCTCGACCCCCCTGACCTTCACCTCCCCCGATTACGATACGCTCGTCGACTCGCCCACGGAAATGGGCAAATTCGACCTCGCGAAATTCGAAGTGGAGGGAAAGCCGCACTACTTCGTCGGCGCGCCGGCGGGAGTCTTATCGGGTGATAAGATCGAGGAGATGAAAGGCGTGCTCGGGACCATAGCGCGGAGCCAGGGCGCCATCTTCGGCGGGCTCCCGTATGACAAATACGTCTATTTCTACTTCTTCACGCAGGCCGAATCGAACGCGAGCGGGGGGCTCGAACACAACAACTCGTTCGTGGCCTTTCACCCGGAAGGCGCAAACGCGACTCCTAAATCCATGGCGCGCCTGGCCGCGCACGAGTACTTTCACGCCTGGAACGTGAAGCGGATCAGGCCCGCCGAGCTCTGGCCTTATGATTATTCCCGCGAGGTCGAAACGCCCCTGCTCTGGGTGTCGGAAGGGTTCACGAATTATTACGCGGCGCTCACGCTCTATCGCACGGGCCTGGCCGACCGTAAAGCGTTTCTCAGGCAGGTCGGCGGAGTGATCTCCGCGATTGAAAGCAACGAAGCGCGAAAGTACATCTCGATGGCGAGCTCGTCGGTCTCGACCTGGCTCGGGTACGACACGCCGGTCGCGTTCGGGATCTCGTACTACCCCGGAGGCCAGAACCTGGCCATGCTCCTCGACCTCTCCATCATGCACGACACCGAGGGCCGGTCGAACCTCGACGACGTGATGCGCGCGCTCTATCAAGAGTTTTATCTTAAAGGCAAAGGCTTTTCAGCCGAAGATATGATCGGCGTCGTCAACCGAATCACCAGGCGTGATTACCACGATTTTTATCGCCGCTACATCTGGGGAGTCGAAGTGCCTCCTTACGATACCTATCTCGGCTACGCGGGCTTTCATCTGGACGGCGGCGGCAACGGGGAGATCGTCGAAGTGGCGCAGCCGACCCCGGCGCAGCTAAAGGTCCGCGACAAATGGCTGAAGACGAATGATTAGCACCGGTCAATAAATAGTGGGGGCAGGCACAAGGCCTCTGCCCCCACATCGTTCCCCTGAAATCGGCTACGGGAGCCTTTTACAGGCTACTGCACGGCAAAATCGAACTGCTCCTGATGAAGGCCCGGGTCGGCCTCGATCGTCACGGGCGTCCCGAAATAGGCTTCGATCTCCTCCAGAACTTCGTGCTCCGTAGTGCGGAAAGCCTCGGCTACTTCAGGCGATACCCTCAACATTACGTCGCTGTTCGGGGGCAGCTGTCTCGACATTGCCTTGGACTGTTCGAGTATCTCGAAACAGACCGTCTGCGGAGACTTGACCATGCCCGCCCCCTGGCAATAAGGGCATGCGGTGCAGAGCGTGCGCTCGAGTGATTGCTTCACGCGCTTGCGCGTGATCGCGACCAGTCCAAAATCGTTGATCGAAAGGATCTTGGAAGGAGCGCGATCAGCTTGCAGCTCCTGTTGCAGCGCCATCATCACCTTCTGACGATTCTTGCGCTCTTCCATATCGATGAAGTCTATGACGATTATGCCTCCGAGATCTCGAAGCCTGACCTGCCGCACGATCTCTTTGGCCGCTTCGAGGTTCGTCCGTGTGATGGTGTCTTCCAGCTTGTCGGACTTGCCCACGAACTTCCCCGTGTTCACGTCGATGGCCACGAGCGCCTCGGTCTGGTTGATGACGATGTAGCCGCCGGACTT
>DATLMR010000307.1:0-12871 GCA_035537555.1 Blastocatellia bacterium
TGATACCCAGGGTCACGGACATCCAGTGGGTGAACTCCGGCGCGGACCGCGCGACCGTCATCGTCAAAGGCGTGAACCTGTTCTCGGGAACGAAAGTCGTGATTGGCGGCACGGTGCACCGAGAAGAATCCGAAAACCTTACACTGAAGTCCGACCAGGCTTTTGAATTCGAGACGAAGATCGCCTCCCTGGCGACCGGAGACTCCGTGCTGAGCGGGCGCTTTGGCTCGTCGTTCAAGCTGGAGTTCCCTAAAGAGAGGCGTCCGGTAGAGAGCATCTACATCGCCCGGGCGTCGATCCGGCCCAGCCGGTACACGAAAGCCTTCCGCATAAGCATCGACGTGAGGGGAACGGATGCCAATGGCGTGGACCAGAACTTCACCGTGGCATCTCTTCAGGATCTGCCTGAACCTATACTGTTCGTCGGGACCGACCCGGTGCCGATGCCATACGACTATTCGGAGATTGACCCGACCCTCCAGGTCTCGACGGGCAGCGGGACGGGTACTGGCGGAAACGAGCCGACGAGCATGGCAAAATACCTCCGGGTTGAAGCGTGGATCCCGGCGAAGACGCTAGCCAGGAGTCCGTCAGTCGCATTTCGGGTTCCTTTTTGCGGCTCGGATTATCAGGCGTCGCAGCCCTTGAGCTTCTCCGAGCCTACCGTCACGCGGATGGGGATCAAGGATAAGAAGTCGGTGTTTCGCATCGCCCATCCTCTAGGCTTCGGAAGCTCTGTGGTCGTGGAGCTCGATCAAGTCTATGAGGAAGGCAGCCCCGAACTGCAAAAGACGAGCGCGGTCGATTACCGGTTCGAGGTGGCAACCGACGTGGTTTCGCAATACCAGAACCTCGTGGTGCGAATCGGGACTGCGGAGCCGTACCTTTTGCCCGTACCGGGTGAAGACAAACCAAAGCCCAGGCCGGTCATCGACGCAAGCGCCAAGCCGCCGCAGATTACCAGGGGCGAGCTGGGACCGGTCGAGTGGCTGGGCACCGCGCTGGAGACGATCACCAGTGCCACTCTCTTCACAAACGCGCCGCAGGGAGCCGTCGCGCCGCCGCCCGGCACCCCGCAGCAGGTCAGCACTCCGGCGCAGTTCGTGACATATGACGCCGGTAAACGAATAGCGGTCTACTTCAGCGAGGGCAGCACGGATGTAATCGGCAGAGCCGATGTGGAATTCCAAACTGCCGCGGGCGACACTTTGCGCAGGCCTCTGTTCATCGCGAAGGCTGTGCGAGGCAGATCCCGCATCTAAGCTCCGGTAGCTATCGGATCAAACACCGGAAGGCCTCGCAATACCCGGTCGGCAAAGTCGAGGCCGGCCTTTCAACTTCCCGGCTGTATATCACGGGGGACGGGAGAGACAGACCTGTTCCGCATTCGGGCCTGCCACTTGCTGCGCGGTATCTCTAAAGCATCAAACTGCTCCATCGCATCCTTCAGAGATTCTCCCCCGGCCTGCCGGGTCTTTAGATACAACAATGCGCTCATAATAGCAGTCAACGGCGTAACGAGTATGTTCAAGAGCTGGTATAAAGAGGAACTGCCCGAGGCGCTAAAGCCAAAATTGAACTCCTTCGGGCTGAAGTCGTCGGCCAGCTTGAGGCTAATCGTGGCATCGACCGTGGCCAGCCACACGAGGAGAGGAAGCGTGAACTGGAGAATCGTTATGATGAGCACGGTGCTCCACGACCTTCTCATCAAGCTTCGCGCGCGCTTGAGCGTCGCTCGCACCCCGTGCCCTTCCATCGCGACCACCGGCGCGTAAAGGGCGTAACAGGCGAGGGCTGCGAGCCCCGGGATGACGAAGAACGCTGTCCCGAGCAGTATCATCGCCATCACGGCTATCGTCGCCACCGTGAAGGCCCACCACCGGCGCCTCAGCGCCGCAAACGCGGTCCGAATGCGCACAGGCCGCAAGGGGGCCATGATGAGCTGGATGACAATGGGCACGCTCACGGCAGAAATGATGGAGTGAGCGAGGAGATTCGTAACCACGATGCCGGAGAACATCAGCGATACGAATACCACCAGTGAGGAAGGCGATAATTTCTCCCACGAAATAACCTCGTCGCTCAAATATATGAACGCTACGGCCGCAATCAGCGGAGCATAGGCCAACAAAGAGAGCTTTAAAAACGTCGGGAACCGCTCACTGTAAAGTGAGATGGCCTGGCGCAGTAAAGACCCGCTTCCTTCCGCGCTTGCCCGCAGGGCGGACGCGAACCCGGCGGCGCTTTCGGGGCGTTGCGCCGGGTCCTTGGCCAGGGCCGCCATAACAAGGCGGGCCATTCTCTCGGGCACTTTACGATTCTTTTCCCTGATCGGCTGAGGCTCACCCCGCGTGTGAAGCCTTATTAACTCGTCGAAGCTTCCCGCGAAAGGGGTTTCGCCCGAGAGCATACGATAGGCGATCACCCCCAGGCTGTATATGTCCGACTTCGCGTCCACCCGTCCCCCGAGACACTGTTCAGGGGACATGTAAAGAGGAGTGCCCATCACGGAGCCCAGGCGAGTCAGGTCGGCTGCGGCCGCCGTCTCAATTGTCTCTCTCTCTCCCGTGGCCGCCTTCAGCATAACCGTCACCTCGACCCCGTTATCGACGGGCGGAGATTCCGGGGATGATGATTGCTTTGCGTTCGGAGAGTGAAGCGGCGCCGCGTCAGAGGGCCTCTGTATGAGCGTGCCTGCTTCCTCGATAACGGGCGAATGTATCAAGGTTGGAGACTCGGTCAAGTCGGAGGAGGGCGTACTGGAGGGTTGAGGAGCTTTACGTCGAAACGAGTCTGACGAGGTTGAAGGCATCGCGGTTTGAGGAGACAGGCCGGCCGTCTGTTGGCGGCTTTCTATCTCCACGAGCGCCGGGCTGCTTAATTTCACCAGGCCGAAGTCTAGTACCTTGATCGTATACCCGCCCCGGTGGTTCGGCTCGAGCCAGATATTATCCGGCTTCAGGTCGCGGTGAATGATTCCCAGGCGGTGGGCTTCTCCGACGGCAGAACAGATCTGCTCCAGAATATCGACCACCCATTCGCGCGGCAGGCGTCGTTCTTCAGCCAGAACCTCCGACAGGGTGCAGCCGTCAAGGTACTCCATCACCAGGTACGCGACCCGGCCCGAACCCGTTTGAGCGAAGCCGAAGTCGGTTACGTCGACGACGTTAGGATGACGGAGCCTTCCGGCCGCTTCGGCTTCGCGTCGGAATCGCTCGACGAACTCTTCCTTGTTGGAAAACTGCGCGTTGATGACTTTGATCGCGACAGGGCGCTTTGTCCCGAGGTGCGTCGCCCTGTAGACGGATCCCATGCCTCCCCGGCCAAGGAGCTTTTCGATTCGGTACTTGTCGTCGAGCACCGCCCCGCTTAGAAAGCCATGGTCGTTCACTTTTCCTCCTGCCGCCAGAGGGACCTTCGGCCTCCGCGATTGCTTCGGCCGCCGCTCCGCCAATATTTCGGATGGGTGCCCGACTTAATCGGCAATCCGCGCTGTTTTGGTGATGTCTTCTCCCGCGACCAGCACAAACTCGTTCCTGGCGCCTTCGATGCGGCTTTGACGGTATGGCCTGTACTCCTCGCTCTCATAGAAAGCGTCCGCGACATCTTTGGAAGGCCACTCGATGATCAGGAAGATTTGAGGCGCCTTCCGCTCGCCTTCGATCTTTTCAATATTGGACGTGCGGGCCAGGTACCTCCCGCCGTGCAGCTCGACAAGCTTCGTTACGTTCTTGATGTATGCCGGGACCCAGCTCTGGTCAGTTATGTCGAGTTCCGCAACGGAATAGTATTTCATGTGAAGCTCCTATGAGTGATTACAGACGTCACGGGCAGTCAGAAGGCAAAGATACCGTATAAGCCGCCGGCCGATCAACCGGCCGGCCCGGTACGGCCCCGCCCCTTCGAGTCGATCGACATACCTCCGACCTGATAAGACCGAGGGAGACCGGCTCCGCTCTCAAGTGCTTTGCTCTCGAGTATGGGGCGGCCCGATTCAATGCGCGGTTGCGGGATTGGGTAATCCCACGAACGGACATTACGGGCGGCACCTTTCGTCGAACGCCCTACATAAACTCTTAAGCCTGAAAGCGCGGCCCGCGCGGCTGAAGCGGCACGAGGATTTCTTAAAGCGTGGGGTCACACCCTCCAAGGAGAACCTTATGCAGACACTGTTACAAGACGTGCGCTACGCGATTCGATTGCTTATCAAGAGGCCGGGCTTTACCGCCGTGGCGGTGCTCACGCTCGCGCTGGGCATCGGGGCGAACAGCTCGATATTCAGCGTGGTGAATGCGGTGCTGCTTCGCCCTCTGCCTTTCAAAGACTCGGACCGCCTGGTCATGTTCTGGAACCGCAGCCCCGGATTGAACATCCCGCAGGACTGGCTATCCATCGCTCAATACGTTGACATCAAGAATCAGGCCGACGGCTTTGAAGATGTGGCCATAGCGGTCGGCGGCAATTTCAACCTCTCGGATGTCGACGTCCCGGAACGGGTCCAGGGCATTCGAGCCTCTTCATCTCTGCTCCGTCTGTTGGGCGTTCAACCGGCGCTGGGGCGCGCGTTCCTGCCCGAAGAAGATGAGCCCGGCAAACCTCTCGTGGCGATTATCAGCAACGAATTATGGCAACACAGATTCGGGGCCGACCCGGACGTGATCGGAAGGACCATAACGCTCAACGGACAGCTCGCCACCGTGGCGGGCATCCTTCCCGCCGGCGTCTCTTTGAACAGGGAAGTGATACCCACAGTCTCGGGCATCGATAGAGCGGACGTGATCTTGCCTTTCCCCCTGAGCGCCGAGGCCCTCCGCAATCGCGGGAACGAGAGCTTCAATGTTCTTGCTCGATTGAAGCCGGGCGTCCCTCTCGAACAGGCCCAGGCCCAGGTTGATACGATGGTCGAGCGGCTGAAGCAGGAGTACCCGGACTCTTACCCGGAAGGCAGCGGTTTCACTATGAGCGTGGTCCCGGTGCTCGAAGAGATCGTGCGCAACATTCGCCCCGCGCTTCTCGTGCTGTCGGGCTCCGTGCTCTTCGTCCTGCTCATAGCCTGCGCCAATCTCGCCAACCTTCTCCTCTCGCGAGCCGCCGCCCGCCAAAAAGAGTTCGCCGTTCGGACCGCTCTGGGCGCGAGCCGTTTTCGCATGGTCCGCCAGCTCCTGACCGAAAGCATAATACTGGCTCTCGCGGGAGGAGGCGGCGGGTTATTGATCGCGGTGTGGAGTCTCGAAGGGCTTCGCGCGCTCAGTCCGGGTAACATTCCGCGCATGAACGAGGTCGCGATAGACCACCGCGTGCTCACCTTCACATTCGTCATCTCTCTGCTGGTCGGAGTCATCTTCGGGCTGGTCCCCGCGTTAAGAGCTTCAAAGACCAATCTGAACGAATCGTTAAAGGAAGGGGGCAAGGGGTCGCACGAAGGGTCTCGCGGAAATCGCGTCCGCAGCACTCTTATAGCGGCCGAGATTGCCCTCTCCCTGATACTGCTCGTAGGCGCGGGGCTGCTGATGCGCACCTTTGTGAATCTGCAAAGGGTGAACCCCGGCTTTTCTACCGATAATATAATCTCGCTCAGGCTGTTGCTTGCCGGTCCGAACTATTCCAAGCCCGACTCGAGGGCCTCCTTCTACCGGCAGCTTTTGGACCGCCTGAAAACGGTGCGCGAGATAGACTCTCTCGGGAGCGTATCTAATCTGCCTCTCAGCCCCGAAGTGGGATGGGGAGGAATATCGGTCGAGGGAGCCGACACGCCGTCAGGCGAAGGCTCGGTATTGCAGGCCGACCAGCGCACGGCCAGTCCCGACTACTTCAAGACCATGAATATCCCGTTGATCGCCGGACGATTCTTCGACGAGCACGATACGAAGGACGGGCAGAAGGTGGTGCTCGTCGATCAGAGCTTCGCCAGGCGGTTCTGGCCTGACGAGGACCCGATCGGCAAGCGGATAAAGCGGGGAGCTCTCGATTCGGACAACCCGTGGCTGACGGTCGTCGGCGTGGTAGGATCGGTAAGGCAATACTCGCTCGATGCCGATTCCCCGCGAGTGGCACTCTACTCGCCGCATTCGCAGGAGCCGAACAGCGGGATGTACCTCGTGATCCGCACCGCTTCCGATCCCGCGCAGGTTATCGCCTCGGTGAAAAGCGAGATCAGGGCGTTGGATTCGAGCCTCGCCGTCTATAACGTCGCGCTCATGAACGAGCGCCTGTCCAGGTCTCTGGCGGAGCGGCGTTTTTCCATGCTGCTCCTCGCGCTCTTTTCCATGCTTGCCGCTCTCCTGGCGGCGGTCGGCATATACGGCGTGATGAACTACTCGGTCGCTCAGCGGACGCACGAGATCGGCATCAGGATGGCGCTCGGCGCTAAAGCCGGCGACGTCGTCCGGATGGTGATCAAATACGCGCTGTTGACTACGGCCGCAGGCGTGGCGGTCGGCATCGGCGGCTCTCTTTTGCTCTCGACCTTCATGTCGAGCCTGCTCTACGGAGTCAGCGCTAACGATCCGCTGACTCTCGTGGGCGTCACGTCATTACTTGTTACCGTCGCCCTCGTGTCGAGCTATATCCCGGCGCGCAAAGCGGCAAAGGTAGACCCGATGGAGGCGCTCAGGTACGAGTGACCCGGGGAGCGCCGATCGATGATCGAGCCGACCTCGCGCCCTGAAAGCTACTCGGAGAGCGCGTCGGCGAGCGCCCGCAGGAGCCCCGCGCCGTCGCCCGCCCACGCGCTGCCGTGCATACAGGCAAGCGTTTCAGGCTTCATCAATGCTAACCTTTCCAGCATCTCGCCCGTGTTCCTGGCGTGCGAGTAATAGTCCAGCCCCTTTCGAGTCGACTCGCTCGGGCCGAGAATATCCGACTCCGTCAGCGGCGGAAGGTCAGCCCCACCCTGGGTGAAGAGGTCCCCGCATAAGAACGTCCGGGTGTGCTCCTCCATCATAAAGCCACACTCCCAGGCGTGCGGCAGGTGGGGCGTGTCGAGCCATCGCACGACGTGCTGGCCGAGAGCGAGCGTTTCCTCATCGTCGAGGACTCGCGGAGCCCTGTCCGCGAGGTCTCCGATCGAAGTAAGCGCCGCGATCCGGCCGCAGACAGGCACGGCCTGGGGCGCGACGGCGAGCCATTCATTGAGCGAGCCGCATTCGTCCGCTTCGACATGCGAGAAGGCAATATAGCGAAGCCTCTCGACCGGCATGATCGCTGCCATCGCCTCTTGAACGAGCGGAAACATCTTGCGTAGCCCGGTATGGAACAACAAGGGCTCCTCATCGACTATGAGGTACTGATTGAACGAGAAGCCTCCCGGAGCGATAGCCGCCGGAATCGGAGTGTTGATGCGGTAGATTCCTCCGGCAATCTCGTGGACGTTGGTACCTGATTGTGTGTTCGTAATGATCATATGTTCTCCTCGCTGCGGGCTTCAATCAGCTCTTGATGTCAGCGTTTGACGAAATAGAAATCTCCGTCAAGCGCGGACGTTTCCCACGGGATCTGTTTGCCCATGCTCTTTTCTTTCACCCCTATGCGTACCCTCTTGAATACGTCTTCGAGTTTCAGCCCGGGCGTCCGAATGCCGTTCAGCAGCTCTTGAGTGTACAGACCGTTTTTCCCTTCGCCGTCGCTCGCTATCGACCCGGGCGAAGTCGAGTAAGCAACCAGAGTCCCGCTCGGCGCGCTCATCATGGCCAGTCCGCGCGTGACCGACCTGAAACTCCTGGCAAAAGGATTGTTGCGGCAGGCGTCGAGTATCACTATGTTCAAGCGGTTCCGCGCCGCGTCCATCTCTCCGAGCACCCGACCGGCCTCTACCGCTTCGTACTCCACGTCCTGCTCTTTCTCTATTCGGGCTCCGATCGGAAGCAGGTAGTTATACCCATTCACCTGCAAGCCGTGCCCGGAAAAATAGAAGAGTCCGACTGCCGCGCCCGCGATCCTCTTTCCGAATGCCCTTATCTTCTCCTCCATCTCTCTCTTATTGAGATTCTCGCCGGCCATGACTTCAAAGCCGAGCTCGCGGAGGGCCTGCGCCATATCCCTGGCGTCGTTTACGGGGTTGAGGAGCGGATTGTCCGCATAAGAGCTGTTCCCGATTATCAGAGCGACGCGCTTCTGCTCGGTTACCTCTTCGACTCTACCCGCTTTCGCCGCATTGCCGGAACTCTCCGGGCGGGAAGGGGGCTTGTTGGCGGGCCGGTTGCTCTCCTTCGAAAGGGGCTCGGACGAAGGCTCGCTTCTATTTCCGCTACCTGTCGAGGGAGGCCTCGCGCTTGACC
Organism: Blastocatellia bacterium; assembly: GCA_035537555.1. Classification (GTDB taxonomy): domain Bacteria; phylum Acidobacteriota; class Blastocatellia; order UBA7656; family UBA7656; genus DATLMR01. The sequence continues at coordinate 8,277 of DATLMR010000307.1, forward strand.
CTCCCTGTGTGACGGGGCCGCCGAGCCGGACCAGATAGGTTCCTCTTCCGGCGCCGCCTCCATAATCGATTCCCTTGATCCGAATTAAAATAGTCTGCCGCGCACCGAGCTGGGCGCTTTTAACCAGGCGGTCGCTCCCGCGGTTTATCCCCTGGGCAAGTATATTTGAGAGTATCGGTCTTGAGTTTTTGTCGAACAGGTCAAGGGTAGCCCCCGCATTGGTGCCCGCCGCTTTCACATCGAAAGTCACCGTCAGCTCTCCCGGTCCGGCGACGAACGAGTAGAAGTACTCCGTGTTGCTGCCATCCAGCTCTCCCCTCAATTCGTTCGAGTCGAGAGGGGTGGGCGCGTCACGGTCGGTAGATGGCGCCGTGATGGAGGCGGGCCTGTCGTTCCCGGGCGGCGAGTTAGCTGGCGCCTGTCCGAATTTCACGGCTCCGTTGAGCCGTACGATGTACACGCCTCGGTTACCGCTGCCCCCGTAATCGATCCCTTTGATCCGCATCAGGATGGCCTGACGGCCGAATAACTGGACGGTCTGGACCGACCGGTCGCTGCCCTGGTTTATTGCCTGCACTAATACGGAAGATAGAATGGGCCTGGAATTCTTATCGAAGAGATCGAAGGTCGCTCCGGAATTCGTACCTGTCGCTTTAACGTCGAAGGTTAATGTCAGGTCTCCCGGCCCCGCTTCGAACGAGTAGAAATACTCCGCGTCAGAGCCGTCCAGCTCTCCCCTAAGCTCCGCGGATGAGAGAGGTGTCGGGTTATCGCGATCTCTGGATTGGCCCGGGGACGCGATTGCCGAAGAGAACAGAATCAGCAGCGCGATTATACCCCGCCGCATAGTAAGAATCTGAGTCATGGTATTGTGCTTTCTGAGCAAATCGGTAGACCTCCTTTGCGTCTGATCGGAAGCTATTATAGCTTAAAGCCGCCCTTCTAATTCCACCTGAACCGGGGGCGCGGCGGAAACCTGCCCGGGCCTGAGAATCGGGAACCGCGCCGGTTCGTCGCGGCCGGGCTGTGAAAAGAGTAAAAATCGAAGCGCCCGCAGCCTATCGGAAACATAACGGCCGTGTGAATTCGACGGATCATACGCGATACGGTTGCGCGAGAGATCATTGTCGTGCAAAATCGTCTCCGATTTCAATTTCCGTCGAACAATCAGGTCTTTTATTTTCTGACGCGTTCGGAGACGCCCCCGGGTTAATCGGGCGATTATGAACCGGAAAAGCGGCCGGAGAACGCACTTCAGAGGAGGTATATATGCAGGCACAGATGCAAAGACAGGCAGAGCCGGAGATGATGATACAGGCTGCGAATGCCGCTCCACGCTTGAACATCGCGAAGCGCGTCGCCTTCCGTTTCGCCTTCGCCTACTTTGCCTTGTATATCATCCCCTTTCCGTTGGAGCTTCTCCCATTCACCACCACCCTGATCGAAAAGTATAACGCCCTCTGGCAAGCGATCGTGCCGTGGGTCGGCAGGCATATTCTCCACCTGAGCTACGAAATCACGGTCTTCCCGAACGGCAGCGGAGACACGACGTTCAATTATGTCCAGGTGCTCTTCTTTCTCGCGGCGGCTGCCGCTGCGGCCGCCGTCTGGTCGGTCCTCGACCGGAGGCGGCCCGGCTACGAACGGCTCTATCAATGGCTGCGAGTCTTTGTCCGCTTCTACCTGGCGAGCGCCATGATTGGGTATGGAGCATTCAAGATCATCCCGATCCAGATGCCCGCCCCGTCCCTCGCGCGGCTCATCGAGCCCTACGGCGACTCCTCTCCGATGGGACTGCTATGGACGTTCGTCGGCGCTTCCAAGGGCTTCGAGATCTTCACGGGCTGCGCGGAGATGCTGGGCGGCCTGCTGCTGCTGCTTCCACGCACGACCTTGCTCGGGGCCTTGATCTGCCTCGCCGATACGGTCCAGATCTTCATCCTCAACATGTGCTACGATGTGCCGGTCAAGCTTTTCTCGTCGCACCTGCTGATACTGAGCCTCTTCCTCATCGCCCCGGACCTGAAGCGCCTCGCAAACATGTTCTTCCTCAACCGGGGCGTTGAAGCTGCCACGCTTCCCGAGCATTTCCAGAGGAAGTGGCTCAACCGGGGCGTGCTGGCCCTGCAAATCGTGTTCGGCCTATACCTGGTCGGATCGAGTTTTAATGAAGCCTACAAAGGATCGAACCTCTATGGCGAGGGCGCGCCAAAGCCGCCGTTCTACGGAATATGGATGGTCGAAGAGTTCTCGGTGGACGGCCAGCCCCGGCCGCCGCTGCTGACCGACGCTCCCCGGTGGCAGCGGGTGATCTTCCAGTCTCCAGGGGCGCTGACCATTCAGCCTATGAGCGGGCCGAACCAGCGCTTCAAACTCGAACTCGACATGGAGAATAAAACGCTCTCGCTCGGGAAGCAGGACGATCCGGAATGGAAAGCGGAGTTCTCTTTTCAAGAGAAGGAACCGGAGCTGATCACGGTTGAAGGGGAGATTGAGGGCCACAAGACCTTCGCCAGGCTGGCTCGATTCGACGAGTCCAGGTTCCTGCTCAGGAACAGAGGCTTCCATTGGATTCAGGAGTACCCGTTCAACCGTTAAGCGTCATCGATCGCCCGTTGCTCACGCCTTGCTTTCAGCCCGACCCCGTTGTGAGCGTCACGGCGTGAAAGCGGGCAGACCTATTCGCGATGATCTGCATAGACTGCCGCCGCCGGGCCTGCCCGTGTAAGGCTCTTTATACTTGCCCAAGGTGCATTTTGAGTATGAATCCCACCGCCAGTGTCATCCTCCCAACCTATAACCGGGGAAAGACTCTCAAGAGAGCTGTCGACAGCGTCCTGGCGCAAACGTTTGACGATTTCGAGCTGATCATAATCGACGACAAATCGGCGGACCAGACACCTGAAATCCTCCGCGCCTATGCGACGCAACGCCGGGTTCGCCTCGTCTCGCAGCTTAGGCGAGGGTGCGCGGAGGCGCGCAACATCGGAGTGCTTGCGTCACGGGGCCGATACATAGCCTTCCAGGACAGCGATGACGAATGGGTGCCGACCAAGCTCGGACGAGCGATTGAAGCGCTCGAAGGCTCCGGCCCCGAGGTAGGAGTGTTCTACAGCGATATGCTTCGCGTCGAGGCGAATGGCAACAGCTATCATTTCCACTCGCCGGACGTGCGTAAGGGGCTTCTTATAAATGACGAGACCCTGGATTACCAGGTCCATTGCATCGGCATACAATCGGCGGTGATCAAACGGGAGTGTTTCGATAAGGCGGGGCTATTTGATGAAGCCCTGCCGAGGCTCATCGACCTCGAACTGTTCATAAGGCTTTCAGATCACTTCGAGTTCCTTCATTGCAAAGAGCCGCTCGTCCGCTACTACGACTGCGAAGGAATCTCCACGAACGCGGGAGCCCTGGTCTCTGCGAGGCGCTACCTGATGGACAAGTATCGGCAACGGCTCGAAGAGCACAGGTGCCACCTCATAAGTCAGCAGCTTCACCTGAGAGTGGCTTCGCAAATGCAAAAAAACGACAGAGCCTCGTCGCAACTAGCGGAGATGGAGAGAGAGCTTGAAAAGATTACCGGCTCGCCCGGATGGCGTATGCTGACTCGGTATGGACGTTTGAAATATCGTTACCTGTTGCCGTTATATCGCCTGCTGCGCCTTAAGCCGTCGGAGTCGCGCGAGAGCAAGTGAAGGGCGCGGTCGAGGGCGCTCGATCATTTAGGCCTCAGCCAGAGTACAGCCTCGTCCGCCAGGGAGATAGAGTCTCCCTGGCGAAACTCGGCCATCACGCCTTTTTCAACCTCTCTATCATTGATCTTGACCCCGTTTGTGCTCTCGTCGATCAGGTAGAACTGCTTGCCGTTCTGCATGATCAAACAGTGCCGCCGAGAGATTCTCCGCTCGCTGTCACAGATCACGATGTCGGCCGTCCCCTCGGGCGGCCCCTGAGATCCGATGATGACTTCCTTCTTTTCCAGAGGGAAGACCTGACCTCTGCATGGGCCTTCCGTTCCTTCAAGTACCCACCTGGATGCGCCCTCGGCCCTCTTGAACAAGCCTTTGCCAGACCTCGATAAAAAGTACACCCCCGCGCCCGCTACGGCGATGAACAGCACGGTCAGCACTATCGCCAGGAGGGGCGTCGAGTCGCACGATTCGAGACACGCGTCCACCTCTTCCCTGATTGCTCTCGCGCCTTGATGCCGGGGCGAGAGCTTGAGGGCCTCGTTAATCAACTGGTCGGCTTTTTTGCAGTCTCCGCATCCCGACCCGGACAACGCATCGCTCGCGTCGTTGATCAGCCGAACCGTTTTGATTCTAACGAGCAGGTCCTGCGCATCCTGAAGGCGCGGAAATTTGCTCGCATAAGATTCGGCTTCTCGCTCCGCGTCGTCGAACCTGTGCTCCCTCAGGGCGTCGCTCACCTTCGCGATGGCGATCCTCTTCGGGCTTTCGTCTGCCAGTTGCTGAGACTCCCTCTGGTGCTGCTCGATCTCGTCGTCCAGGGTGTTGATCTTTTCAGACTCGACGGCAGGATCAAGGAGGTTCTTTCTCGAGCGGTCGTAGTCGATCTTTTTTAGAGGGTCC
>DATLMR010000308.1:0-20323 GCA_035537555.1 Blastocatellia bacterium
CGAATCCGCCTCATCGCCTCCTCGCCCGAACAATGGACCAGGTACCAGAGCGCGACGGTCATATGCGCGTGGTGGCTCCATTCGGATTTCGGGAGAGAGCCGGCCTCAAACGCGAGAACCAGGCGCTCGACCTCGTCGATAGAGCGGTAGGGGGCTTTAGCGCCGTTGCTCGTCATCCACATAGCTTTAATCATGATCTTCTCTCCTTTCCCGTCGCGCCGATATACTCGACGAGCGGAATCACCGAAGGCACGGCGAAGACAGACCTGCCGAGCGGTAGAAGGCTGCCGCTCCGGCTCCTGGTCGGAAGCGGCTTCGCTCCTAAAGTCTCGCTAATGTTCTCGTTGAGATTTTGGGAGCGGGAGACCGCTCCCGCTGAATCAATGTAAGCGACGATTGGAATCGGAGCGTCGTTGATCGCCCGACATGATCCCGGCTATCTCACTCGCGCCGGCAAGCCGCTTACTGAACGAAGGCGTGCTCAGGTTGGCATCAAGCCCGAAAGACGCGAGCGCACGGGCCGAGCGTTCCACCGAGAGGCGGCCGACCGTCGCTGATTCGATTCGTCTTCCGAACATCATTGGTCAAAACTCCGAAAAAATAGTCGAAAAGAAAAACCCGATTATCCATACGCCGTCAGGGCATGTCAAGAACTTTCTCTCGGAGAGGTCGAATAAAAACGGCTCTTTATAGCGTCAACGCCTATCTTGGGTACTTCATGATGTTAGGCAGATCTTCCTCTTTAAACGCCTCCGCGTGCTCTTCAAACGCCTCCGCGTGACGGGCCTCGCACGGGCGATGTGCCGCCGGGCTCCTCTCGATGGCCGCGCTACCGCGGACTTTATTATCCGGGCCCGGCTCTATGACGGTTTTCCTTGACCTCGAAACTGCAAGATAGTATTGTAGCCGGGCTGACAGCCTAGCAAGAGTCTGGGGGGTCGATTGAGAAGGCAAAAGCGACATCCAGTCGATTTGAAATAGCTATCCGGGTTAATTGATGACCAGCCTTATAACCGGAGACTCGGACTTTGAACTTTCGTGGCCCCGGTACTTACACGGCTCGAAGAAAAATAGTTAAGAACCATGGCGATGCCCGGCGGAAGAGAGCGGTATCGCGAAGGTCGAGGCTTAAGCCGGGCGCGCGGCCATGACGTATCCGCGCCGTCGGTAAAAGCTCCATATTAAGTCTGCCTCATATCTCACCTGGATTCATAGAATGATCCGGCTTGACGGAAATCAGGAAGGGCCTGCATTTTCGCGCCCGCCTAAATAAGGAGGAGTATCCAATGCCAGTTACACCAACCTATCCGGGCGTCTACATCGAAGAGGTTCCCAGCGGCGTTCGCACCATCACGGGAGTCGCCACCTCGATCACGGCTTTCGTCGGAAGGGCGGTCCGCGGGCCGGCGGGCGAGCCTGTCACCGTGAACGGCTTCGGCGATTACGAGAGAATCTTCGGAGGCCTGTCGCTCGACAGCACGATGAGCTATGCGGTTCGGGACTTCTTTCTGAACGGCGGCGGCCAGGCCATCGTCGTGAGGCTCTTCCGGCCCTTCTATGCCTCGGCCGGAGACCATGCCTCCGCCGTGACCGCCGCGACCGCCGCCGCAACCGCCGCGGCTCAGGCCGTGGCGAATGGCGCAACCGGGGCGGACGCCGAAGCGGCCGCGGCCGGGGCCGAAGCCGTCGCGGCGGCTCCTCCCATCCCCGCAGGCGCTACGCCGGAGACGGTGGCCGCCGTCCACTCGGCCGCAAATGCGGTCGCCGCCGCCGCGAGAAACAGTCTGCCAGCGGCAGCCAACGCCGCCGCCGTGAAGGCTGCCGCCGTCGCCGCGACGGCCGGAGCGGTCTCCTCGGCGGTTGCCGCCTCCGTGCCGCTCACGAGAGCGCAGCTCACGCTCGGGACCACCAACGCCTTGCACCTCGAAGCGGCGAGCGAGGGCGGATGGGGCAACAAGCTTCGCGCCAGGGTCAACTACGGCACTCGCGATCCGGGTGAAAATACTCTCTTCAATATCTCGGTCAAGGATGGAAGCACGGGCAAGATCGAGAATCACCTCAACGTATCCGTTCAAGCCGGCCACCCGCGTCAGGTGGATAGAGTCCTCGCGCAGGAATCGACCCTCGTTCGCGCGACCGGAGCCCTTCCCGCCCTCAGGCCCGAAGCGAGCGCGCCCGCGGCTACAGCCACGGTGCCTGCCGGAGTCGTGGCGCCCGGCCAGGACCCTTTCACCGCCGCCCTATCGACGGGCGTCACCACGGTCGCGTCCGACGGCCGCGCGCTCACGGCGAACGATTACCTGGGCACCACCGCCGATAAGCACGGCCTCTTCGCGCTCGAAAAGGCCGACCTCTTCAACCTGCTCTGCATCCCGCCCGACGTCCGAAACGGGGATACCGCCCCCTCGGTCTATCAGGCCGCCGTGAGGTACTGCGTGGAGCGCCGCGCCATGCTCATCGTGGACTCGCCCGCGGGCTGGAGCACTCCGAAAGAGACCGCCGCCGCGAAGGCTCGCGATGCCGTCATGGCCAACGACCTGGGCCTCGCCCTCGTCGAGTCGAGAAACGCGGCGCTCTATTTTCCTCGCGTGGTGCAGGTCGATCCCCTGCGCGACGGGCAGCTCGACACCTTCGTACCCTGCGGAATCGTCGCGGGCGTGATGGCGCGCACGGACGCGCAGCGCGGAGTCTGGAAAGCTCCCGCGGGTCTCGACGCCACCCTGAACGGCGTGCAGGGGCTCGAGGTGAACCTGACCGATTCGGAGAACGGCATGCTCAATCCGATAGCCGTCAACTGTCTCAGATCCTTTCCCGTCGCCGGGCGGGTCGTCTGGGGCGCGCGCACCCTGCGAGGCGCCGACCAGCTCGCCGACGAATACAAGTACGTGCCCGTGCGGCGTCTGGTGCTCTTCCTCGAAGAGAGCCTTTATCGCGGCACTCAGTGGGTCGTCTTCGAGCCGAATGACGAGCCGCTCTGGGCGCAGATTCGCCTGAACGTCGGGGCTTTCATGCAGAACCTTTTCCGACAGGGCGCTTTTCAGGGAACGACGCCGCGCGACGCTTACTTCGTGCAATGCGATAGAACGACAACCACTCAAAACGAGATCAACCTGGGCATCGTCAACATCGTCGTCGGCTTTGCTCCGTTGAAACCGGCTGAGTTCGTCATCATCCACATTCAGCAGATGGCCGGGCAGATCGCCACGTAAGGAGGAATCCATGGCCCAGTTCACCGTCAACGCGCAGAGGTTCGATCCGTATAAAAACTTCAAGTTCCGAGTCAAGTGGGATGGCCGTTACGTGGCCGGCATAAGCAAGGTCGGCGCTCTGAAACGCTCGACCGAAGTCGTCGAGCACAGAGAGGGCGGCGACCCCAGCTCCGGGCGCAAATCTCCGGGTCGAACGAAATATGAAGCGATCACTCTGGAGCGCGGAGTGACCCACGACCAGGAGTTCGAGCGATGGGCCAACAAGATTTGGAACTTCGGCTCGGGCCTCGGCTCGGAGGTCTCTCTCAAGGATTTTCGCAAGGACATCATCATCGAGGTCTACAACGAGGCCGGCCAGCTCGCGCTCGCCTATAAAATCTACCGCTGCTGGGTCTCGGAATTTCAAGCCCTGCCCGATCTCGATGCCAACGCCAATGCCGTAGCCATCCAGTCGATCAAGCTCGAGAACGAAGGATGGGAAAGAGATTACGAAGTGGCCGAGCCTCAGGAGCCGCGGTTCAATGAGCCGCAGTAGATCATATGCGCCCTCTGTCCGCTCATACAATCGTCAGGCTATGGGAATGGGGCCTTGGCCGGAGCCTTGCCGCCCGCGCCCTCGGCCTCCTGGTCGTGGCTCTGCCGGACCGCTCGGAAGACGAGCTGGCTTCGCTGCCCCTCGGGCGGCGAGATGCCCTGTTGCTGAGCCTGCGAGAGCGATCCTTCGGCCCTACCCTCGCCAGCTACAGCGAGTGCCCCGAATGCGGGCAAGGCCTGGAATTCACGCTTCGGGTGAGCGAGCTGGTCGTGTCTCGGGATGACTCGGAGAGCGGCGAGCCGGAGAGTGAGCGGGCGCGAAGAGAGTTCGAGCTGGCCTCGCAGGATTACTCGCTCCGTTTTCGCCTGCCCGACAGCGCGGACCTTATGAGCGTCTCAGCCTGCAAGGATGCGAGCGGAGCGCGAATGATGCTCGCCGAACGGTGCCTGCTGCGGGTCACGCGCGCGGGAAGGGAAGCGGCCCTGCACGAATTGCCGGAGCAGGCGATGGGAGAGCTTGCCGCCCGCATGATCGAATGCGACCCGCAGGCCGAAGTGCTCCTCGACCTGGATTGCCCGGCCTGCGCCCACTCGTGGATCGTGGTTTTCGATATCGCCTCGTTTCTCTGGACCGAAGTCTCCGCGCTCGCCAGGCGCCTGTTGAGAGACGTACACGCGCTGGCTCGCGCATACGGCTGGAGCGAATCGGACATCCTCTCCATGAGCGATGCCCGGCGGCAGTTCTACCTGGAGATGCTGACTTCATGAAGGACTTTCTCACCCGACTCGCCGAGCGAACCCTGATGATCTCCGCCGTTGCGCGGCCCGTGACCGCGCCCGTCTTTGCTCCAACGCGAGGGGCTGCCGAATCCCCGGAAGGTCGAGGCGAGGATGAGCAGGGCGCGATGAATGCCTTGCTCGAAATGCGACGGGCCAACGCTCGCGACCTCTCCGCCATACCGGGCGGACTGTTGCGCGCACGACCCGATTCGCGGCTCGATTCCCCGGCCAGTCAAACGCCCCACCCGGGCGGGGAGGCGCGCGGCGTGGCGTGGCGGCCCGCCGGGCCGAGCGAGGAATCCGGCCCTGAAAGAGACAGAAGCAGGTTGCGCGAAACACTGACGGGGCTCTCAGGCGCGAGGCACGCTTCGGCCATCGACGCCGGAAACCAGGAGAGCCGGGGGCCTCAATACGACGAGCCTTCCCGCCGGGCGCGAACCGTCTCCGGCCCGGAGCTTGAGCCGCGCGATCTTTCGAGCGGGAGGCCGGCCTTTCCGCGAGCGGTGCGCCCGCTTGAGATCTCCCCGGCGGAGAGAAGCGCGAACGGCCCCGAGGCGCAGCGCGAGGCCGCGCGACAGGAGGCCCCACCGGCGCCGATAATAAAGGTTTCGATCGGGCGCATCGAAGTGCGCGCCGTCGCTCCACACGCGCCGCCCGCGCCACGCGCGCGGCCCAGGCCGCCGGGCGCCGCACTCACGCTTAACGACTATCTGAAGCAGCGCGACGAAGGAAAGCGATGAGCAACGCACTCGCCATTGCATCCGTGACGGCAGTATTGAGCGACCTGATCAATCAGGCCCTAGTCGCCAATGACATCACCGCGGCCATAGGAGGCAACGTGGCCGTGACGGCGATCTCGCCCGTCGAGATCGAAGCGAGCCCGCAGAAGAAGACGCAGTTGAACCTCTTCCTTTATCACCTGACTTCCAACAGCGGGTGGAGCAACGTGGGCCTCCCCTCGCGGGACGGCCAGGGGGTCCGCCTGACCAATCCTCCGCTCGCGCTCGACCTCTATTATCTGCTCACGGCATACGGCAGGCAGGACCTCGAAGCCGAGATCATACTCGGGTACGCGATCCAGAGGCTACACGAGACTCCCGTGCTGACGCGGCGCTTGATTCGCGACACCCTGAACGTGCCGGGCGGGCCGGGGACGCCGCCGTCTCTCGCGGCGCTCATCCTGTCTGACCTGTCCGACCAGATAGAGCAGATCAAGATCACCCCGCATCCGACCAGCACCGAAGAGTCATCGAAGCTGTGGGCGGCGTTTCAAGCGGGCTACCGCCCTTCGTTCGCCTATCACGTCTCCGTCGTCCTCATCGAAAGCGCGCAGCCCGCGCGGTCGCCTCTGCCGGTCCTGTCTCGCGGGCTGCGAGACGCCGTGACGGGGCGAGATCAGGGCGTGGCGGTTCAGGCCGATATGCTCCCCCCGTACCCTACTCTGGAAGAGGCAACCCCTCCGAACAAGCAGCTCGCCGTTCGCACGGGAGAGGTGCTGACTCTGAGCGGCCATCACCTTGAAGGCGATCAGGTGTCGGCGCGCTTCCTGCATATGCGCTCGTCGAGAACTATGGAGTTGCCCGCCCAGGCGGGGGCGACATCGACCCGGTTTCAAGCCGCTATCCCCCAGGACCCGCCACTTGCTCCGGTCCCCATAGATTCGCCGGAGAACCCCGACAACTGGCAGGCAGGCATCTACGTCGCCGCCGGAGTCGTTCGCCGCGCGGGCAAGCCCGATCGCGTGACGAACGGAGTCCCTTTCGCCCTTGCCCCCCGGATCGTCGGACCCGTGCAGTCGTCCGCGGGGCCGGGCGGAGAGATTACCCTGACGGTGAGTTGCAGCCCGAAAGTGTGGAGGGGCCAGAAAGCGTTTCTCATAGTCGGCGACCTGGAGCTGGCGGCCGAAGAGATAACGACGGAGCAGACCTCTTCTCTGGTTTTCTTATCCGACACCGTTCACCTGCCCGTGGGATCGCAGATGTGGGTGCGCCTGCGCGTGGACGGTATAGAGAGCATTTTGATCGATCGAAGCGGCGATGCGCCTGTCTTCGATCCATCACAGCGTGTGACTATATGAGCGCTCAAGCTGAAGCCCCCGCCATAGACCTGGAATGGCTCGAATCGAACCGCCGCGACCTGCTGTCGGCCCTGGCCGAAGTGCGCCGGAGACTTGAGCACTACCTCGCCGCCGCGGATGACTCGTCCTCGATGCCCGCCCGGGGCGCGGAAATGCGCGAGCCTCGCGAAGACGCCGCGCCCTCTCCTTCGGCCCTTGAGTCGCTTTGCGCCGTCTTTCGCCTCTCGGCTTTCGAGCGCCACGTGCTGTTGCTTTGCGCGGGCGTCGAGCTCGACTCGAGCTTCGCTTCGCTATGCGCCGCGGCACAGGACGCGGTTCAGGGCGCACGGGAGGGAGACGCCGCGCGGCCTTACCCGACCTTCAGCCTCGCGCTGGCGGCCCTCGGGGAGCCGCACTGGAGCGCGCTTACTCCGGTAGCGCCCCTGCGCCAATGGCGTTTGATAGAAGTTGCGGGCGACGGCCTTATGACCAGCCCCCTGCGCATAGATGAGCGCGTGCTTCATTACCTCGCCGGGATTCAGCACATGGACGCGCGCCTGGCCGGAATGGTCGCCGCCGTGAAAAATTCGGAGGAGCTCGTCCCTTCGCATCGCCTGCTCGCGGAACGAATCGCCGCCCTCTGGATGGAAAACCCCGAGCCTTATCTCCTCCCGGTCGTCCAGTTGAACGGCTCCGAAATATTGAGCAAAGAGGCCGTCGCCTCCCGCGCCGCCGAATCGGTGGGCCTGAGCCTTGGCAAGCTCTCAGCCCATGCGATTCCGTCCGCGCCCGCCGATCTGGAAGCATTCGCGCGGCTATGCGAGCGAGAAGCGATACTCGGGAGAATGGCGATCTACCTGGACTGTCACGACCTGGACCCGTCCGACTCTTCCCGCGCGGGCGCGACCGCGAGGCTGATCGAGAGCTTCAAAGGCGGCGTCATAGTCGGAAGCCGCGCGCGCCTGAGAGAGCGCGGGCGTCTTATGGTCGCGCTCGATGTGACCAAGCCGGAAACGGCGGAGCAGGTCGGCCTGTGGAGGGCCGCTTTAAAGGCGAAAGGCAACGACTCGAAACGGATCGCGAAGAAGCTCGCCTCTCAATTCAACTTGAGCCAGGCGGCCATTCGCTCGGCGGGCCTTGAAGCGATGAGCCTCGCTTCCGCCGGTAAGCCCGGACAACGCAGGCCCGCGAAGGTGTCTGAAGACGCTCTGTGGGACATATGCCGCGCCCACACGCGCCCGCGCCTTGAAGACCTGGCCGAGCGCATCGAGCCGCGCGCGGGCCGGGATGACCTGATACTGCCGGAGGCGCAGAAAGAGGCCCTCGCGGAGATCGTCCTCCACGTCAGGAACCGGGCCACCGTCTACGAGGACTGGGGGTTTGCCGCGCGGAGCCCGCGCGGGCTCGGCATCACGGCCCTCTTCGCGGGCGCGAGCGGGACGGGCAAGACCATGGCGGCTGAGGTGGTCGCAGGGGAGTTGAGGCTCGACCTCTACCGAATCGACCTTAGCTCGGTCGTGAGCAAATATATCGGAGAGACCGAGAAGAACCTCCGGCGCGTATTCGACGCGGCCGACGAAGGCGGGGCCGTGCTGCTGTTCGACGAAGCCGACGCGCTCTTCGGCAAGCGCAGCGAGGTTAAGGACAGCCATGACCGCTATGCCAATATCGAAGTCGGCTACCTGCTTCAACGCATGGAGTCTTACAAGGGGCTCGCCATATTGACCTCAAATTTCAAGGAGGCGATGGACACGGCTTTCCTGCGCCGAATCCGTTTCCTGGTGCAATTCCCCTTTCCCGACGCGGCGCGGCGCGCGGAGATCTGGAAGCGAATATTCCCTCGCGAAACTCCGACCGAGGGACTCGATGCCGCGAAGCTGGCAAGGGTCAACGTGACGGGCGGCAGCATTCGCAACATAGCTCTGAACGCCGCTTTTCTAGCCGCCGAAGAGGGCGAGCCCGTGAGGATGCGCCATCTCCTGCGCGCTACCCGCTCCGAATACGCCAAGCTCGAACGGCCGCTCACCGAGGCCGAGATCGGAGGCTGGATTTGAATCCGTCGCGGCTCGAGCTGGAGATCGAAGAGCTGGTCCTTCACGGCTTCGCGTCCGGCGACCGCCATCGCATAGCCGGGGCGATACGGGAAGAGCTCTCGCGATTGTTCGTCGAACGGGGCGTGCCGCCGGCTCTGTCTCGCGCCGGATCGATCGAGCAACTGGACGGCGGAGCGTTCGAGGCTTCGCCCCGAACGACGCCGGAAGCCGCGGGCGCGCGGATAGCGCGCGCGATCTATGGAGGGTTGTCCGAATGACGGGTTTTACACGGCATGCCATCTTAAAACGGCCGGCTCCTTCTTCCGATTTCGAGGGGCCGGGCCTCTCGCATAGCAAGCGCGGGCGCGAAAAAGAGACCGGCTTGCAGGACCGGCCCGCGGCCGCCCCGACTTTAATCGACCCTGGGCGGGGCCACGATTTCAGCCGCGTGCCGGTATTTGCAACCGGCCCTTACAGGCCGAACGATGAAACCCCTCCCGGCCAGCCCGACGCTCAGGCGGACGGGCCGCAATCGAAAGGCGGCGCGCCGCAGGCCGATATAAATCTCGGGGAAGAGAATAATCCCCGGTCAACGACTCCCGTCGTAGATAAGGTCGAGCTCGTGACCGACGAGGCGGGCGCGGTCGGAGGCTATGCCGAAGACCTCACGTGCTCGGCGAGCCTCAATAGCCCGGGGCCGTTCAACGACACGTGGGGCAGAGGCTCGATCGCCAACGTGCATCAGGTCCAATTTCATATGGCCCGTGGCCGCTCTGACGATTTGAGGGCCGTGCGCGTCGTGAATCGAACCGCTAACGCCTTTGGCAAACCGTGGACCAAGAATGGCAACGACGGCCCTCCGCTTCACGAGCTGCAATACACGACGGATAAGATGGTGGTCGCGGACGCGCCGGGCTGGTGCATGCCCATGCCGGAAAACGCTTTCCCCATCGATTACAAAGCGGACTTCTCGACATACGCGTATGACCCCCTGACAAGAAAAATTGTCGCGAGTATCAGTTATCACGTGGAGATTTCGAAGACCCATTTCAGCGATCGCGGGGCGTTCAATCACGCATACGTCACCGATACGAAGATCGGGGCGGCCGCGGTCGCGTCTCCGGTAACAAAGAAGACGTAGGCGCGGGTGCGGGCGGCCCCGATCAACGAAAGCGAATAAGAGGACACGGACCATGACCACATTCCCAGGCTCTCCCAGATTGATCAAAGGCGGCATAGTGCTCATAAATCCCGAGACCTCTGCCGTCGAGCGCGTGATAGCCCTCCAATACAATCCCGACACTCTTACTCGCACCCTGCAAGTGCAGAGCGCGGGCGCGGAGGGCGGCGACCGCTCTCTCGCGCTGCGGCTCAAAGGGCCGCCCGTGGAGACCCTCAAGCTCGACGCGGAGATCGACGCGACGGACCAGCTCGAATTTCCGGAGCAAAACGCGGACGCGGCCCGGCTCGGCGTCCACCCCCAGCTCGCGGCGCTGGAGATGCTCGTCTACCCGTCGAGCGACCGGCTCCTTGAGAATAACCGGCTGGCCAGGTCCGGCACGCTAGAGATCCTTCCCATAGAGACCTCCCTGAGCCTCTTCATCTGGAGCAAGAGCCGGATACTGCCCGTGCGGGTGACCGATTTCTCCGTAACCGAAGAGGCATTCGACCCTTCGCTCAATCCCATTCGCGCGAAGATCAGCCTCGGCATGCGCGTGCTTAACGTAAACGACCTGGGCTTCTCCCACGCGGGCGGGAGCCTTTACATCGCCTATCACCAGCTTAAAGAGCGCCTGGCCGCCAGGAGCCAGGGCGCGGCCATCAACGCTCTCGGCATCGGAGGCATTTAATGACCGACCCCATGCAGATGCTTTTGCAGCTCAGAGGCAGGAGCGAGCTGTTCCCTTCAAACAGCCGGTATCACGCAATCGAGACCGCGCGGATGGAGGCCCCGGGCGGCGGCACTATCGTCTATCTGCGCCGCCGATTCGTCCCTCCGGCCGAGCGGCTCGCCCTCCTTCAAGAGCACGCGGTTACTCAGGGCGACCGCCTCGACAATATCTCTGCCCATTATCTCGGCGATCCGGAGCTGTTCTGGCGCCTGTGCGACGCGAACTCGGCCATGCAGCCGCGAGAACTGACGGAGACGGTCGGCCGGAGGCTTCGCATAACCCTGCCCGACGGGATACCGGGAAGCTCCAATGGCTAAAGGCGTACACCTGACTTTGATGATAGGGCCTGCCGTGCCCGTGCCCGTCTCCGAGGAGGTCCTGAACGCATTGACCGGAGTGCAGGTCACGAGCAGGACCGACGGGCCGAGCGCCTTTCAATTGACCTTCTCGGTGAGCGCCCGCTCGCCCCTGCAAACGGTATTCATGCTGAGCGCGGGCGCGTCCATACCGCTCGTGCGCGTAGTCATCGTCGTCACGGTCAACGGCGCGTCGGAGGTGCTGATGGACGGGGTGATGACGAACCACCAGATAACGCCGGGGGGCGAGGGCGGGCAGTCGACGCTGACGGTCACGGGCGAAGACCTGACGCGGGTGATGGATTATCTGAACTTCGACGGCATCCCGTACCCGGCCATGCCTCCGGAAGCGCGCGTGCTCCTGATACTCGCCAAGTACGCGCTCTTCGGCGTCGTGCCTTTCGTGGTGCCGAGCGTGCTCCTCGACGTGCCCATCCCGACCGAGAGCATTCCAAGGCATCAGGGGACCGATCTTGAGTACGTGAAGCGGCTCGCCGAAGAGGTGGGCTATGTCTTCTACGTGGACCCCGGCCCCGCGCCGGGATCGAGCGTCGCCTACTGGGGGCCGGAGATCAAGGTCGGAGTGCCCCAGCCCGCGCTCAACATCAATATGGACACGCATACGAACGTCGAGTCTTTGAGCTTCACGTATGACTCGGAATCCAAAAAGCTCCCCATAGTCATCATTCAGAATCAGGCCACGAAAGTCCCGATCCCGATCCCGATCCCGGACATCACGCCGCTCAACCCGCCTCTGGGCGCGGTGCCTCCGCTCCCTAAGGATATCGAAGTGATTCGCGGAGCGGCCAAGCTCTCGCCGATACGCGCGGCGCTCATCGGCCTGGCGAAAGCGGCCAGGACCTCAGACGCGGTGTCGGCAAGCGGCTCGCTCGACGTGCTCCGCTACGGGCGCGTGCTGAAGCCGCGCCGGCTCATCGGAGTGCGAGGCGCGGGCCTGGCCTTCGACGGCCTCTATTACGTCAAGAACGTCACGCATGACATCAAGCGCGGCGAATACAAGCAGAGCTTCGCGCTCGGCCGAAACGGCCTCATATCAACTCTCCCGAAGGTGCCGGCATGAACGAGGAAGTGAGATCCAGGAGTAGATTTTACGGCAAGTATCGCGGGACGGTGGTCAACAACGTCGACCCGATGCAGATGGCCCGAATCCAGGTGATGGTCCCGGATGTCTCCAACGTGATGCTGACGAGCTGGGCGATGCCGTGCTTCCCGGTGGCGGGGATACAGAACGGCGTCTTCACGGTTCCCATTCCGGGCTCGGGCGTCTGGGTCGAGTTCGAGCAGGGCGATCCCGACTTCCCGATCTGGGTCGGGTGTTACTGGGGCTCGACGGCCGAAGTGCCCGCGCTCTCGCACGCCATACCGCCCGCCGTGCCCGGCCTCGTCTATCAAACGCCCCTACAGAACGGCATCGTGATAAGCGACCTGCCCGGCCCCACGGGCGGCATCATGATGAAGAGCACGACCGGCGCGTCGATCATCGTCAACGATACGGGGATATACATTCAGAACGGCAAGGGCGCGTCCATAGTCATGGTCGGGCCTACCGTCACGATCAACCAGGGCGCGATCGTGGTCACTTGAAAGACAGGCCTTGAAAGACAGGCGAGGAGGGAAGCTATGCCCGGTCCATTATTTCACGTAGGAGCTTCGGCCATATGCCCGCACGGAGGCCCGGTCACGACGATCTCGACCAACGCGCGGGTGCTTGTGAGCGGAATGCCGGTGGCAACTATCTCTGACACGTTCCTGGTCGCGGGGTGCGCGTTCAACGTGTCGGGGGCCCCGCACCCTTGCGTCAAGGTGCAATGGCTCGTTCCGGCCACGCGAGTCCTGATCAACGGCCAGCCCGCCATATTGCAGACGAGCGTGGGCCTCTCTCTGGCCGCCGACATGGCTCCGCAGGGGCCTCCGGTCGTCGTATCGACGCAGCCGAGGGTGATAGCGACATGACTCATATCGATTATCCGTACCGCCTGGACGGGAGCAGGCGCACGGCGAGCGCAAGCTACGAAGACCACATACGCGACATGATCGAGCAGGTGCTATTCACCGCGCCCGGCGAGCGCGTGAACCGTCCTGGTTTCGGGAGCGGCCTGATGCAGCTCGTCTTCGCGCCTAACAGCGACGAGCTTGCCGCCGCGACCCAGTTCCTGGTTCAAGGCGCCCTGCAACAATGGCTGGGCGAGCTGATAGAGATCGAGGCGGTCAACGT
This sequence comes from Blastocatellia bacterium, assembly GCA_035537555.1. GTDB lineage: Bacteria > Acidobacteriota > Blastocatellia > UBA7656 > UBA7656 > DATLMR01. The sequence continues at coordinate 13,097 of DATLMR010000308.1, forward strand.
CGAGAGCGAAGACTCTTCGCTTCGCGTCCAGGTACAGTACGTGATTCGCCGCACGGAGCAGCGACAGGTTGCGGAGTTCTCGCGCGGGGTTTGAAATGGAGACACAGTATCGTTGCAAAAACAGGAACAGGCAGGACGCGGTCCGCGTGACCAAGGGCGCGGACGGCAGACCCGTTCTAAACGGCATAGATTATCTTGAGGTCGCATCGGCCGACCAGATGACGCTTTCGCTGCGCTTCATTCACCCTGTCCCGGGTCAGCCGGACGGGGCGCCGCCTCCGCCCGCGGCCGATCTCGACGAGAAGAACTTTCGCATAGAGGGCGGCGTGCGGACCCGGGGCGTGCGGGTCCTTTCGGCCGTCTCCTCGAACGACACCGTCACGCTCGCGGTGAACGAGCCGGGCGATTTTTCGATCTACACCCTGCGCCTCGTCTCGTCGCCCGACAGCGACATACCGCCCGCGGGATTCGACCCGCGGCTATCGTCGGTCGAGTTTTCCTTCAAGGTCGAATGCCCGAGCGAGTTCGATTGCAGGCCCGCCGACGAGTGCCCGCCCGAAAGGCTCGACGAGCCGCTGATCGACTACCTGGCTAAAGATTACGGAAGCTTTCGCCGCCTGATGCTCGACCGCATGGCCACGACCATGCCCGAATGGAAAGAGCGCAACCCGTCGGATATCGGCATCGCGCTCGTCGAAGCCGTCGCCTACGTCGCGGACCACCTCAGCTACTACCAGGATGCGGTGGCGACGGAAAGTTATCTCGGCACGGCGCGCCAGAGGGTATCGGTGCGAAGGCACGCCCGCCTGCTCGATTACAGAATGCACGACGGCTCGAACGCGCGGGCGTGGGTCACGTTCGAAGTCGAGGGGGGCGCCGACGGCCTGGTCCTTCAGCCGGGCACGCCCCTGCTCACTCGCGGCTCCCGCGAGGAATCGGAAGATGTGCAGATCGATCCCGCAAAGCTCGCGGGCATCCTCGAAGCCGCGCACGATGAAAAGCCGGTCGTGTTCGAGACATTGCACGCCGTCACCCTCCGAAGCGCGCACGACGAGATCAGGTTTTACACGTGGGGCGACGCGGAATGCTGCCTGCCGCGCGGCGCGACCCGCGCGACTTTGCGCAACTCTCCCGCGCTCGACCTGGAAGCGGGCGATTGCCTGATCTTCGAGGAGGTGATAAGCCCGGCCACGGGGCAGGGGCCTGACGCGGACCCCGCCCATCGCCAGGCCGTTCGCCTCACCCGCGTGATCGACAGGAGCGCGGCCGATACTCCCCTCACGGACCCGCTCACGGGCGAGCAGGTGATGGAAATCGAATGGGGCGTGGGCGATGCGCTCGGCTTCCCTCTCTGCCTCTCCGCGAGGATCGCCCGCGAGACGGGCGACGAATACGTGGAAGACACGAGCATCGCGCGCGGCAACGTGGCGCTCGCGGACCACGGGCTCACGATCTTCGAGCGGCTCGAAGCCCTTGGGGAGGAGACGGCCGGCGGGCCGGTCTTGAGAGCGGGGCCGGTCACGCAGCAGGGCCGCGCGCGCGACGGCTACGGTCGAATCGTGCTCGACGGCGAAAAGGAGCCCGCGCCCTTCGAGGCGTCCGCGCCCGCTTCGTCCGCCATGCAATGGCACATGCGGGACGCGCTGCCGGTCGCGAGGCTGATCGAGAACGGCGACGGAAGCAGGCCCTGGCGGCCTCGTCACGACCTGCTCGGCAGCGACAGGTTCGACCGCCATTTCGCGCTCGAAACGGACAACAACGGGCGGGCGCACGTGCGATTCGGAGACGGCACGCACGGGGCGAGGCCCGGGGCGGGATCAGACTTCATCGCGCAGTACCGGACGGGCAACGGGCCGGAGGGCAATGTCGGGAGAGACTCGATCTTGCGCGTCGCGCTCGCGGGGTCGGGCGTCAAGAGGGTGCGCAATCCTCTGCCCGCGTCGGGCGGCAAGAGCCCGGAGTCCGTAGAGCAGGTGCGCCTCTACGCGCCGCAGGCCTTTCGCACTCAGGAGCGCGCCGTCACGGAAGCCGATTATGCGGAGGTCGCCGAGCGGCACCCGGACGTGCAGAAGGCCGTGGCGACTCTCCGCTGGACCGGAAGCTGGCACACGGTATTCATCACGGTGGACCGCGGGGGCGGGAGGCCCGTCGATGCGTACTTCAAATCGGCTCTGGGAGCCTTTTTGGAGCGTTTCCGCATGGCCGGCGAGGACCTTGAGATCGACGGCCCGCGCTTCGTGCCGCTCGACATAGCCTTCGGCGTCTGCGTCGCTCCGGGGCATTTCAGGAGCCAGGTCAAAGCCGACCTGCTAAGGCTCTTCAGCAACCGCGACCTGCCCGGCGGCGGGCGCGGCTTCTTCCATCCCGATAATTTCACGTTCGGCCAGCCGCTCTACCTCAGCCGGATGATCGCGGCCGCGATGCAGGTGCCGGGGGTGCTCTGGGTGGACGCGGAAGATGTTCCGTCCAGGCCCAATCGCTTCCGGCGATGGGGCCAGCCCTCGCGCGGCGAGTACGCGCAGGGGCGGATCGCCTTCGGCCGCCTGGAGATCGCGCGGCTCGACAACGATCCGAGCCTGCCTGAAAACGGGCGCATCGAGTTTCTTATGGAGGGTGGTCTCTGATGAAAGAGGGTCAGCCGTCTGACAATACCCGGCTGGATGCGTGCGGCTGTTGCGACGGGGAGCACGTGGAGCCTGCGATCTACAATCGCCCCGGCCTTCCGGCCCTGGCTTATCGAATCGGCACGCACGCGACCTTCTTCCGAAGGATGGTCGCGGGCCTCGGCGGCGCGATCATTCCTGACGGGCAGCACGCGGGCGCTCGCCCGCTCGACCGGTTAGCCACCCGCGCCCTCGATGACCCTTCGATCTCTCTGCTCGACGCGGCGGCAACCGTCGCCGACGTGCTGGCCTTCTACCAGGAGCGAATCGCGAACGAGGTCTACCTTCGCACCTCCTCCGAGCGCCGCTCGATACTGGAGCTGGCGCGGGCGATAGGCTACGAGCTGAACCCCGGCGTCTCGGCCTCGACCTTCCTGGCCTTCACGCTCGAAGACCTTCCGGGCGCTCCGAAGACCTCGGTCGTCCCGAAAGGCGCGAGGGTGCAGAGCGTCCCCCCGCAGGGAAAGCTGCCCCAGACCTTCGAGACGTCTGAAGAGATAACCGCGCGGGCCGAATGGGGAGCGATTCGCCCGCGCCTGACTCAACCCCAGCTCTTGCAGGGCGACGTGCCTTATATCTTTCTGAAGGGCGCGGCGGCGAACCTCAATCAGGGTGATCGCGTGCTGATAGTCAAAGGGGGCACCTTCGATAACGATGTCGCGGTGCAGACCGTGAGAAAAGTGGAGGTGGCGGCCGACCAGCTCTCGACGCTCGTGCTCTTCACTCCTCCCCCGATCTCCGTACTGCCCTACGAGACGCCTTACTGGCTGGACCCTGGAACGATCGAGACGAACGTCGAGCTTAAAGACTCGACGATCGAGAATCACATCATCGCCAGGAGATGGACCGACCGCGACCTGAACGTTTTTCTGAGCATCAACAACTGGGACGCCGGCGACCTGCTCGACCACCTGGAACGCATGCGGGAGAGCCGCGAGGTTGCCGGGGACGTTAAGGTATTCGCCCTGCGCGAGCGCTCGGGCTTCTTCGGCCACAACGCGCCCGTCTATCAGAGCCTGCCGAAAGACGCCAACAGCAACGTGATCTACCCCGGGCACAACTGGGACGCCGGCTGGGAGATATGGATAGACCCGTCGAGCGATCCGCTCGATTACTACTCCGAGGCCGACGCCTACCTGGAGCGATCCATACCCGGAATTCTTTCCGAAAGCTGGGCCTTTTTCGAGCGATCGAGCGGCCAGGGGGAGGTCTTCAGGATAAAGAGCGTCGGCGAGAAGTCTCTCGCGAAATTCGCGATCACGGGCAAGGCCACGGGCCTCGTTCTGGCCACCCACGACAATCAAAACCTCAAGGACAATATTCCGAGCAAGAGCCCTAATTTTCTCGTACGCGACACGACCGCCTTCGTGCGGAGCGAGCAGCTCGAATTATCCGCCCTGCCGTTTCTGGACCCTCTGGCCGCGGGCGAGGCCAAGATATTACTCGACAGGCTGATGCTCGGCCTGCGGGCCGGGCAGGCCGTCATTTTAACGGGAGAGCGCGCGGACGCGCCGGGAGTCACGAACAGCGAGGCCCTCGTCGTGAACGCCGTCAATCACTTCGCGGGCTACACGGAGCTTACGTTCAGGTCCGGCCTGGAGCACCCCTACAGGCGCGAGACGGTGAAGCTGAATGCCAACGTCGCGCCCGCGACGCACGGCGAGACCGTGCGCGAGATACTCGGGAGCGGCAACAACGCGGAGCCGAACCAGCGCTTCGTACTGAAGCGCCCTCCGCTCACACACGTTCCCGCGCTCTCCCCTTCGGGCGCGAGCGCCGAGCTGGCCGTGCGCGTGAGCGACGTCCTCTGGGACGTGGCGCCCTCGCTTTACGGCCTCGACTCGCGCAGCCAGGGCTACGCCGTCCGCATCGACGACGAGGGGAAGGCTTCGGTCATCTTCGGCGACGGCGAGCGGGGCGCGCGCCTGCCCTCGGGCGCAGAGAACGTTGTCGCGAGCTACCGCACGGGCACGGGGCCGGAGGGCGAGGTTGAAGCGGGCAGCCTCACGCTGCTGCAAACGCGGCCGCTCGGCATTCGAGGCGTCACCAACCCTCTGCCGGCGAGCGGCGCGGCCGCGCCCCAAAGGCTCGAAGACGCCCGCGAGAATGCGCCGCTCACCGTGCTCACTCTCGACCGGATGGTCTCGCTTCAAGACTACGAGGACTTCACGCGCTCGTTTGCAGGAATAGGCAAGGCCCAGGCCGTGGCGCTCTGGAACGGAGAGAGCCGCCTCGTGCATATCACCATCGCCGCGAGCAGCGGCAAGCCCGTGGATAAGGGATCGAACCTCTACGTCAACCTGCTCAAATCGATGGACGCGTTTCGCGACCCGTCGCGGCAGGTGCGCGTGGACAGCTTCAGGCTGCTGACGTTCGACGTGGCGGCGAACGTGATAATCGACGCGCGCCACGAAGCCTCCCGCGTGCGCGCGGAGGTCGAAGCCGCCCTGCTCCGGGCTTTCGCCTTCGCGCGCCGCGCCTTCGGGCAGGCGGTATCGGCGGCCGAGGTGACGACGGTCATCCAGAGAGTCCGGGGCGTGATCGCGTGCGACCTCGACGCGCTCAACCTGTCGGGCGAAGCGCCCGGTCCGAGCGATTCGCCGGGCCGGATACTTACGGCCGCGACGGCGCACGAGCAGAACAACGAGATCCTCCCCGGCGAGCTGCTGCTGATAAACCCGCTCGGCGTGAAGGTGAGCGAGGTGAAGCAATGAGCGAGTCAGCCTCCGACCGGCTCTATAACCTGCTGCCTTCGATCTACAGGCTGCGCGACGTGGAGCAGGGCGAGCCCTTGCGCGCTCTGCTCTCCGTCATCGAGCGCGAGCTGCGGCTGATCGAATCGGACATAGGCGGGCTCTACGAAAATATCTTCGTGGAAACCTGCGACGAATGGGTGGTGCCTTACATCGGAGACCTGCTCGGCGTTCGCGGGTTGTACCCGGTAAGCGGAACGGGGTTCAGCCAGCGCGCTTTCGTCGCAAACACGCTCTCTTACCGGCGCAGCAAAGGGACGGTCGCGGTGCTCGAAAGGCTCGCGCGCGACGTGACGGGATGGCCCGCGCGCGCGGTCGAGTTCTTCCAGCTCCTCGCGACCACTCAATACCTGAATCACATTCGACCCGGCAATCATCGCACGCCCGATCTTCGAGACACGAATCGATTGAACCTGCTCGACGGGGCCTTCGACCAGGCGGCGCACACGGCGGACGTGCGCCACATCGCGAGCAGGAGAGGCAGGCACAATATCCCGAACGTCGGCCTTTTCCTGTGGCGTCTGCAGAGCTACCCCCTCCGCGGAGTGAAGCCGCGCCGGGCCGCCGCGCCTCACGAGTACGGCTATCACTTCAGCCCCCTCGGCAATCCCGCGCCCCTGTTCACCGCGATCGGAGAAGCCGGGTCGGACCCGGAGCTGCTCGTGCCTGCCGCTATCCGGCCTCTCGCTCTCTATCTCGACTTGAAGCGATACCGGGAGCTCTATGAATCGGCCGGGCCGCTCGACCGCCCTGCCAACAGCGATTACTACGGCCCGGAGCGCAGCTTCCGGATCGTGAAGGACGGGGCCGTGGTGCCGCCTCTCGACGTTATGTGCAAGAACCTCGGCGCGTGGGACCGCCCCCCGCCGGGCAAGGTCGCGGTCGATGTCGAGCTCGGACGCCTGGCCTTCGCCGCGGGCGAAGAGCCTGAAGCCGTATCGGTCGATTACAACTACGGCTTCAGCGCGGACATCGGCGGCGGCCCGTATGATCGCAGAAGGGTCCTGGCCGAGGCCGGTCCGGAAACGGCCGTGATCGCGGCGAGGCAGGGAACCGCCGTCGATACTCTCGCGGGCGCGTTGCAGGAATGGGAGAACCTGGGAAAGCCTGATGCCGTCATTCGCATCGAAGACGACTGGACCTATTCGGAGCCTTCGCTCGCCGTCGAGCTTCCGAACAAAGGGCGGCTCGTCATCGAGGCGGCGAGCGGGCACAGGCCGCATCTGAGGCTCACAGGTAAGCTGAAGATCACGGGGCCGGAGGCGCCCGCGACGGTTGCCGATACCGCCTCGCTCGTTCTCGGCGGCCTGCTCATCGAAGGGGCGATAGAGGCGCGGGGCAAGCTTGAGCTTTCGATTGCCGATTGCACGCTCGTGCCCGGCATCTCGCTCGACGAGGACGGTCTCGCCCCTCATCCGTACGAGGCGAGCCTCGCGGTCGCGGGCGACGACCTGTCGGAGCTTGTCGTGACAATCGATAGAAGCATCTCCGGCCCGCTAAGGCTTCCCGCCGCGTGCGAGGGCCTGATCATTCGCGACAGCATAATCGACGCGCCCGTGGGCAAAGGCGCTTCAGAGCCGGCGAGGCCCGCGATAGCAGGCGACGACGCGGGCGACCGGCCCGGGCCTCCGGCCACTATCGAGCGCTCGACGGTCTTCGGCAAGGTCCACGTAAAAGAGCTGCGGCTGGCCTCCGAAGTCATCTTCACTTCGACCGCCCTGGCCGAGCGCAAGCAGGCGGGCTGCGTCCGGTTCAGTCACGTCCCGGAGGGGTCGAAGACTCCGCGCCGTTACTACTGCCAGCCTGAGCTT
>DATLMR010000309.1:0-33833 GCA_035537555.1 Blastocatellia bacterium
AAGAGCACCAGCCGGTCCGGCTCTTTGACCGGCAGCGTTTTCAGTAATACCGAATCGACCAGGCTGAAGAGAGCCGTATTCGCGCCGATGCCCAGTGCCAGCGACAGCACGGCGACGGCGGTGAAGGCCGGCGCTTTACGCATCATTCGCACGGCATAACGCAAATCCTGCCACGAATCTTCGAGCAGCCGGACCCCGCGAATGTCTCGCGCCTGCTCCTTGACCTGCTCGACTCCTCCGAAATTTCGCAGCGCCGCCATCCGCGCTTCCTCTTTGCTCATCCCGGCCGCGCGGTTCTGCTCGATATCTTTCTCAAGGTGAAAACGCAGCTCTTCGTCCATGTCGGATTCCATCTCGTCCTTGCGAAACAATGCGCGCACGCGCATCCAAAGCCCGTTCAACATCATAGCCTCCTTTCGCTCAGGTGGTCTTCAGGATCATCGCGACCGCCCCGGAGAAGCGTTCCCATGCTTCGGTTTCCGCCGCCAGTTGCCTTCGCCCGGCCGCGGTCAATTTGTAAAACTTGGCCCGGCGATTGTTTTCGGAGGTGTCCCATTCGGATTTTATCCAGCCCTGCGCCTCCAATCGGTAGAGAGCCGGGTAGAGCGATCCCTGCCCGATACGCAGGATGTCCTGGGAGACCTGCTGAATGCGCTGGGCTATGTCCCAGCCGTGAGTCGGCCCCGTCTGGAGCGTTTTCAGCACCAGCAGGTCGAGCGTCCCCTGTAACAAGTCCATCTTCGTACTCTTAGTGCTTTTCATCTCTCTCCTTTCGACATCCGACAACAGAGACTAATCGTTCTGTTGTCGGATGTCAACAAGAGAGTGGTCCGCGGGAGAGAATGGCGGGATTCAATTCAGCTCCGCGCCTTGCCCGAGTTCCCGGAGCCCGCCTGCTCACAGGCAACGTCTGGTTCACGTCCGGGGTACACGCGGGGGCGAATTTCGCGGCCTTCTCAGTGAGCGGGCTGTGGTACGCGGGGGGCATTGTAGCTCTTGCCGGGCATCCCGCCTACCCGAACTCGATAGCTATAATGCTATTGATGGTTGCGACCGGCATGGCATACCTTGTACTGGAGAGGTATAAAACCAGGCGGAGAGGCTCGGCTAGGGAAGCGGTATGACGACTCCTTCCACCGGAGGCCGCGAAGCGGATCTCGCAGGTTTCCGCCGATGAGCGTCGCTCCCCGCTATTGTTTATCAATATCGAAATGACGGGGTGAATTGAGATGAAACGTCCTTCGCGGTTACTCCTGGCAATGGCGCTCTTATCGATCGTGTCCGCTCTACCTATAAAGAGCCGGCGAGTCCAGGCACAAGCGCAGGGCGGGGCGGCGCAACAGGCAAGAAGCTATCTCGACATACCTGTCAATATAGAAGCTCCCGTTCAACCGATAGCCGTCAAAGGCGATGACGGCAAATGGAATATCTCTTATCACCTGTTCTTGACCAATTGGAGCTTTTCCCACTTGATGCTGAAAAGCGTAGAAGTCATGGGTGAGGGATCAGGCCGCATCTTAGCCCGCTACGAAGACAAAGAACTTTCGGATTTCTATCGATTCAGGTCCCTGATCCCAACCCCGCCAAGGTCACAGATGCCGAACAGGATCTATCCGCGCCAGATTGACAGCGGTCGGACCGGCGTACTTTTCTTCTGGCTCAAAGTCGACACACCGGGCTTGATTCCGTCCGTGCTGAGGCACCGTTTCGTCTTCGAGTCGAACCCGCTCATTAACGTGCTCCGCGATTCCGTGTCGGGCAGAGGCGGCGACATGACTTTGGATAACTTCAAAGTGAGCGTCGGTAAGGACAAGCCCATAATTATAGGTCCGCCGTTGCGCGACGGACCGTGGGTATGCGGCAATGGCCCGGCCTACAATACCGATCATCAGTATTTGACTCTCGTCGATGGAAAGGTGAGAATCGCCCAGCGTTTCGCGATCGATTTCAAGAAAGTCGACGCGGGCGGCAACGTCTTGCCAAGCCCCTTTCCGGATGAGATCACAAACAGCATGTTCTACGGTTATGGCGCCGAAGTGCTCGCCGTGACCGATGGGGTCATCGCTTCGGTCAAGGATGGATTGCCTGAAAATGTTCCCCAGGCATCGGGAGAGATAAAGCCCGCTGTACCCATTACACACGAGACCATTGCCGGTAACTGGATAGGCATCTATTTAGGTAAAAGCCTCTACGCCTTCTATGCTCATCTTCAACCAGGCAGCATACGCGTAAAGGTAGGCGATAAAGTCAGAAGAGGGCAGGTGATCGCGCTGCTTGGAAATTCCGGCAATACGGTGGGTCCGCATCTTCATTTCCACATCGGTAACGCAAACTCCCTGAACGGCAGCGAAGGCATGCCCTTTGTCTTCGATTCCTTCAAAGTGGTTGGGCAGGCGCGCCGGCATGTTTTGGAATTACCGCTTAACAACAGGATGGTTCGATTCCGGTAATGAGGCTCCGCGCAATTTAAGATTAACGAGCCGGAATCCGGGGAGGGGAGAGAAATCTCGGGCTCTTTCTCGCGGCTATCGCTCTCGCGGGTAAAGTCCTGCGAGAGCGATAGCCGCGTCCCCGACCTGCGAAGTCAAAAGCGAACCACCAATCTCTCCTGGTATGCCAGTTTTTCCTGGTGAAGCTCGCCGCTCAGGCGCCACCTGAACCGCACCAGATCGCGGAACGCATTGACGATTACCCTGAGATTGGCTCCCGTAGCCTCTCCCGAGGTGCGCGGAAGGTGCGTCAGAGGTTCTTCGACTATTTTGAATCCCCGGGCTCTCGCCCCGGCGAGCAACTCCGTGTCGACCATCGCGCCGTCTGAAACCATGTTCACGTGAGCGAGTACCCTGCGGCGAAAGAGCTTGAATCCGCAGTCGACGTCGCGACAGAGATTACCCAGGAGCATTCTCACAACCATCTTCCAGCCGAAGGCGTTGAGCTTGCGTATGACATTATCGCGCCGGTTGGCCCGGTAGCCGCAGACTATGTCCGCTTCGCCAATTCGCTTCAGAAGCAGCTCCACCTCCGTGAAGACGAACTGTTTGTCGGCCGGAAAGAACGCGATCAACTCTTTGGAGGCGGCGGCGAACCCGGCTTTCAACGCTCCACCGTACCCTCGATTCGGAAAGTGCTCGACAATCCTCAGGTTCGGAATCCTAAGGGCAAGCTCGCGGCCGACCTCACCCGTGCGGTCGGTGCTGCCGTCGTTGACCAGGATGATCTCGTGCTCTATGCGCATCCCTCGAGCTACCATCGAAACCTCATTCACCGCGGCCTCGACGTTGGTCTCTTCATTGTAAGCGGGAAGAACGATTGAAAGACTTGACATAATTACCTCCGACTCCATTTATTAAGGCTGCCCTGGTGTTTGTGGAGCCCTCTCGAGTATCCGGTAGACGGTCGTGTGGCGATCCGAAAATACCTTCTGCATGCGTGGGCTCTGGTTCGCTATGTTGATGAACTCGCGATGGTCGTTATCGGTGAAGACATATTCGCCACCGAACTCGTTAAGAATTATGTCTTCCATATCCGGAACTCTTCCCCGGGTCACGTCTTCGTACGTGAGATACAGGGGCTCGTTTTTCAAGCGCATGAAATCGGGATCGAGTCCGAGAATGTATGTGTTGTGAGTGTTGTAGAAGAACAGCTTCGGGAAGTCATCCCAGTCCGTATGAAATACCGCGGAGCCTGCCGGAGTGTTCGCGGCCAGCCACTCCGCGCCGCCCCTGTAGGCGCCGGTCGCGGGCTCATTCTTGATGTCTCTCCTGGCGGCTTGAATCGTCGAATACGTGGCAAACCAGAATGCGAGGCTCATCACGATCAATCCAGCCGTCCGCACCTTTTTACCCGCGACGAGGGTCCAGTCGAGATTCTTCAAACGCTCGCGAGATGCAAACGCGAAGAACATCACGGCTGAAGGCGGGAAGTACTCGACGAAGCGGCGTGATTTGAGCAGGAGAACCATGTACATCGACGAGACCAGAAACCAGAAGAGTCGAGGTTTGTCTCGCTTCCATTCAGAGCGATCCGTCAGGAGAATTCCGCCCAGATAGCAGAGGATCGCGACGAGAGACATCGTCACCAGGGCCCACGAGTTGAAGGGATACCATTCCGTGCCCACAGTCGTTCGGTACTCTGATGCGAATAGCTTCGGAATTATGTGATTCCATATAAAAGCTACGTTCCTGGGAAAGTAGGGATTGACGACGTGCCCGGCGATTACGCCCGCGCCGACCGCGAGCGCCAGCTTATACTCGATCCTCTTATCGCTTATGAAATGGACCAGCACTCCGAAGAAAACGAGTGGAACCATAAGAGGGAAGGCGTTGTATGACCAGACGAAAATGATTGTAAGTATTGCCAGCCCCCTGGAGTCGCGCTTCATTATCAAGTGAAAAGCTATAAGCTGAAGCGCCAGGCTGAGACTCTGACCGCGAGCCATGCTCATGCGATAGAGAAACGGGCTCGACGAGGCAAATAATATGATGAGCCATAGCAAGGGATGCTCGACCTCATACCGCCGAAGGACCATATAAAAGATCGTGAAGGCTATGGCGGCCAGAGCTATCGAGGAGATTTTGGATGCCAGCCGGAGGTCGCCCAGGTAAGTAAAAGGCATCTGAAAGACGTGCAGGAGCATGTGATGATCGGTGTAGTGCGCTTCGTCCAGAATCGTGAACTTCAGCCAGGGAAAATCGAGCGGCAAGCCGTGCTCGCGAATCAGGTAGGCCGTCTTGATGTGATAGTAGCCGTCGTAGTCTACGATGTTCGGCCCGGCGAACTGAATGTAGGCCAGCAGCGCGCCTGAAAAGACCAACGCTATGGCCGCGTGCGCTAACCAGTCGACTCGCACCTGGCCCAGCCCCTGCGCTCTCATTTCCTGATTCAGAACCTTGGATTCAGTCATTGGTAATCTCTCTTCTCCCTCTGCCGGCCCTTGTCGAGAGAGCCTGAGGGATGGTCAACCATCCCTCAGAGCCGTGCCTCCGCTCGATTACTAGCTGCCTTTCTTTTTGATCCTGGTAGCCTGGATGGCGCCGTCGGAGCGGACGAAGCCTATGACCTTCACCTTCACTCCGAGACGGACGTTGTTTCCTACGATCGTGGACTGAGTGACGACAACCCCGCGGCCGCCAATCCTCCACGTGCCGACCACCTGAGAAGGAATTACCTCTACGAAGCCTTTGAAACTCGCGGCGGTACCGGTGTTGCCGTTGCCGTTCGCGTTCCCGTTCGCATTTCCATTTCCATTTCCATTCCCGTTGCCGTTCGTATTACCGTTCCCGTTTCCATTAGCATTGCCATTGCTGTTCCCGTTAGCATTGCCGTCGTCGTTTCCATTGCCGTTCGTGTTCCCGTTCCCGTTACCCTTGCCTTTACCCTTGGAGTTCCCGTTCCCGTTGGAATTGGTATTGCCGTTGGCATTACCGTTGGCGTTTCCATTGGCATTGCCATTGTCGTCATCCTCATCGTCATCGTCATCGTCGTCGCCATTTCCGTTGGCGTTTCCGTTGGCGTTCCCATTTCCATTGCCGTTTCCGTTGCCGTTTCCGTTGTCGTCGTCATCACCGTCGTCGCTTCCATGGCTCTGGAGCGTGACGTCTCTATCGTCGATGCCGTCGCCATCGGAATCTCCGTCGCTGGTATTGGGGATCCCGTCCCCATCTCTATCGTCGTCGGCTTCATTGAGTAGGCGGTCGGCGTCTATGTCGCCGTCGTCATAGTTGGCGATACCGTCTCCGTCGGAATCGTCATCGCGGCCGTTAAGCATCCCGTCGCCGTCGATGTCTTGATCCGCCGAGTTCAACAGGCCGTCGCCGTCGATGTCCTGATCCTCTTGAGCCGACAACTTATCATTGTCAACGTCCGGGTCAGTCGCGTTAGGCAACCCGTCGCGGTCCGAGTCCAAGGCCAGATACTGGACGTTCTTGCGGTTGTACTTCATTCCGACTACGGCCGATGCCAGCAGATGTGCCGCCTCTTGCCTGTCAGCTTTAGAGGTAGCTATCACTTGTTCGAGCGAGGAGCCCGAAGCCATGTACCCGCTCACGTAGTCGAGATTCTGGCCTGTGATCCTTGCCGCCATCGCGGGTGCGCTCAAGTCTTTCAGCTTCACGCCGCGAGCGAGCAGCTCGTAGGCGGGAATCTTGCTATGCACCGACAGCACGTGTGCCGCAAGCTCGAAGCCGCCTTTCTTCTCTAATTTTCCGACTTCCCGTGATAGCTGCCCGGCTATCCGAGACAACTGCGTTGCATCCTCGACACTGTCCGCTCTCACTCCTTGCGGGGACGATAAGAACGAATGAAGCCCCCATAGGGGCAAAACCATCAGTGCCAGCGCAACGGTCAATACCCATCTGTCTATTGTTCGAGTTTTCTTCATGATGGTTGTTCTCCACATTTGTAAAGGCTCACTCCTGTATAAGGGGTCCCTTCTTAATAAACCGATAATTTCGACTCTCGAGCGACTCCCCGTAGGGTTCGCCATAACAAGAGAGCTATCGAAGCGGAGAAAAATACAATGACGGGCGCTTTTTAGCTTAATCATTGACGGTAAGTGGGTGTGTTGCGGCGAGAATGCGTCGAAGGCGTACCGATCTTCCGCGCCGTATACGGCGCGGACGAGTCACTGTCGCTCGATGCTAAGCAGGGGTTAAGGCGAAGGTTAAGCCTCGAAATGCCGGAATTCCGAGAATGCCGGGCCGGGGTCTGGATGGCTGAAAGGTGATGGCCCGGTCGATCGCGACGGGGGCTAGCCGTTTACCGCCAGTGGTTCGGACTCGCTTTCTTCTGATCGAAGGGAGGGGACCGAATGCAGTTCATAAGGATCGGCCAGCAGCTCAATATGCTTGCGCGTGGGTTGGTTGGGGCGAGCCGCGACTACCGCCGAGTGCAATAACTCGTCGACGGTCTGGCCGTTGAGCGGATATTCGACGACGCCGAGGTGCAGCCCTACGCGAGCAAACTCATCGCCTTTTACTTTGAGCGCGAAGTTGCTGATCTCTGCCTGCGCGCGTTTACCGAGGCCGATGGCCTGGTCTCGGCTGTAGCCTCTCAACAGGCAGACGAACTCGCTTCCGGCGAGGCGGCTTATTACGTTCGGCTCGTTGATTATCTGGCGCAGGCGGCTCGCTACCTCCGCCAGTAACCTGTCGCCGGCCTGGTAGCCGTAAGCGTAATTGACAGCGCGCATGCCTGTTATATTGAGCGAAAGCACTTGCAGGGGCGTGCCTTCCTCTTGCGCCCTGGTTATCTCTTCCTCGGCGTGCTCGTATAACGCTCGCCCGTTCGGCATGCCCGTCAGCGCATCGACCTGGGCATTGACCTTGGTTTGTTCGTAAAGGATCGCGTGTTGGAGCGAAGTGGAAGCGAACCGCGCCATCGATTCCAGCAGGTGCAGGTGGTTGCTGCCGTAGGCGTCAAGCTCATTCGAGTAAACGGCGAGCGCGCCCAGGGTCTTGTCGCCGTCGTTCAGCGGGTAGACGGCCGCCGCTCTATAGCCCGCCTCGGCGGCTCCGGGAAAGTCGTTGAGATCGAGCATCGGGTCGGTGTTGTGCATGGGCTGCCCGTTAATGATTACCCATCCGACTATGCCACGCCCCGGCGCGAGACCCGACCCGCGCATTCGCTCGGCATTTTGCCCGAAAACGTAGGCTGCGACGGCCGAATCATCATCCTGGCGCAGGTAGAACGCGCAGGTCGTAAACGGGATCATCCTCTTGATATGAGTGACGGTGAGCGCCACCGCGTCCTTCACATTGAGGCTCGCGCCGGAATTCTGCGCCATCTCGTAAAGAGTCGCTACTTCGGCATGGGCCGCGCTGATCTGCTTGATGTAATCGGGCGATTCGACCGTGGACTGTGCAAGCCCGGCCGCGGGAACCGCGTCGCGCCCGCCTTCTGACAGCCCGGCCTGAGTCGTCGGAGAAAGGAGCGGCTGCTGGCTCTCCTTGTGCGCGACGATCTCCGCCTCGTATTTCGGCAGGTTCGCCAGGAAGGCTTCAACGACCGCCGGATCGAACTGCTTGCCGACCCCGTCTCGTAAGAGCTGGCACGCCTCTTCGCGAGTCATTCCTTTTCGGTACTGACGGTCCTCACGCACGGCATCGAAGCAATCGGTTACGGTGAGGATGCGAGCGGTCATCGGAATCTGCTCGCCCCTCAGGCCGTCGGGATAACCGCGCCCGTCCCATCGCTCGTGGTGGTGGCGGACTATCGGAACGACGGGGTAGGGAAACCCGACCCGCTCAAGGATCTGCGCGCCCACGATGGTATGTATCTTCATCTTCTCGAATTCGGCGGCCGTGAGCTTTCCGGGCTTGTTGAGTATGTAATCGGGGACGGCTATCTTGCCGACATCGTGCAGAAGCGCTCCGGCCTTGAGGGCTTCTATCTCGGCTTCGTTCAGTCCGAAGTAGCGCCCGAGCCCGCAGGCGTACACCTGAACTCGATAAACGTGATCGTGGGTAATGGTGTCTTTTGCGTCGATAGCGGTGGCGAGCGCCTCGACCGTCGCCAGATGCAGCTTGCCGATGCGCTCGGTCGATTTCGCGCGTTCTTCCGACTGCTTGAAATAAAAGTAGCAGGTCGCGAATATGACGGCGACGACGGGTCCGGCCGCCAGCAGGGGCATCAGGCCATAGTTCTTGATCGCGAGAGATATCACTCCGGCGGTCGAGGCGCTTGCAGCATAAGTAACGCTGGTCCAGCAGTAGTTCGACCACCAGAGAGGAAAGAGAGCCTTACGTTGCTTCAGGGCGTAACTGGACGCGAGGAGCAGCGTGTTCAGGGAAAAGTAGAGGATCGAGAAGAGCAGCAGCGCCGTCAGCAACATCGTGCCGTTAAAAAGCTCCATGCGATTCAGCCAGTCGAGCAATGCGTTAAAGACGGTGGCAGAGACGAAGACTGAGATCGCCATAATGGCGGGACCGCCCAGGCGGCTCGTCCAGCGCTGAGACTTTCTGCAAGACACCGTGAAGGCATCGGTGACGGCGACCAGGGTCGCGGCCGACGCTCCCAGGTAGGTCGCCGCGAGGAATATGAAAATATCGACGGGCGTGATCATGGAATGCGTGCCGGGTATGCGGATCGGGAAGAGCCCGGCCAGATAAACGACCGCCATGACCGCGGCCACTTCAAACATCCCCGCTTTGTTCAGGCGCAGCACTCCGGTTAGAGCAAAGCCGATGGTCAGCGCGCCGAGAAACGTGGTCGCCCACCAGTAGGCTCGCGCGCCGCGATTGTAATCCGACATTTCTATGAATTGCATTTGATCGTCTCTCTCGACGCCCGTCTCGAGGGCTCAGTCGTGGGCCTACCAGGACTCTCCGAATCCCCAGATTTCGCCGCGCAAAATGCCTTCGGCCATCGTGATGCCCTCAGCCATGGTTATGCCTTCAGCCATCGTGATCCCTTCGGCCATGGTGATACCTTCGGCCATCGTGATGCCCTCGGCCATGGTGATTCCTTCCGCCATGGTTATGCCCTCGGCCATCGTAATTCCTTCGGCCATAGTGATGCCCTGACCCAGAGTGATCGCATTACCGATCGAAGCGCCTGGAGTAAATATGCTCTCTCTTTGAGAGACAATGTCGGCATAGACGACGCCTCTTGTAACTAATATGCAATTGGGGGCCGGGGCTTCATTGATCGTGGCGCGGTTGCGCACCCATACGAGCGCGGGGTTGTAGATCGGCTGGTAGCGCTTGAAGAGATCCTCGCCCGCGAGGATGTGGGAGCCGCCCGCAAAGATATAACGACCCCATCTGACGCTCTGACCGGCTATCGTGGAAGTGGGAGCAGGCATCGTGGCCCTGGAAGCCAGTAGTGGATCGCCCGGCCTGATCGCGCCACTCGCTATCACCGTGGAAATGTCGCGGCGCAAGACTCCCGCCAGCACCGCCGCCCCGTCTATATTGAGCAGGCCCGCGCCCTGCTGAGAGATATTTGCGCCCGGTATCTGCTGGGCGGAGTATTGCAGGACGGCCTTGATCAGGGCGGGCGTAAGGCTCGGGTTCTTCTCCAACAGCAGAGCAACCGCGCCCGAAACGACGGGGGCCGCGATCGAGGTTCCGCTCAGTTGCAGAAAGGCGCGATTGTTCGATCCGCTGTTGTGAAGATTGGGATATTGATTGACCAGCCACGAGCTCTTGGACTCAGCCGCGACAACCCTGTTGCCGGGAGCTACGAGGTCGGGCTTAAGCAAGTTGTCGTGGCGCTTCAAGCCATTGGAGTCTACCGAGTAGCCGCGCGTCGGGCCGCGCGAGCTGTAGAAGGTGATCGTATCGTCGGACTGCCTGTCGGTCTGGTGGGTGTTGGCCGCGCCGACAGTGATTACGGTCGGATCATTTCCGGGAGAGGTTATGCTGCCGTACTGTTCGTGTCCATTAGTATCCGAGCCGAAGTTGCCGGCCGCCGCGACGACCGTGATACCGGAGGCGACCGCGCGCCGCGCTGCGCGGCAGAGAGGGTCGGTAACATAGGACTCGGCCGAGGCCGCGCCCAGGCTGAGGTTCATCACTCGAATGTTGTAAGCGCTCTTATTGGCTATCACCCAGTCAATGCCCGCGATCACGTCGCTGACCTGACCCAGCCCTCGGCCATCGAGCACGCGAACATCGATCAGCCTAGCGTTGGGAGCGATTCCGGTGAATCCGCGCGATGAAGCCGTGCCCGGAGAGCTGCCTGCCGCTATGCCAGCCACGTGCGTTCCGTGCCCGTATGCGTCGTCGTTGCCCGTACCCAGAAGATCGAGAGGTATCGAGATCAAACCCAGGTTGAGCCTGAACCGCGCGAGATTGGTATTGCCTGAGATGAAGTCTACCGATTTGGCGACGCGAGAGAGGCCGAGCAGGTTGCCAAGGCCGCCGAACTCTCCATGGCTCGCCATTATTCCTGAATCGAGGATGGCTATGCCGACGCCGGTCCCGTCGAGCCCCGAGTAGCTGGAGCCCGAGGAAGAGTAACGGCGCTGATTGTCCGTGCCGGTCGCGGCTTCAATGTGGCTCGCGCTCTTTTGAGCCAGGTGGTCCGCCGATATCCGTTCTACGTCGGAGCGCGCGGCGATGCTCAACACGCTGGCGACGGGCAGTTCGGCAAGGAACCCGTTGATCGAGCTGAACTGCCGTACGATCGTTCCTCCTGTGGACCTCACGGCCGTCAGCAAAGCAGACGGCACTCGCCCCACGCTTTGAACCAGCACGCGCATGGTTTGTCTTGCCGGGTCTGACCATACGAGATTCAGCCTCGCGCTTAGCACCTGCCGCACGGCCGGAGACAGCTTGTCCGTCGGCCCTGCCTGATTCAAAAACGACTGGCCGGAGGTTTGGGCGGGCGGGAATAATCCGATCGCCAGCATCGCCGTGAGACCATAGCTAAAGAACAGACCGAGCAGCCTGCGCTTCGGGAAGATGGAAGGGGAGAACCCGCGCATATCAAGCTTACCTTCTTTTTTCTAAATGTAGGCCAATTGAGATTGGCCGGGGCCTTACCGCGAGACGATAGTGCAACGCTGATGCCAGCCTCGGCGCGCGGGGCGTGGGAAGCGGCGAAAGACGGGAAGGCACTTTGTTAAGAATAACTAGCGTTTATGGGGAGTGCGCGGAGGCATTCTTGATTTTTTTTGTGCCGGGTTCGAGAAGAGTCAGAATGATTATAAGGCGGGCAGGCAAAATGACCGACCTGGGCCCGTTGGAATGAAAATCCCGGGATAAAAAAGAGATTTCTCAGGCGCGTCTCCCCTCGATCAGAGTCCGCCGTCATCTGATGAGCGCGGATGTGCGGCAGCTTATACTTCAAACACGCCGCCCCGCCCTGGCGGGCGACCCGGACCGCGACATTTATGGATGTCCCGAATTCGGAAAGGGCGAGTCCCATAAGCGAATAACAATGGGTTCGCCTATTCCTGGCCGTTGCGAATAACTCGCTTCATTTTTGAATTTAGCCATGTCCCGAGTCTGGCTTGATACTTGCCCCTGCCTTCTATGAGAAATCTTTGGTAGGAACTAACCAATGCTGACACTGCTGCATGATCTTCGCTACAGCCTGCGGCTGCTATTGAAGCAGCCGGGATTCACGGCCATCGCCATAATCACTCTCGCGCTCGGCGTCGGCGCCAACTCGGCCATCTTCAGCGTCGTCAATGGCGTGCTGCTCAAGCCGCTGCCGTATAGCGAGCCCGACAGATTGGTGGCGATGTGGGAGACGCGCAATGATGACTCCCGGGCCAACGCCTCTTATCCTAACTATGTCGACTGGCGCGCGCAGAGCACGGCCTTTGAGCAGATTGCCGCCTATTATAATAATTCTCTGACGCTCGTCGACGGGCCCGAGCCCTCGAACTTGCAGGTTGTAATAACTTCCCCCGACCTGTTTCCGCTGTTGAGGGTGAACCCTCAATTGGGAAGGACCTTCCTGCCCGAAGAAGAGAAACCGGGAAACCGCGCGGTCGTGCTCAGTCATAGCGCCTGGCGCAAGCACTTCGGCTCCGACCCGAACATCGTCGGCCAGCAGATCAAGCTCAGCGGCGACGGCTTCACGGTCGTCGGAGTGATGCCCGAGGGCTTCAATTTTCCAGTGCAGGCCGATCCCGTCGATCTCTGGGTCTCCTCCGCCCTGGCAGGCGAAAAAGAGTCCGAGGAAGATGAGTCGATGACGGAACAGCGTGGCTTTCGCGCCTGGAGTGTGATCGCGCGCCTGAAACCCGGAGTCACCGTCGAGCAAGCCCAGGCCGATATGGAGAGGGTAATGGACGGGCTGCGCGCTCAGTACGTCGATGAAGTAGGCGGATACAGCGCCGCGATCAAACCGTACCTGAGCGACATTGTCGGCGACGCCCGCCCGGCGCTCCTGATGTTGTTCGGCGCGGTCGGGTTCGTGCTGCTTATCGCCTGCGCGAATGTGGCCAACCTGCTTCTGGCGCGCGCGCTCGCCCGCAGGCATGAGATGGCCGTGCGTTCCGCGCTCGGGGCCGGCTGGGGCCGCATAGTGCGCCAGCTCCTGACGGAGAGCATGCTGCTTGCGTTGCTCGGAGGCGCGGCGGGGCTGCTCGTCGCGACCTGGGGCATCGACTTGCTCAAATCGATCAGCCCCGAAGAGCTGCCACGCGTACAGGAAGTCGTGCTCGACGGGCGGGTTCTCGGATTTACCGCCCTGATCTCGTTGCTGACCGGGCTGGTCTTCGGACTGGCCCCGGCCCTGCGAGCCGCCCGGACCGATCTCAATGAAGTATTGAAGGAAGGGGGGCGAAGCGGAGGCGATAGCCTGGGCCGGACCCGCGTTCGCAGCGCGCTTGTGATCGTCGAGGTCGCGGTCGCTCTGATACTGCTCGTCGGCGCGGGGCTGCTGATCAATAGCTTCTTTCGATTGCAGAGGGTCAACCCGGGCTTTGATCCTAACCGGGTGCTGACTTTGAGCGTGGACCTGCCCGATTACAAGTACGGAGAGCCTCAACAGCTCATCGACTTCAACCGCGAGTTCAAGTCCCGCGTCGAACGGCTGCCCGGAGTCGTGGCGGTGGGGATGGTCTTCCCGCTCCCGCTGAGCGGCAGCAACGCCGGGACACGGTTTGAAATCGAGGGCCAGCCAGTCGAACGCTCCCAACGTCCTGCCGTTGACTTGCGCGTGGCCAGTGGGGACTACTTCCGCGCGATGAATATTCCTCTGATAGCCGGGCGCGATTTCACCGAACGCGACGACTTGAAGTCTCCTTTGACCGTGATCGTCAACGACGCCCTGGCTCAACGCTACTTCCCGAACGAGAACCCGATCGGCAAGCGCATCCGTCCCGGCATTTCGATCGATGCCGGCGACCCGCCCTACCGCGAGATCATAGGCGTGGTCGGCGCGGTCAAGCACGATGGGCTGAAGGCCGACCCCAGGCCCGAGGTCTACCTCCCTTTTTCGCAGGTGCCTTTCATGACGCTCTCGCTCGTGGCGAGGACCCAGGCCGACCCGCTCAGTCTCGTCGGCGCTGTTCGGGATCAAGTCCGCGAGATGGACAAAGAACTGCCGGTCGATGATGTCAAAACGCTCGAGCAGTACCTGTCCGGCTCGGTCGCGCAGCCAAGGTTTACCACCCTGCTGCTCGTGATATTCGCGGGCATTGCCGTGATACTCGCCGCAATCGGGCTCTACGGAGTGATGGCCTATTCGGTTACGCAGCGCGCCCACGAGATCGGCATCCGCATGGCGCTCGGCGCCGACGCGCGCGACGTGCTGAAGATGGTAGTC
Organism: Blastocatellia bacterium; assembly: GCA_035537555.1. GTDB lineage: Bacteria > Acidobacteriota > Blastocatellia > UBA7656 > UBA7656 > DATLMR01. The sequence goes on from DATLMR010000309.1 coordinate 14,227, forward strand.
GGGCAAGGTATGAAGCTTGCGATTATCGGCGTGGTGATCGGTTTAATCGCGGCTTACCTGCTTACGCAACTGATGGTGAGCTTTCTGTTCGGGGTGAGCGCCTCCGATCCGGCCACCTTCGGCTCGATCACTCTGCTGATCGGCTCGATCACCTTTCTCTCTTGCTACATTCCGGCGCGGCGGGCGACCAGAGTGGACCCGATGGAAGCGCTCAGGTATGAATAGTTCTAAAAGAGGTTGTTTATGAAGAAAATGCTGTCTGTTCAAAAGATCATCCTTTCACTTTCGCTTGCGACTTCCATGCTCGGCGCGACAACGGCCGCGACTCCGGCCTCGGGCATACAGGCTGGCGCGACCGCGCGCCAAACGACAAAGAGGCAAAGCTCGACTATTCAAGAGAACGACGAGCTGACCTGGATCTCGACCGACAACGGGGTCGGGATCGAGGTGAAGATGCGCGGCAAGGTCCAATTCAATGAGGACTACACCGACATCCTGTCTATCTCGGATGGAGGGTGGGTCCGAATAAAGGATGACCGCAAAGGCCCCGCGCGAAGGCTGGAGATAACTCCGACCTCGGGCGGAGGATTCGAGCGGTCCTACCGGGTAAATGGGGAGTCGCGGCCTTACGACGAAGACGCCGGGCGATGGCTCGCGACCGTCTTGCTCGATGCGGTGCGGCAGGGAGGATTTGACGCCTCGAACCGGGTGAAGAAGATTTTCAGCCAGCGCGGGGCCGCCGGAGTGCTCGAAGAGATCTCGCTGCTCAGGTCCGACTACGTAAAGGGCCTCTACTTCAAAGGGTTGTTCAAGGCGACGACGCTCGACTCGGCGAGCGTACAGCGCGTGCTGCGCGAGGTCACCCGCGAGATGTCTTCGGATTACGAGAAGGCGCAGGTGCTGATGGCTATAGCCGGAACGTACCTGAACGACGACGCGACGCGCACGGCTTATCTTGACGCAGTCGGGACGGTCAAGTCGGATTACGAGCGCGGCAGAGTGCTCTCCGCCCTGCTGAAAAACCCCGACCTTAATAATAAGATCCTGACCCACACGCTCAAGACCGCCGCGGCGATCTCTTCCGACTATGAGAAGGCGCAACTGCTCATGAAAATGGGGGAAGGGAAGATGAGAGACAACGGCGTGCGCCTCGCCTATCTGGAGACGGCGGGCAGTATCGACTCCAGCTATGAAAGAGCGCGCGTGCTGCTCGCGCTGCTCGGGCGAAACGACCTTGAGCAAGAGGCTACTCTGCTCGTGGTAAAGTCGGCGATGAATATCTCCTCCGATTACGAGAAGGCGAGAGTGCTTATCCAGGTCGCCGAGATGTATGCGAGCGATGAGAAGGTCCGCACGGCGCTGACCGATGCTGCAAGGACGATCGACTCAAGCTACGAGCGCGGGCGAGTGCTGAGCGCCACGCACAAATAGCAGCAGGCCAGTATGGAGAAGCCGGAGGCCGTTACATCGGAGGCGAAAGACATATCCGGGCTGTTCCGGATATGTCTTTCGCGCGATACAGGTCCTCGAATATCGTTTGTAAACCGGGCTTTTACAAAAAAGTTCTTGACTCGGTAAAAAATCGGGTGTTATATCTAGGGCGTCTACGGACCTTTTAAAGGCTTATGCAGAACAAAGCGTTTTACACCTGTTGTATCTGTTGCGGCGCGCCAATGGCGCGCAAGGCGGAGCCTTTAGTGGAGGTCATAGACGATAATAGCTAAGCGATAGGCTTACATTTTAGAGTTTTTGGAAACCCACTATCGGCTCCTGCCGGTGGTGGGTTTTCTTTTTAGTACGTGATGATTATGGACTACTCAGGCGAAAAAATCGGGAAGGTCTACCTGATCGGGGCGGGGCCGGGCGACCCGAAGCTGCTCACTATCAAGGCAGCCGAAGCTCTCGGGGCCTCCGATGCCATAGTCTACGATTACCTGGTCAACCCTGAAGTCCTCGTTCACTGCCGGCGCGATGTCGAGCTGGTCTATGTCGGGAAGCGAGCGGGCGAGCCCTATATTTCACAGGCCGAAATCAATTCCATACTGGTCGAGCGCGCGCGCGCGGGCCAGGTAGTCGCCCGGCTCAAAGGCGGCGACCCGTTCATTTTCGGTCGCGGCGGCGAAGAGGCCGAAGCGCTCGCGGACGCCCGCGTCGAATGGGAGGTCATTCCCGGCATCTCTTCCGGCGTGGCCGCCGCCGCTTACGCGGGCATCCCTTTGACGCACCGCGATTACTCTTCGAGCGTCGCTTTCATAACCGGCCATGAAGGCCGCGATAAGACAAACAAGGCCGTCGACTGGTCTATCGCCGCAAGCGCCGCCGACACGCTAGTGGTCTTCATGTGCGCGGAGACGATCGCGAAGATAGCCCGCGGCCTCATCGACGGCGGGCGCCCGCCCTCGACCCCCCTGGCCATCATTCGGTGGGGAACGTATGAGCACCAGGAAGTCTACTCGGGCACCCTCTTAGACATAACGGAAGCGGAGGCTTCCGACAGCCCTCTCGCCCGCGCGAAGATTCAACCCCCGGCGATTGGGATCGTCGGCAATGTCGTTTTACTCAAAGACAAGCTGCACTGGTTCGGACAGCGCGCGATGGAGCTTGCGCCTTTGCATGCAGTGGAGGCCGCGCCGGTAAAATTCAATGGCACAAACTGAACAAGAAGCCCTACCCCTGAATTCCGGAAGCGATCAGCACGGCGAGATAGGCCGCCTGATGGCGATTGCGGCTCGACTTGAGAATATGCCGCCTCAAGACATCACGGCATGGGCGCTTCAGGAATTCGAAAAGAGCATCACGATTGCGACCGGCTTCGGAGCTGAGGGACTGGTGCTGATCGACATGGCGTGCCGGGCCTTCTCTAATCCAGACGTCTTCTTCCTCGATACCGGATTCCTGTTCCCGGAAACGTATGAGCTGCGGCGCAGGATCGAAGACCGCTACGGAATTGAGATTCGCGAGATCAGTCCCGGCCTGACGCCGCAATCCCAGGAACGAGCTTACGGGCCTGGCCTCTGGGCGCGAGACCCTGACCTGTGTTGCCGCCTGAGGAAGCTCGAGCCGCTGAAAGATGCGCTGAGCGGTTTCGATGCCTGGATGACCGCGATCCGCCGCGACCAGACGGCTGCGCGAGCCAACGCTCAGGCGGTCGAATGGGATTACCGGTGGGGCCTCGTTAAGGTGAGCCCCCTCGTGAGATGGAGCAGCCGAGAGGTCTGGGATTACATCTCCAGAGAGAAAATCCCCTATAACCCGCTCCACGATCAGGGCTATCCAAGTATCGGTTGCACGCACTGCACTCGCCCGGTTCGCGCCGGCGAGGATGACCGCGCGGGGCGGTGGTCAGGCCACGTCAAGACCGAGTGCGGGCTTCACGGCAGGCCCGTTAATGCCACGGAGCCGGTTACTTTGAAAAAGGCAGGGTGACACGAAGGAGGAAAGGGACGATGAAGACTGAGGGGCAGGTCATCTGGCTCACGGGACTTTCGGGCGCGGGGAAGACAACCATAGCGCGCGCGCTGTCTCAAAAACTGGCGCTGGCGGGTTTCAGAGTGGAAACGCTCGACGGCGATGAAGTGCGCGACAATCTCAGCAAAGGGCTCGGATTCTCGAAAGAGGATCGCGATACGAACATTCTCCGAATCGGTTTCGTGGCGCGCCTGCTGGCCCGCAACGGAGTGACGGTGCTCACGGCGGCAATCTCGCCCTACCGGGATGCGCGCGACGAGGTCCGCCGGATGGTAGAGGCGGACGGCGCTCGATTCGTGGAAGTGTTCGTTCGCTGCCCTCTCGATCTGCTGATCGAGCGCGACGTGAAGGGCCTTTACAGGAAGGCAATCGCGGGAGAGATCGAGAACTTCACGGGCATAAGCGACCCGTACGAGGAGCCGGCCTCGCCTGACGTTGTCGTGGATAGCTCTATCGAGGAGGTGGAGCTAAGCGCCGGGCGGATCATCGAGCGCCTGCTCGAGCTCGACGCGCCCGCCCGCGAATTCGCGAGGCCGCGAGTGGACCCGCGAGTGGGCATAATCGAGCAAGTTGAGATCGGGGCGTTCCAGAGCTAAGCGGAGGACCGGGAGATCGGCGAGGGGGCGCTCCCTTTCGCTTTGCATCGAGTGAGGTGAGTCATGAACCAGATGGAAGAGATCAAGAAGCGTAAAGACGGGCTCGACGTGCTCGGGGACATATACCGCTACGCGTCGCTCGGCTTTCAATCGATCACGCCGGATGACGAGGCGCTGTTTCGCTGGTATGGAATATATACCCAGAGGCCGGCCGAAGACGGTTATTTCATGGTGCGAATGCGCGTTCCGGGCGGCGCCCTCACGCATGTTCAATTGCGCGAGATCGCCGACCTCGCCGACGAACACGGGCGCGGGCTCGCCGATATAACCGTTCGCCAGAATTTTCAGCTTCACTGGGTGAGGATCGAGAGTTTGCCTGACATACTCAACCGCCTTCGCTCGATAGGCCTTTCGACCGTCGAGGCGTGCGGCGACTGCGTGCGAAATATACTCAACTGCCCCGCCTCGGGCGTCGATGAAGACGAGTTATACGATACGACGGGGCTCGTTCAACAGGTGAATGACTTCTTTGTCGATAATCGGGACTTTTCAAACCTGCCCCGCAAGTTCAAGATCGCGATCACGGGCTGCGCCGTGCGGTGCGTCTATCCGGAGATAAACGACATCGGTATCTTCGCGGTGCGCGATAGGGAGCGCGGCGTGGCGTTTCGCGCGCGAGTCGGCGGCGGGTTATCTACGAGTCCCAGATTCTCGAAGGACCTGGGCGTGCTGGCAGGCCCGGAAGAGGTGGTCGAATTATGCGCCGCGATTGCCGAGGTCTTCCGGGACGAGGGGAATCGGGAGAACCGCAAGAAGGCCCGCCTGAAATTTCTGATAGAACAATGGGAAGTCCCGCGTTTTCGTGATGAGGTCGAAGCCAGGCTCGGCCGCAGGCTGCGCCGCGCGGCTGCTCCGGAAGCGGAGCCGATAACCGAAAGGGAGCGGTCACATCTCGGCATCCACGGCCAGAAAGAGGCGGGGTTATACTACGTCGGCCTGTCCGTGCTCGGCGGCCGAACGTCGGGCCTGGATTTGAGGCGGCTGGCCTCACTCGCCGAGGAGTATGGCTCTGGCCGCCTCCGAACGACGAATACTCAGAACATAATGCTGATCGACATACCGGAGTCTAAACTTGAATCGCTCGCCCGCGAGCTGGACCTGGCCGGGTTCGATTACCAGCCGAGCTGGTCTCGGAAAGCCCTCGTCGCCTGCACCGGCGCGCAGTTTTGCAAGCTGGGAATAGCCGAGACCAAGAACCGCACCTACCAGCTGACGAGTTATCTGGAGAACGCCGTCGATCTCGATGACCCGGTGCGGATCAGCTTGACCGGATGCCCGAATTCTTGCGGCCAGCACCATATCTGCGACGTGGGCCTTGAAGGCTCCGCGACCACGATCGACGGCGTGAAGCGCGAGACGTTTCAGGTCTTTCTCGGCGGAGGGGTGGGCGCGCACGAGACTTTCGGCCGGAGAATCGGCCTGCGCATTCCATCGGAGGAGCTCGGAGAAGCACTGGCGAGGTTGTTCGAGCACTACAAGGCGGAGCGCAACGGCGGCGAGACGTTTCAGGAGTTTTGCCTGCGCCACAGTGACGAGGAGCTGGTCCAATACCTGGCCGCGCTTGCCCCCGAGGCCTGCGGCGTCTAGAAACGGAGCGCAGGTAGACGGGGATGAGCCGGCCGGTTCGGCCCCCTCCCTCTGCTCGCCCTACCTTCTCCACAGCTCGGCGTAGGCGGCTTTCACGAGGCCCGGAAAGCTGAAGCTGTCAAAGAACTCCCTGTTGTCCTTGTCGTCGCCGGCAAAGCGCTGCCGCCAGGAACTCATATCGACGGCCTGCTCGACCGCTCTTTGAACGTCGTCGAGCACTCTTGAGCTGTTTCCAAGGCGATAGACTTCCTTGTTGACCTGCGAGACGACCGTCTTCAAGAAGTCGATCACCAGGGTCAGGTAAGCCTTATCACGCAAGAGCCCGCCGTGCCCTGGAACGATCGTCTGCGCGTCCAGCAGCGCCATACTTTGAAGCGTCGCGATCAATTCGGAGGGGTAGCCGCCCCCGAGGTACGGCACGGGATGATCGAGCAGGTCACCGGCGATCAATATCTTTTCTCTGGGCAGGTAGACAATCGCATCGCCGGCCGTGTTACCGCGCCCGAGATGTTTGACGTGCACTTCACGGTTCCCGATGTCGATGATCAGATCATGGTCGAACATGACATTGGGAAGGCGGTCGGCAAGGCCCTTGAACTCCACGCCGACAGGCTCCCGGCCGGACAGGGTATCCGAGATCTCTTTTTTTCTGGCGTCGGTCAACGGCCTGCCGTCTTCCTCTTTCCCCGTCGCGAGCATCGCCTTGAATGTCGCGGTTCGCTTCGGGTACCGCTCGAACCACCCCGGGTTGTAGCCTTCAATCTGCTTTCGCGTCTCGGTATGAGCGATGATCGCAAGCATCGGGAATGCCTCGCCATAGGCCCCGTTTCCGAGGGTGTGGTCGTAGTGCCAGTGAGTATTGAGCAGGTAGCGGACGGGCTTGTCCGTCAGTTGCTTGATCTGCGCTATGTCTTCGCGCGCGGCGGAAGGCAGATAACAGGAATCGACTACGAAGACATCGCGGTCGCCTACGATTACGGTCGTATTTCCCTGGGGGAAGCCGTCGGGCGCATCCTTGTGGCGAATCACGTACACGCCCTCGGCCACCTTCGTCATCGTTCGTTCCAGGGTGTTCACCGAATCGGCGAGCAGGACGGGCGCGTTCAGCAGGATGAACAGGAGCAGCAGCGGGGCTCGCGTCGATAAAACTCTGCGTCGTGCGGATGGGATATTCATGTTCCTCCTCGGGTCGATCTTATATTGCGCGGGCCTGCCTGGACCTGTGAAAACATGCTTGTTTGACGGCTCTTCGTCATGGCTGGTCGATCTTCACGCCCGCCGTGTCCTGCAACCGGCAAATGAATCCCCATCCTCCGAAATACTCAGATACGGCCAGGACCAGGTCGTTGGCTCCTTTCTTGAGCGGCAGGTACACGGCATCATTCTCGACATCCATGATGCCGAGAAAGCCCGGGTCCCTGAACCTGTAGGCGCTCTTTCCGGTGAAGAGGGCCGCTCCGTTGAGGAAGAGGGTCGCCTCGTCGCTGTAGCCGAACGAGAGCTTCTTGACCTGATCGCGATCCGAGTAGATGGTCGTTCGAGCGTAGACCGCCTTCGGCCCTCTTGCCCTTTGCAGTCTCAAGGACGGATCGTTGGCAAAGGGGGGGAGAGTGTCGAGGCTTCGCCTGTAGCGGTCGATCACGACCATTCCGGGCGACTCGGTCGTCACGGCCTGCCAGCGCATCGCCTTCATCTCGTTCGAGGAGGGGAGGGATTCCAGGGTTTTATCGCCCGTATCGAATGCCTCGGACAGTTCCCACCTGCTCAGGATGCCCTGAGCCTGGGCGGGAGCCTTGCTCGGAGACCGGTTCGCGGATGGTTTAACGGGCGTGAACTTGAAGTCGGAAAAGTGCGCGCCCATGCCGCTCGCATAAATCCCGAGCGAGCCCTTGCTGTAGCCTTGCTTCAGGTCTGAAATGACCATCACCGGCTTGTCCGAATTGTCGAGGTATATCCGGCCGGTCAGCCCGGCGACCTCGATCTTGACGTGCAGCCATCTGTCTCTTGGGATCTCGGCCGCGGCCGTGAACCCTTCGCCGCTGTACAACTGCCACGCGTGAGAGCCGTTGAACGACGGGGTGTACTGCGCGGCGTCCGGCAGGCCGGATTTGTGCGCCCGTAAATAAAATACCTCGTGCTCGTCCAGTGACCTGAAACGGAAGACGACTCCAAAGAAGGCTCGCGGAGTGGAAGCGGCGATATCAACCTCGATCGTCCCATCCTCAAAGTCGAGGTTCTTCAGGTGAGCGAACGTGCCGCCGGAAAGGAAGAGGCTCTTCCTACCCAGATGGTCCTCTCTTCTGACGTTGTCGCCCTTAATCTCCCACCGGTCGGAGTCGAAAGAGACCGCCGTCGGCGCCTCCGCGACAGTACCGCCCTCATTGACGGCTTGCGCGCGAACGCCGCGGAGAGGCACGCCCGCGGCGAGGGCGCAGGTAAGGATTAAAGCAATCGTGCAAAGCCTTCTGTTCATAGAGACTCCCTCATGTCGAAAGATGAACGGGAGTTTAACGCGAAGAAGGCCCCGAGTCTTGAACGTTCTTGCTACTTTGTTGGTACTGGCCGGGCGTGACTCCGACCAGCCGCTTGAAGTGTCGGGTGAGGTGGCTCTGATCGGCAAAACCGGTCCGGCTCGCGACCTGCGAGATCGACCAGCCCTCGAGCAGCAGGGTCTTTGCGCGGGATACTCGCACCTGCGTCTGGAAGGCGTGGGGCGGCATGCCGACTTGCTCTGAAAAGAGGCGGCTGAAGTGAAACGGGCTGAGGCCCACGGTCTGCGCAAGGTGTTCGAGGAAAACATTTTCGGCGTGGTACTCGATCAAGTACTCGCAGGCGCGCTTCACGCTGATCCGCTTCATGCCGATCGAATCGGGAGCGGCGCGATGCTCGCAGAAACGGGCGATCAATTCGTTCATAAAGGATGCGAGCAGGGACTGACGTTCGAGCAGGGAAGCGGGGTTTTCAAGCGCGACGTGGAGCTTGAGGTATAGCGCCAGAATCTCGCGGTCGTATATGACGGTCGAGGGAAAAAATGGCACTCCCCGGTCCCGGTTGAATACCTCGGTCGCCGCGCCGCGCAATGCTTCCGGCTCGATAAAGAGGGTCCTGTAGCTGCACCCCGACACTTGGTAGGCGCGGTTGGAGTGAATCTCTCCGGGGTGAACGATGAAGAGACTTGCCGGCGGAGTAGGGTGGTCGCCCCCGCGATAGGTAAGCTCGCCGGACCCGGTCTCGATATAACACAACTGGAACTCCTCGTGCCAGTGCCGGGGTATGGGCCGGGCCACACCGGTGCCTCGACGCAACTCCAATTGAGGGAAGTCGGAGGACCTCCAGACATTGATTATCTCTCGCTCGTTATCCGCTTTCATTTTTCAACCCGTGAGAAGAGTACGCGCCTCGGAGTTCGCGGCCGCCATTCATTAGAACACAATTATCGTGCGCCGATTGCGAAAAGAAATAAGAGAGGGGAACTCGCAGCATTACGTTAAAGCGCGGGTTAGGCTAGGGTTGCGGAGCGCGAAAGGGCCGCGGGGTGCGGGCGAACTTGTAAAAACTTGTATACAATTCTTCGCCAAGTGGATTTTATCGCCGGGCCGGACTAGAGTATTTGTAATACTTCGGCGCAGAAATTATACCCGTTGTGAACCGCGTGAAGTATTCTTGCGTAAAGTGTTATTGCAATCAGGGAGTGCAACTGCGTTAATGTCACACGATCTTAAGATTCCGGAGAGCTCAGGCTCGGATGTACCTCTTCGCACGGTTCAGATTACGACGGACCCGGCGAAGACGAGCACCGAAGTCGGCAATTATTTCGTCGCCACGTATCCTCCTTTCTCACAGTGGAAACCGGAGTACATTCCAAGCGCGATCGAGGCGCTCGGTCAGCCCCCGCGCGCCGACGAGCCCCTCGGCCTTTATATACACATCCCGTTTTGCCGCAAGCGCTGCAAGTTTTGCTACTTCAAGGTCTACACGGACAAGAACGCTTCGGAGATAAATCTTTACCTTGAGGCACTCATAAAGGAGAATGAAATCTACAGCCGCGCGAATGCCTTCCAGGGCCGCGAGCTTCGATTCGTCTACTTCGGAGGCGGCACGCCATCATACGTCAGCGAAAAGCAGCTCGATTATCTGGTCGATGGGCTCAGCCGGCATGTGAGCTGGGAGAATGCCGAGGAGGTCACCTTCGAATGCGAGCCGGGAACGCTGCGGAAATCGAAGCTCGAAACCCTCAAGGCAATCGGCGTCACGCGGCTCAGCCTTGGGATCGAGCATTTTAATGACGACATTCTGGAGGCAAACGGCCGCGCCCATCTTTCAGCCGAGGTTTACCGCGCTTACGAATGGGCGCGGGAAGTCGATTTCCCGCAGATCAACATCGACCTTATAGCCGGCATGATGGGCGAGTCGGACGACCTGTGGCGCGAGACGGTGCGGCGCGCGGTCGAATTGGAGCCCGATTCCGTGACCATCTACCAGATGGAGCTTCCTTATAATACCGTAATCTCGCGAGAGATGATCGACAAGGGATTGGACTCTCCCATCGCGGACTGGCCCACGAAGCGGCGCTGGGTCGATTACGCCTTCGAGCAATTCCAGGAGCGCGGATACGAGGTGAAGAGCGCTTATACTCTGGCCACGACGAAGAAGCCCTGCCGCTTTATCTATACGGATGCTCTCTGGCACGGCGGCGATATGATCGGGCTCGGCGTCTCTTCATTCTCACATTTCGGGGGCGTGAATTATCAGAACGCTCATCAGGTCGAAGAGTACCTGCGTGTGCTTGAGACCGATGAGCTACAGCTGTGCCGCGCGCTGCCTTTGACCCCGAGGCAGAACCTCATCCGCGAGATGATTCTGCAACTCAAGACCGGCAGGCTCGACATGCCGTATTTCAAAGAGAAGTTCGATATCGATATCTGGAGAGAGTTTCAAGCCGTGTACGAACGGCTCGAAGAGAAAGAATTGCTTGAACGGAGAGGCGAATCGATCGAGCTCACGCGCCGGGGGCTCCTTCAGGTCGATCACTTCCTGTCCGAATTTTTCGAACCCGAGTTGAGATCAGTTCGATATGTCTAGAATGGCTGGTGAAATGAACGCAAATAATTATGACGTGATCGTTATGGGCGGAGGCCCTGCCGGAAGCTCCGTTGCCAGTATCCTCGCCCGCGAGAATCGCAGCGTTGTTCTCTTCGAGAAAGAAGAGTTCCCGCGCCATCATATCGGCGAGTCGCTGATGACCGATACCTATCGGACGTTCGAGCGCATGGGCTTTCTGGAGAAGATGAAAGAGAGCCCGTTCGTCCGCAAATACAGCGTCCAGTTCTCGAACTACGCGGGCAAGGAGTCGCGCCCCTTCTATTTCTTCGAAGCCAATCATCACGAAAGCGCCGTCACCTGGCAGGTAACGCGCGCGATCTTCGATAAGATGCTCATCGACCACGCGCAGGAGCAGGGCGCGACCGTCTTTCAGGGCACCCTGGTCAAGCAGGTGCTCTTCGACGGCGACCGCGCCTCCGGAGTCGAGGTGAAGATGAAGGACGGCTCGATTCAGACCTTCCACGCGAAGGTCGTAGTCGATGCGACGGGACAGAGCGCCATGCTCTCGAATAAATTCCGCTGGCGCCTGCGCGACCCGAAGCTGAAGAAGGCGGTCCTCTATTCCTACTTCAAAGGCGCGCACCGGGAGCCCGACCTGAACGGCGGCGCGACGCTCGTTCTGCGCACGGAGGCGGGCAGCGGCGGCTGGTTCTGGTATATTCCGCTCGAAGACGACATCACGAGCGTCGGCATCGTCGCCGACCCCGGCTACCTCGTCAAAGATCGCGGCCAGGACCTCGCGAAGATATTCGATGAAGAGATCGAGAAATGTGAGCCCTGCCGGCGCCGGGTCGCCGGAGGCACGCGCGTGGATAAGATCTATTCGATCGTAGATTATTCTTACCGCTCGAAACGATGCGCCGGGGACGGCTTCATGCTGATCGGAGATGCTTACGGATTCCTTGACCCGATCTATTCTTCGGGCGTGTTGCTGGCCCTCAAGATGGCCGAGCTGTCGGCCGACGCCATCCACGACGCTTTCAACCATGACGACTTCTCCGGCGAGCGGCTCGGCCAGTTCCAGACCAAACTCGACGCGGGCATCGAGTCCATGCGCAAGCTCGTGCATTCCTTTTACTCCGACGGCTTCAGCTTCTCGGCATTTCTCAAGAAATACCCGGAGCAGCGGGTGAACATAATCAACCTTCTGATAGGCGACGTGTTCAAGGAGGGCGTGGATGACATATATGGGCCTATGTCCGAGTTCGCGGAGATCCCGCCGCCGCTTTTCGAGCAGGTAGCCTCCTCAGAGGCCGCCGACGAGTCAAGGAACGCGGAGCCGCACGAGGTTCTTGCCGCCAAGTACCTGTATTACGACGACCGGATCTCCGCGCAGGAGTAAGGCAGGAACGGAGCGGCTCTTCCCGGCCTCGAAGCCGATAGCGATCTCCGCAACTAGGCCAACGGGATCGCGGGGGCTGTCTTGTCCAGAATGGCGCTCCTGGCGCTGCCCCCGCAATGGGCCTTTATTAAATCGGCCATCTCGCTCGTCGCTTCTTCGACGGCCCCTCTGTATTCACTCTTCAACGCTTCGATTACGAGGATCGCATTCCTGGTGCCCTCGGTCAGCTTCGTCCTCTCGGCTTCTCTCCAGTTCCACCGCCTGCAAATGGCCCCCGCCTCGTCCCTGTAGATCACCTCTCCTCGTTTCGGAGCCCGCTCGTCCCGCTCGCCGATCAACAGAATCGGGGCCTCCCCGTCTCCGGCTATCGTCAGCGCGACATCTCCCCGAATCCTGTCGAGGTCTTCGCCTCCCGCCGGGACTATATATTTCAAAGAGACCCCGTTATAGATATCCACGAGCTTGTTGATATTTGGGATCTTCTGACCGTTAACGACTCTTCTGACCAGGCTCTCCACGGACGAGTAGTATTTCTGAGGCTTTGCTCCAAACTTTCTATAGGCCTCCCTCCAGGAGGAGATGCGCGGGTCTTCCAGCATGTTTGCGCGGGACATGGCATCTATGACTCTGGCCTCTTGCTCTTTAAGGAAGCGGTCTATCTGGGGAGCTTCTCCCGCGTTATCGATGTCTCGGGCGATGACGACTCCGACGAGAGCCTCCGGGTAGTCCGTAAAGATTCGATCTGTAATCTCGAAGATCATGATTTAGCTTCCGCCTCTCGTTGAATCGATGTTGCCGGGCCTGTTCTTATTTTGTCATCAGCTCCGGCCAGCCGTATTCTCAATGAACCGGAGACGTTTGGCAACGGCGCGAAGCCTTTGCCGGCAGCCTGTTCCCGTATCGCCGGTTTGAAGGGCGGGGTATTCGCCATCATATAGCACGATCCGTTCAGGTGAATGCATGCGCCCGGGCGCTCCCCTGCTCGCGCCTGACATTGAACTTGCTTTTGGACCCGGGGCGATTCACAATTCGCAGGCGGCTTCCCGCGCTCGGTCGCCAGCCAAGTAACCGAAAGAGGCGTCTTATGAAATTACGTGTTCTCTGTCTCTTAACAATATGGATGTTGCTACCTTTGTGCGCAAACGAGCTTCGAGCGTCCGGGGCCCGGGATCGAGCTATAGCCACGATCACGAGACTGGGCGGAACCTTCGAGGTCGACGATCGGGCGGCGGGCAAGCCCGTTGTCAAAGTAGATCTTCACGGAACGCAAGTCAGCGACGCGGATCTGAAGGATATCAAAAGCCTGTCCGAACTTCGCCACCTCGATCTTCGGCTCACGAAGGTCGGCGACGAGGGGGCGGCGCATCTCAAGCACCTCACCGGCCTCCGTTTTTTGAACCTGTTCCGCACGCAGCTAAGCGATAAGGGGCTGAAGGAGCTGAGAGGCCTGACGAAGCTTGAGACATTGTTGATAGGAGGTACGAAGGTGACGGACCAGGGGCTCGTTCACGTGAAATCCTTCTCTCACCTTAGAAAGCTAAGCCTGTTCGATACGGGAGTGGGAGACGCAGGATTAAAGCGTCTCGAAGGCCTCAGCCGCCTTGAAGTCGTATTGGTCAGCAAGTCGAAGGTAACCGATGAGGGCACCAGGCTGCTCCAAAAAGCGTTGCCGAACGTGCGCTTTAGCGAAACGACATAAGGGTCCGGAGCGACGGTCCTGCGCTCGATTTCCGCGATCGGGTAAACGTGATATGACCAGCGCGAAGCCCATTCGACCGGCAGGGCTCGCAGTGAGAATCGCTGCGAGCCCTGCGGGGAGCCGCATCATTCATACCCGGCGCGGCTGAAATGTCTCGCCTCGAAACGAAAGCGGCGCGGTTATTTCCACCCCCTGCGAGATAGGATTTCGATATGGATCATTACCTTGAGCGTGTTGTCGATTTGACGGATACCGCTTCAAATCAGATCTATAATTTGAGCGTCGAAGAGGCACGAAGGCGGATACTCGGCGGCACGGCCGAAGCGGTGCGCGAGATCGAAGGCTCGTTCGCGCTCGTGGCGCGGGAGGGCAAGACCGTCCGGATGGCGCGTACCCTGGACAGGCCCATGCGCTACTTCCTTGCCAAGCGGAAAGAGGGACCGGCCCTGATCGTCGCCGACCGCATCGATGCCATTTACAACTGGCTCGAGGCCGAAGGTATGGCCGACCAGTTTCACCCGAGCTATACGCGCATGGTCCCGGCTCACTACGTAGTCGAGATTCAACTGGTAGGCTGCCCCGACCCCGACCCGATCTATACGCGATTCTTCACTCCTCAGGAGAGCCCTCTGCCGGCAGACCCGGATGAGATCGGCCGGGTTTATATCGGCGCGCTCGCCTGCGAGATCGCCAAATGGCTGCGACGCGTGCCGCCGAACGAGCCGGTTGGAATCTGCTTCTCGGGCGGCGTCGATAGCGGAGCGGTATTTCTCGTCACCTATTTCATGATGCAAAGACTCGGCATGAGCATGGGGCGTCTCAAGGCTTTCACTCTCGATTTCGGAGACGGCCCCGACCTTGAGCAGGCGCGAAGCTTTCTCGGCTCGCTCGGCCTCGGGCTTTTCCTCGAGCCTGTCGAAGCCGACCCCTCGGACCTCGACGCGCGCCGGACCGTCTCCGTGGTGGAAGACTACAAGCCGCTAGACATCGAATGCGCTTCGATGGTTCTTGCCCTGTGTCGCGGGGTCCGAGCGCGTTATCCCGACTGGCTTTACCTGATCGACGGCGACGGGGGGGATGAAAATCTCAAGGACTATTCGATCGAAGCCAATCCTGAATTGACGATCCGAAGCGTGATCAATAATCGGATGCTTTATCAGGAAGGATGGGGCGTCGGAAAGATCAAGCACTCGCTGACGTACAGCGGCGGACTGAGCCGCTCATACGCTCGGACCTACGCTCCGGTTCGGCGGTACGGCTTTGAAGGCTTCAGCCCGTTCACGCGGGCCGGGGTGGTGGACGTGGCCGAGAGGATTCCCTATCGCGACTTGACGGACTATGATATCGGGCGCCTCTATGCCTTGAAGGGAGAGGTCGTCTCGCGCGGCATCAAAGCGATTACCGGGATCACCATGCCGGTCTTTCCGAAGAGGCGGTTTCAACACGGCGCACTGCGGGTGGAGACTCTCGAGCGGCACCTGCCGTCTCGCGAAGCCGAGTACCGTAAGCAATTCCTTTCGCTCTATCTCTGATAGCTGCCATGGTTTCCTCTTACCCTGAGCGAATCAAGGAGCGCGATCGCTGGATTCTGGCGCGGCGGAAGGATGTCGCCCGCGCCACGCCCTCTGCCCGAAATGATCTGGACCCCTACCGGCCCTACGCCTTCCTGGTTGAGGACGAGCGCTCAGAGTCGGGCGAGATCGTCCAGGTTGCGACCCTCTTTCTGACAAACCGGGAATGCCCCTGGCGTTGTTTGATGTGCGACCTCTGGCGCGACACGCTCGCCGAAACGGTGCCGGTGGGAGCGATCCCCGCGCAGATCGATTATGCGCTGGCGCGCCTGGGTCCGGCCCGGCAAATCAAGCTCTACAACAATGGCAGCTTTTTCGACCGGCAGGCCATTCCGTTTGCCGACTATGAGGCCGTCGCCGCGAGGCTCCGGGGCTTCGAGCGGGTCATAGTCGAATGCCATCCCGCTCTGGTCGGCGACGACTGTTTGCGATTCCGCGATCTGCTGGACGGGCGGTTGGAAGTCGCGATGGGGCTGGAGACCGTACACCCCACGGTCGGGCCTCGCCTCAACAAGGGAGTCTCACTCGATCGATTCGCCTTCGCGGCTGAAAGGCTGCGAGAGAACGGGGTCGCGCTCCGAGTCTTCATCCTGGTCAAGCCGCCTTTCCTGGACGAGGACGAGGCCCTCTACTGGGCCTGCCGTTCGCTCGACTTCGCCTTCGATCGCGGGGCGACCGTGGCCGCGCTCATACCGACGCGGGGAGGGAACGGCGCGCTTGAAGCCCTCGCGAAGCTTGGCGACTTTTCTCCTCCGAAGCTGGCGACTCTTGAAGCCGCGACCGCTTATGGAGTGGGGCTCGGACGAGGGCGCGTCTTCGGAGACCTCTGGGACCTGGAACGGTTCTCAAATTGTCCCGACTGTTTTTCGGCCCGGGCGCTCAGGCTTCGCGAGATGAACATTCGGCAGGAGGTTCCCTCTCGCGTGGCCTGCCGGATCTGCGGTGAGAAGAGTGAATAATACGTTCGATCTAGCCGTTGTGGGGGCGGGCTTTGCCGGATCGCTCCTGTCGATGATTGCAAGCAGGCTGGGGCGCTCAGTGGTCCTGCTGGAAAGATTCAAGCACCCGCGTTTTGCCATCGGAGAGTCTTCCACTCCTCTCGCCAATCTCCTGCTTGAAGAACTATCCGCTCGCTATGACCTTCCGCGCCTTATGCCGTTGACCTCCTGGGGAAGCTGGCAGGGAGAATACCCGGAGATCGCCTGCGGTCTTAAACGCGGCTTCACTTTTTATCATCACGTTTTTGACAGCCCCTTCTCGGCGAAACCGAGTCGCGAAGATCAGCTTCTGGTGGCGGCGAGCCCGCACGACGGCGTGTCCGATACGCACTGGTATCGCCCTGACTTCGACCATTTTCTCGTGCGCGAAGCTCAACGCACGGGGATAGAGTATCTGGACGAGGTCGCTCTGAATGCTCCCGAGTGGTCGAGCGAAGACGCCCTCCTTTCCGGGATGAGGCGGGGGAAGCCCGTTTCGATTCGCGCCCGATTCGTGGTCGATGCGACCGGGCCGCGCGGTTTTCTGCACAGGGCTTTGAAGCTTCCCGAAAGCGCGTTCGAGAACATGCCCGCGACTCAAGGGCTCTATACCCATTTTACGGGCGTGCGAAGATTGGAAGACATGTCGATATTTCCTTCGGACGAGCCGCCGCCTTACCCGGTCGACGATGCGGCGGTGCACCACGTCTTCGACGGCGGCTGGATCTGGGTCTTGCGATTCAACAACGGGATTACGAGCGCCGGGGCGGCGGTCTCGGACGAGCTTGCCGAGGAGTTGCGATTCGCGGATGGGGCGGACGCCTGGGAGCGCCTCATGCTCCGCCTGCCGACCGTGGCGGAGCAGTTCGCGCAGGCGAGGCCGCTTCTCCCCTTTATTCACTCGCGGCGACTCTCGTTTCGCAGCGGAGCAATAGCCGGCGAGCGATGGGCGCTGCTCCCATCAGCCGCCGGGTTCGTCGATCCTCTATTATCCACGGGGTTCCCGCTGGCCCTCCTGGGGATCGCCCGCCTGGCAGAGATATTAGAGCGCGATTGGGATAGTCCCCGCTTCGGCGAAAGCCTTCGGCTCTACGCGGCCCGGACGGAGCAGGAGCTGCTTGCGGCAGAGAGACTGGTGGGCGCGCTCTACGCCAACATGAAGGAGTTCGATCTGTTTGCTTCCCTCTCCCTGCTCTATTTCGCGGCGGCGAGTTTCGCGGAAGCCGCGCGGCGCCTGGCCCGCCCCGAGCTTGCCGGGTCGTTTCTTCTTCTCGACCATCCCCGCTTCGGCCCCGCGTCTCGCGCCTGCATCGAGCGGGCGATGCGGCGTCCAACTGACGCTGAAAAGAGAGAGCTGGCCCGGCAGATTCAGGATACGATCGAGCCGGTCGATGTCGCGGGACTCGGGCGAAGCGACCGCCGCAACTGGTACCCGATCGATACCGGAGACCTCTTCAAGGCCGCCGGGAAGCTACAGGTGAGCGAGGCAGAGATTGCCCGGCTCCTCTATAGCCTCGGCCTTTAGAGCGGATTTCGCCCGATCATACCATCGGAAAATCGCCGTGAGGCGGGCTTCGGCCTCTCAATAGATCGCTCAATTGCAAATTGAAATGATCTGAGTTATTCTGCCTGCATTTCTCGTCTTTATGATTGGGGGAATGGCCCGGTCATAAATGGAACAAGCGGAGTTTCACTGAATCAAAAGGTTCTGCACCCGGCCGGACCTCTGACCCGAATCGGGAGTCGAACTAAGAACTGAGCTTTGCGCCACGGCCTTTTGGGGTATGACTTCTACGAGCTTCGTCGGACTCGGTTAGTTTAGGCATTTCAATCTTACACCTCTTAGTGGAAGGCTTTGGCACTCGTGTTTTCCCGGCAATATTGCATGACCTGAGAGTCTGAGAAGACCTCGAGGAGTGAGCCCAATGAATAAAACCGTGCTCAAGTACATCGTTTTATCCGCGTTCGTCGTAATGTCCATATCCCTGATTCTCACGTCGGGTTGTAGGAAGAAAGGGCCGGAGCCCGGCACCGTGCCTGATGAGGCGAAGATTGCCAACCGCCCGCCCAGCTCTTTTCCCGCTGCCGACGAAGACTACTTCCACGCCATGGACGGAGCCATTCAGCTCACGCCCGAGGAAGTCAAAGGGCGGAACACGTGGATTGTCTGGACCGGCGGCAACGACCGCTTCTGGGACAAGATATCGGCGTCGAGCTTCGGCGCTCTCGATTTTCTGAAGACCCTTTCCTCCCACCCGAGCTTGAAATTCAGCCGCGACAATCGGTGGAATTACCTGGGCCTCGTCAACGAACCCGGCTATGAAAAAGCCACGGGGCCTGACCCCGAGCGCTTCGGACTGTGGCTGGACAAAAGATCGGCGGGGAGCCCTCCCGATCCTTTCGAGAACGACTCGAAGTATCCGGGCGTACAGGTCGGCGCGCGCGGCAAGAACATGCCGGTCGGCTCGTACTACGGATGGGCGACCGGGATCATAGGCCTGCGCCTGTTCCCGAATCCCGACTTCGACGAGGCGGCGGCAAAGAGCTGGGACCCCGAGCGCTACTACTCCGACCCGAGTTACTACAACTCCAAAGACTTGATTCGCCCCTACAGGGTCGGGATGTCGTGCGCCTTCTGCCACGTCGGGCCGAGCCCGATCAAGCCGCCGCAGGACCCCGAGCATCCCGCGTGGGAGAACCTCACGTCGAACGTCGGAGCGCAGTATTTCTGGATCGACCGCATATTCGACTGGCAGGCTGACCCGTCCAGCTATATTTTTCAGATGTTCCACACCTCTCGCCCGGGCTCCCTGGACACTTCGCTCGTCTCCACCGACAACATCAATAACCCCCGGACGATGAATGCAATCTACAGCCTCGGGGGGCGGCTGGAGCAGGCGAAGCGCTTCGGCAAAGAGACGCTCGCGGGCGGGAGCGCCAATAACAAGCAGTTCAACGATTATGTCCCGGCAGACTCTCCGCTGGCGCAGTTCTTCGCGCCCCCGGCGACTGTCTACTCGCCGCGCGTTCTAAAGGACGGCTCGGATTCCGTGGGCGCTCTGGGCGCTCTCAACAGGGTTTATCTCAACATCGGCCTCTTCAGCGAGGAATGGCTGTTGCACTTCAACCCGCTCGTCGGAGGCAAGCCGACGACTCCCATCGAAATCGCCGTGGCGCGCAAACAGTCGAGCTACTGGGAAGCCA
>DATLMR010000310.1:0-20120 GCA_035537555.1 Blastocatellia bacterium
CGGAGGCCTCACGGTTCATGGATTTCCCGGCTATGCGGTCGGCGAAAAGTTACCCACTCTGCCGGAGGTCCTGGACGGTACCGGGCCCGCGAACACGGCCCCGGTCCGGGTCGATATGGAGCCGGGCACAAAATTCAGGTACTCGGGCGGCGGCGTGACCATCGCGCAGCTGGCCATCATGGACATAGAGAAAAAGCCATACCCCCGGATCGCGCAGGAAGTCGTCCTGGGGCCGCTCGGCATGACTCACAGCACTTACGAACAGCCGCTGCCCGACGGCATAAGAAAGCAAGCGGCCTCGGGGCATAGGGCAGACGGCAAGCTGGTCGAAGGTAAGATTCACGTCTATCCGGAGATGGCCGCGGCCGGCTTGTGGACGACTCCGACGGACCTGGCCAGGTTCGCTATCGAGGTCCAGCTCTCGTTAAAGGGTAAATCCAACCGGGTCCTTTCAAAAGAGACGACGGAGAAGATGGTCACGCCTTTCATAGGAGAGTTCGTCGGAATGGGATTCTTTCTGGAAAAGCACGGCGATGCGATCTACTTCGGGCACGGCGGCGCGGACGAAGGATTCAGGGCCGGATTGCTGATGAATAGAGATAAGGGCCAGGGGGTCGCCGTGATGGTGAACTCCGACAATGGCGAGATCATCAATGAAATCTTCAGGAGCGTGGCGAAAGAGTACGAATGGCAAGGGTACCTGCCGCAACCCTATGAAGTGATTTCGATGGACCCAAATAAGCTCGATGATTATCTGGGCCGGTTCCAGGTGAGCCCCGATCGGGTTCTGACGATGACCAGGGAAGGCGGAAGGCTGTACGCGAAGCCCACGCAGGACCCGGGGTTCGAGCTGCTGCCTGTTTCAGACACCGAGTTCGTCAGGACCGACCAGGACATTCACTACACGTTTGTCAGGAGCGAGAGCGGAAAAGTCGACGCCGTAAAGCTGCGCTTCGATGACGGCACTCTGGAGGCCAGAAGAATATCCAAAGATGTCCTGGTCCCTTACGAGATGCTGGGCGCCGGAAGAGTCGATGAGGCAATCGAGGCTTACAAGAAGATAAAGAGAGAGAAGCCGGACAACAACTCGGTTGCGGAACCCCGCCTCAACAACATCGGTTACTCCCTGCTCCGGCAGATGAAGACTGCCGAAGCGATAGCCGTATTCAGGGCTATCGTGGCGCTCTATCCGAATTCATCGAACGCGTATGACAGCCTCGCCGAGGCTTATATGGTCAACGGCGATAAACAGCTCGCGATCACAAACTACAAGAAGTCCCTGGAACTCGATCCCAAAAATAAGAATGCCGTGGATATGTTGAAAAAGCTCGAGCCGTGAGCCGCGCACCGCGCCGCATTCCAACGCGCAGCGGGCCTGTACGCCAGGCCCGCACGGTTCGACGCCCAGTGAGAGGCGCTCTCGATTGAACGCGCTCCTATGGCATAGTTAAAGGAAATTCTTTAAAATTCAGGTGTGCACGCTTCCGGCCCGGTCTTCGCGCCGCGAGGCCCGCCGGTCCAGATCGAAGGGGTTCTTTACCGGAGTACGGTCGAAACCCCGTGAGCGCGGCCAGGAGTCAGAGGCTCGGCTTGATTCAATCCGAACTCGATTTCAGAAGACTTGTTAAATGGTTACTTAAGAATGGTCACACAATCAGCGGGGTCCGTGAAGGGAAGGGCTCTTTTCGGATGCTCGCCCGAGGAGGATGTTAGATGAGATTTTACAGGTCAACAATATCTTTGGTTTTTGGTCTGCTCATGCTGGCAGCGAGCGTTTCACCGGTATTCGGGCAGGACAGCAGCTCGACAACTCAAGCGCAGGATATGGGAAGCAGGACCGGGGTCCGTAGCGTACCGAACGGGCAGAAGTCGAAGATCAAGGGAAGGATCGTCCGCCGGGACGCCGAGACTTTCAGCGTCCGCGACGAGCAGGATAACGAGACCATCGTGCGCCTGACCGACCGGACAAGCGTGAAGACGAAGGGCGGTTTCTTGCGCAGCGGCAAGAACTACGATGTCACGAGCCTGCTGCGCGGGCTCGTGGTTGAAGTCGAGGGGCGCGGTAATCAGGAAGGCCAGGTCGTCGCCGAGAAAGTCCGCTTCAACTCTTCGGACCTTAAAGTCGCCCAGACTGTCGAGTCGCGCGTGACCCCGGTCGAGCGCGAGAGCCAGCGCCTGTCCGGGCAGGTGGATGAATTGAACGAGGTATCCAAGGCCACCAGGGCCGAGGCCGATAGAGCCAACGCCGGTGTCGCTTCGACCAACGAGCGCATCTCGGCAATCGACGATTACGTCGTCCAGGATACCATTCCGATCTATTTCAATGTAAACAGCACGGCCATCTCGCCCGCGGACAAACAGGCGCTCGACGCGCTTGCCCAGAAAGCGGTCGGCACCAAAGGCTATGTCATCGAGATAACCGGCCACGCCGATTCTTCCGGCAACGCTGAGCGTAACCGCATCCTTAGCCAGCAACGGGCCGATGCCGTTGTGCGATACCTTCAGGAGAACCACGAGATTCCTCTGCGGCGCATCGTCACGCCTTTCGGCTTCGGACAGATGAAGCCCGTGGCTGACAATAACACGCCGGAGGGGCGGCGCCAGAATCGCCGCGTAGAGGTTAAAATACTCGTCAGTCGCGGAATGACTCAGTCGAACTGATACGACCCGTATCGTTCGATGATCCTCGATCGTCGAGGAAGGCGAACCCGCGAATCAGCCTGGAGCGCAGCGAAGGTTGTTTGATGCTGCGGCGATCGGGGCTGATTCGCGGGTCGATATCTTCAAGGGGCCTTTTCAGCGAATGGCCGCGAGGGCGTCCGCGAGCTGATTGACTGCCTTAAGCAGGGATCTGCCCGCCTCGTCGAACCTGTCGGCCGCGGCCTGGCTTTCAGCGGCCTGGCCTATACCCGCCACGCCGGCAACGTAGGTATAGTGACTCCTAAGTGCGGGATTGATGCGGAAATCCGCTTCAAGCTTATCGAGGCCCTGGCGCACGTTTCCGATGCTCTCTTTAACCTTCGCTTTAATTCGCTGGTTCTGCTCGATAGAGGCGGATGATGACATGCGGTCGCGTGCCGCCTGATCGACCGATTCGATACCTTTTGAGATGCCTCCGAACAGGTAGAGGAACTGCGATAAGGTCTTGATCTGCTGTGCGAGCCGTTCGCGCCCGCTCTGCAGCTCGGCAGCCGTTTTTTCCGAGGCCGCCTTCGTAGCGCGTTCCACGGGTTTTGAAGGGCCGCGCCGCCGTCTCTGTGCATTCGAGGGCAGAGGCGAGAGGACCAGGAAGGCCAGCGCTATAACGAAAACTTTTTTCAAAGCTTACTCTCCTTAGCTGAGCGATCTAGCGAAGCTATACCACGTAAAGCCGCAACGTCAAGAGTCGTGGCCCGGCCCGCCTTACTCGTCGCCTGAGAGGGTTTCCAATTTGCCTGGTGGAATAAATCTAGGGCAGAGCCTTGCCCTGCACAGGAGTGCTCTGCCCTGCTTCCGATGCCCGGCCCGAAGACCGGGCGTGAAAGGATAGGTCTATGGAAACACAGACGGAATCCTGGTTACAAGAGCGGATTGACACTTTGAGCCGGACTGAGTGAAGTATTTCGCCCGCCCGGGCTTGAACCTGATAGCTTGCCCACAATCAACAGACCCTCCGATCGAAGCGCTGGCTTGATCTATCGATCGCGGATGCAATACTATTCCGTCGTTCTTCACTGACGGCATGTAAAGACCGGACCGCTCGGCCGGATTACGTAAATATATGAATGAAAATCGGCGCTCCTTCTCTGAAACGGACATGGCCCGTCGGCTCGAGCCGGTCAAATATTTTCTCTTCGCGGCGTTCGCCGTTTCTATGCTCATCTACCTGGCGAAACCGGCGCCCGCCCGCCAGGCAAAGAATCATCGCGAGCAGGTCCGCCTGGGAGAGCGCCTGTTCAATGATGAGCGTTTCTCCTCTCCGAAGGGAGATATGGTCTCAAGCTGCAGCCATTGCCATCTGTACGAGACGGATTCGAACATGGCCCGCGCCTTTACGGACTCTTTCGCCCGGAGCTGGATTCCGTGGCGCTCGGAAGACCCGCGAAGAGAAGGCGCGCGCAATGCCCCCACGCTCTTTGATCTCGTTCACCTGTCCCGCCTTCACTCTGACGGCGAGTTCGAGTCTCTGGAGGAGCTGGTCCGAGGCACGCTCTCGGGCCGTCCCTTCGGATGGCTTCCCGGTGAAGAGGCAGAGGCCTTTCAGCAGATATATTCCGTGGTGATGAATGATAAGGCGGGCCCGGGCTCTTACAACGAGCAGTTCATGAGAGCGTTTGAAGTCGCCCCCGGGAGGCTCGACCGGAATGAGGTTGTCGATCTGGTGTCGAGAGCCATCTCGGATTATATGAGAACGATCAAGTCCGCGCGCACTTCTCCATACGACAAATTCGTCGAAGCTAACGGCCTGGAAACCGGCCCGAAGCATGGCGAAGGGCCTGACGCTTTCGCCGGGCGAGTGCTCGATCGCGTCTCGAGCCTGGAAAGAAGAGGAAAGCTTCGCGCTCCCGCCGGCTTCGGGCGCGAGGCTCTCGCCGGGATGAAGATCTTCTTCCGAACCGAAGGCCCCGCGGCGGCAGGCAACTGCGTCTCGTGCCACGCTCCTCCGTTTTTCACCGACTCCTCATTTCATAATATCGGGATCACCCAGAGCGAGTACGATCAAGTTCATGGAGAGGGAAGTTTCGCTGCTTTGAAGATTCCGGAGGCCTCGGAAGCGGCTCGCCCCTCGATGAATTTTCGAGAGGCGGCTTCGCGGCAGAGACCGGACAATGTCGATTTAGGCTATTGGAATAACGTAAAGCTGGGCCGCTCTCCTCTGAGACGAGAAGGAGAGGGTGAAGATCAATTTCTCCGGCGAATGATCGGGGCTTTCAAGACGCCGACGCTCCGCAATCTGGTTTACTCGCAGCCGTACATGCATAACGGCGGGTATCCTTCGCTCGCGAGCGTACTGGACGAGTTGTTGCGGCAAAGCGAGCTGGCTCGCTCGGGCCGCGTTCGGGAGGCGGATGAAGGGCTTGCCCGAATAAGGATCGCCGAGGCTGATATCCGCCCGCTGATCGCTTTTCTGAATGCGTTGAACGAAGACCTGAAGCCGCGAACCTCTGTCGATTAGCGGCGCGGTTACCGGGCCGGGGGTTGATGGGAGGTTGTTTGGAACATGACGACGTGCTTTAATCCCGGCGCGAATACTCTTTCGGTGATCCGGCTCATGGATGGCCTTGCGTAACGCCTCTTTGCTCGTAAAATCCGATCACGCTTTTTGCCATTTCAACCACCTTATCGCGCAACTCACGCGGCTCCAGTACCTCTATCTGAGAGCCGAAGCTCAGCACGTACTCGCAGGCGATCTCCTCGGCGTCGAAGCGGACGAAGACTTCGACCCATCCTTCTTCATCGCTCGATCCGACCTTCTCTATCTTTGCGAATCTGCCTGCATAGGGCATACGGTGGAGGGCGCGGGGGCTTACGCGAACCTTCACGCCGTAGCGCGGAAGGCTCTGTTTGAACCTGTTCGTCGATTGCTCCCAGTACGACTCCAGGTCGAATCCCTCTAGTCGAACGGAAGGCTCATCGTAAATCGCGGCTTTCGATACCCGCGAGACGCGGTAGCTGCGTATATCGCCATCGACCACCGCTACCAGGTACCACACGCTCCCCTTCGCGACCAGCCCAAGCGGATCGACAACCCGCTCGATCGGCTCGCACTCGCTCCGCTCATACTTCAGGTACAGTTTGCGCCCCTGCCATACGGCTTCCTGGATCGCCGAGAGGAAAGGGATAGCTCCGTCCGCCTGGCCCCACCCCGTCGGGTCCACATAGATGCGCTGGCGCATATACTCCGCGTCTGCGCGGTACATCGAAGGCAGAGAGGCGAGCAGTTTCAAGAAGGCCGCGTCCGAAGCTTTTCCGAGTCCCAGATCGGCAAGCAACCGCGAAGGTTTCGACAGGAAAAGAGCCTGTATCTCGGATCGGTTCAGACCCGTCAGGTTCGTTCGATACTCTTCGAGCAGAGCCCACCCGCCGCCCGTTCCGCGCTCGGCGTAGACGGGAATCCCGGCCATGCTCAAGGCTTCCATGTCGCGGTGAATAGTCCGCTCCGAAACTTCGAGCCTCCGCGCAAGCTCGCGCGCCGTTATGCGCCCGTGAACCTGTAGAAACAACATAATCGACAGCAGCCGGTCCGCTCTCATGCCAGGCCCCCCTCTTTCTTTGTCGTCAACCGATCCAGGCTCGAATCTATCACGGAAATATGACACGGGATGACAGGAATCGTCGCGCATACTCTGCGCGGGCGGCAGAACCCCGGCCGCAGGAACCCGACGAGGGACGGTAAAAGGAAGGAGAATAGTATGCAATACGGTTTCGTTATAGAAGGCGGCGACATTCATACCATAGGCGAGCTTACGCAGGAGGCGGAGGCGGCCGGGTGGGACGGGGTCTTTATAGCGGACGCTTTGGCCATCGAAACAGAGAATTTTCCCGCTACTGCCTGGTTCGATCCCTGGATCGCGCTCTCTGTTATGGCCATGCGCACCGAGCGCGTTCGCATAGGGACGCTCATCACGCCGGTACCGAGGAGACGGCCGTGGAAGCTGGCCCGCGAGGCCGTCACGCTCGACCACCTCTCCGGCGGCCGCCTGACGCTTGGAGTCGGGCTCGGGGCGGCCGGTGACGACGGAGGATTCTACAAGGTAGGGGAGTCGATGGACCTCAAGGTCCGCGCGCGGAAGTTAGACGAAGGCCTGGCCGTCATGGACGGCCTCTGGAGCGGCAAGCCGTTCAGCTTCAGCGGCGAGCATTACCGGGTTCAGGAGATGACGATGCTGCCCCCGCCCGCGCAGTCGCCCAGAATTCCTGTCTGGGTGGTCGGCGTCTGGCCGAAGATGAAATCCCTGCGGCGCGCTCTCGAATGGGACGGAATCATTCCGCAAAAATACAGGTCGATGGCGCGAATGACGCCTCCGGAGGTTCAAGAGATGAAGCAATTCATCGACAGGGAGCGCACGCGGACTACCCCATTCGACATCGTCGTGGGAGGCACCACGCCCGGCGGCAATCGAAAGCGAGCGGTTCAGATAGTCCGCTCCTTCGCGGAAGCGGGGGCCACCTGGTGGCTTGAGAGCGCGATGGCCTCCATGGATGCCGTGCGCGCGCGCATCAAGAAGGGACCGCCGCGCTTGGAGTGAAGAAGGCCGCCCGGCGGTCGAGATTTTGAATGCGAGGACCTTCCCGGCGCCGGATGCCGGTACTATGAGATTGATGTCCAGCCCGTCAGCGGCGTCTATCCATATTGCGCCCGCCCCTGCCACGATGTAGAGTCTTTAAGGTTTCACTGCGCACGCACGGTATGAGCGGCTTTCTCGTGGGCAGGCCGAACTCGGGATGATCGTGTGATATTATCGGGGTCCGCTCTTGAATTATCTTTCGGTTCCTCTGGCTTGTAGGGACGCCGGAGGCGAGAGGGGCACCCGGGGCCGGCACCTGTTTCCGGCCCAAAAGTGCGCCTATTTTCGATCTTTTGCTCGCGCTGCTTACTAAATAGAGTTTCTTACATATAATACAAGTGCCTGTGGAGGGTCCTTGTAATATCATTCACCGTTGCATCTTGGCTCTGAATGCGGTATAACCGCGCCCAGGCGATAGAGGAGCGGGGCATCTCTGATAGACCAGGATGCCCCATAGCGGGCTATATGATTTGCCGCAGTCGCAGCACCAGAAGAACCGTCGTAACAAGCAGAGTCAGCCCTGTTCCAGTATCTATATCAGCTGGCTTCGTCTCTGGTGCGGTTGACGGTTGCATGGCCATACCCTGGTTCGGACACGTGGTGCATGGCTGTTCGCCCGGATCGCACAGGCACCCGGACGTGCCGCAATTGCAATAAGCCATGTTCGGGACCGTTCTTCCGGCCTGAGCCACTGCCGAAAAGCCGGCGACATTACGCGACTCGTTTGGGACGAGCGCGGGAAAGGAGAGAAGGAAAAACATGACCAGTGCCGAACAGGGAAATAGTCTCTTCATCGTAAGATCCTCCAAGCTGATTAAAGAGTTATTGACTCGCGGCATTGCTCATGCCGCCGACTCTCAGCAGTACTTCACTCAACTCACTCACCGGCTCATCTCGGCCAGCGAATTTGCGTATTCCCGTCAAGACTTCGAGGGAATCAAACAGGCAAGCTCTCTTCTGGTGGCGTTGCCCTTGCCACAGGCGCAGAGCGCGGGCCTGTGGTATCAAGCTATAAGCGACTACAAGGCAGGAAAGACCGCGCAAGCCGCTGCCACGCTCGATGGATTGGTGAATCGTCCTGAAGCCGCTCCGCGATTCAGGGCGCGCGCCTTACAATCCCTGGGAACGATCCATTATTGGAGCGGTGATGCTGAATCCGCGCGCCTCTTATACATGGAATCTGCCCGATACATCAGAGGTTCGGCTCCGCTGGATGCTTATACATTCGCGCAGGCCCTGATTCTTCATAGTTATTCTCGCGGCCTGGATGGTGAAAGCCGGCAAGCGGTTAAAGAGTTACTTTCTCTCGAAAAGCTGGTCAAAACCATAGGCGAACCGCTTTTAACCGCTACCTATTGCAATAATATAGCGGTCGAACTACTCGAGCTCGGCCACGTAAACGAGGCCGCGTTTTATAGTCGAGTTGCCTGTCTTTCACCTTTTGTAAATGCTCATACGGAATGGAAAGATACGGCCCTTGAGATCGATCAGCACTCGGCAAGTAAAGCAGTTGTCGCCGTTGCCGTTTCGCCTGAGCCTCGAAAGCGCCCAGCTCAACCTAAATACTTACTCGTCGTATTGCGATTCTCGCCGTGCGTTCGGTTGGCACAACCCAAACGGCTGCGGCAGAGAGTTTCATGTAAAAATCCAACCAGCGCGCGTGTAGCATCAGTGGCACGCATCCGCGCTCCTTCAGCGGCCTCGCGCCTAGATCCCCAACAACATTGCCTGTAGAAAATCTCGGGCAGAGCCTTGCCCTGCACAGGAGTGCTCTGCCCTGCTTCCGTCGCCCGACCTGAAGACCGGACGTGAAAGGATACGTGTATGGAAACATAAACGGAATCCTGGTTACAAGAGCTTAATGGCGATTTGGGCCCGCGCGTCCGCGCAAAGTCGTTCCGTGAATCAGGTATTTCCCGCCTCGGAGAGAGTACATATAGGCCCTTCCACGCGCTTCCCAGGCGCGAATTATCACACGTCACGATGGCGGGCCGGAGAGGTTTTCAGGCATCCGAACCCCGCCCGCCCGAGTATGCCGGACCCGCTCCCCTGATTTTCCTGGCCGAGGCCGTTAAGTTGACCAGAAACAATACTTCTGCTACTATCTGATACGTAAACGTGCTTGGCTGACGAGAAACTTTTCAAACTCTGGGCCCTATTGGAAGAGTTCGAAACCGACTCTCCCGGTCAATAATCTCAGGCGTGTAGGGACAGCGTCGAGCTGCCCTTTTTCATTTTATGTGCGGTTCGCGCAAAGAGCCCCAGGGGTGCGCGGACTTTTGAAACTTAAAGAGGTGATATTATTTCAAAAGAAGATATGATTCCCGTTGACGGGACTGTCGTCGAGTGTATGGGCAATGCCACCTTCAAGGTGAAGATTGCCGAAGATCACAACATTCTAGCCCACCTGTCCGGCAAGATGCGTAAACATTACATCAAAGTACTGGCCGGAGACCGGGTAACGGTTGAGCTCTCGCCCTACGATCTGACCAAGGGCCGTGTAACCTACAGGCACCGAAGCTAACCCGGCTCGCGCAACCGTGAAGACTCCGTGAAGTCGATGACCACGGCGGGGCTCTCTTCGCCCCGCCCGGTCGCGTGAAGAGATTATCGGAGAGCTTTTCTCCGTTTCTCTTCCTTCTCCGGATGAGGCTCCACGCCCGCTGCTTTCGGGTTGTTATTACAAATGGGTTGGGGTTCTCTCGATGACGCCGCGGCTTGATACCTGGAGTAATCGAAGCGGTGAAGGTAGACCTGCGTTTACGGCCGAAGCATCCGCCGCAAAGCCTCTTTGCGCGGACTGTCGCCTCTTCCGCTAAGGAGCATTCTCAACCACTCTTTTTGCTTTGAATCGCCGCCCTTCGCGATAGCTGAAAGCTCGTCGAAGTTATACTCCAGGAAGATTCCTTCGCTTAATCCTTCGACTCCATAAATGCTCTCTATCTCCCGCTCCGTAATGTCGGATTGAGAGGCGTCCAGGACAAAGCGATCCTTCTCGCCATTCCATACGTAATTCGCCTTCTGCTCCTTCGCGAAAAGGGCACGCGAATCATTGCCTCGGGTGCAATCGGAGATTCCGTAAGAAGCCAGGAATTGAAGCGGCACCGTGTAAACTCCGTTATTCAACCCGTGGCGAAGAAGCATTGCCGTATAGGAGCGGTCCAGATGGGCATTGCAGATTTTGTCGCGCCCCTCGACAGGAAAACGCAGGACCTGCGTTATCTCCCTCTCTCTTATTTCGTACCATTTTTCGCCGTGAGCTCTGAATGTTGATGATTCGCGGCCCCACAGCTCTCTGAGCACAAACCATGTCCGGCCGCTTCCGCTTTCG
Organism: Blastocatellia bacterium; assembly: GCA_035537555.1. Classification (GTDB taxonomy): domain Bacteria; phylum Acidobacteriota; class Blastocatellia; order UBA7656; family UBA7656; genus DATLMR01. The sequence continues at coordinate 10,600 of DATLMR010000310.1, forward strand.
ATCCTGTGTTCAGGAGGGGCGTCCCTTTGATCGCGAGAGTCGATGTTGCCGAGGAACATCCATACCTCTTTCTCGCCTGAAAGCGGCGGGGATTTTCTGAAGATCAAGTACTCGTAGAAACCTCGGCTCGCGAAGGATATCTTGAGGGCGACGATCGCGACCTCTTTATCGCCGGTCTTGATGTCGAAAGTCTCGGCGTCGCAATCGAGGCATCTGTCGGGCCGGCCGGGGTAACCCTCCATCTTGAGCAATTGCCATATATAACTCAGGTCGGCTTCCTCGCTTACATCCAGATACCACTCGATGACATAAGGAGAGAGAGAGTCGTTCTTCAATATTCTCGGCTCCTGCCCGGGCGCGGCCGCTTCCGCCCAGGCGGATACTTGAGGGCAGAGCGAAAGTATGAGGATGAACAGCCCGATCTTCTTCGACCCGGCCTGGCATGAGCCAAGGCGAGCGCCCCTTTGCGCCGCTCCGCGCATATTTCGCCCGGTTTTATCAAGCTGACCTTTCTGATCTTTATTCAAGGCGGCTTCCTGTGATGGGCCTTCGAGCGTCGCCCGAAAGGCCGATTAAACGTTCGCCCCTTCACCCATCCGGGAGAGGACGAATTATACCATGCGCGCGGGCGCGCTTTTCCGGAAGGCCTGCCCGGCCCCCTCGGCCTCCCGCGAAAACCGGAAGCGCTCTCGAACTCTTGGACCCGAAAAAAAACGGTCAAAGGGCATTGATAATCATGCCGAGAGATGTAAGGATTAATCGGCCACCGGAGGTTATGTGGCAGACTAGCTCCCACTGCTTTCATGATATATTCGCCCGCTCATAATAAAAGAGCAGGGAATCAGTCTTGTAATGTCATTCACTGTTGCATCATGGGTCGAGATGCGATATAACCGCGCGCATAGTAAAAAAGAGGTGGGGCATCTCTGAAACAGCAAAACGCCCCACGAGGTTATTAGATTTGCCGCAGTCGCAGCACAAGAAGCACTGCCGCGACAATTAAAGTGATGCCCGCTCCGGGGTCCACATCGAGGGGGCCAGGCTCGGTTGACGGTTGCGTGGTCATTCCCTGGGTCGGGCATAAAGCGCATGGCGCTTCGCCCGGCTCGCACTCGCAAGTATTGGTGCCGCACGGCTGGCACGAGGTTTTATGAGGGACGGATCGACCGGCAAAAGCTACCTGGGAAGTTCCGGTGAGATTACGCGATGCGGTAGAGAAGAACGCGGGAAAGGATAGAACGAAGAGTGTGAGCAGGGCCAAACAAGTAAACAACCTTTTCATTGTAAATTCCTCCAGACTGATTAGCGAGTTAGTAGCTCGCGGCATTGGTCATGCCGCCGATTCTCAGCAGGGCCTTATCCAGCTTGCTCACACACTTGGAGCGGCAGCTGAAGACGCTTATACCCGCCGAGATTTTTATGCACTTAAAGAAGCTAGTGATTTATTGATCGCTCTGCCCGTGACGCGGGCACAGCACGCGGGACTCTGGTACCAGGCCACCTTCAATAAATGGCAAGGCCGGTTTCCAGAAGCCAGTAGGGATCTCAAAGAACTAATCTCAGACCAACGTACTACCCCAAGAATCAGGGCGCGAGCCTTACAGGTTTTAGGCAGAATGCGCCACGTAGAAGGTGATCTGGATGTCGCGCGCCAGTTATATATAGAATCCGCCAAATATATTAAGCACGAATCTCCGCAGGATGCCTACGTATTCGCGGAGTCGGTAATACTTCACAGTGTCGTACAAGCTGAAGAGGGCGATAATCGGCAAGCGCTTCGCGAGTTGCTGAGCATCGAGTCGCTTATCCGGGCATTACGCAACCCGCGCTTAATAGCTTTTTACTTCAATAACGTCGCGGTCGAATTACTCGAACTCGGGCAAGCGAGCGAGGCGGCGCGCTACAGCCAGGTTGCCTGCCGGTCTCCGCTTGCCTTCGCGTATCCCGAATGGAGAGAGACGGCTCTTGAGATCGAGCAGCAGACAGCCGGAAGGAATACGGTTGCCGTAACCGTGGCCGTCGCTGTCCCGCCTGAGCCTCGAAAGCGGCCGGCTCAACCGAAATACTTACTCGTCGTATTGCGATTCTCGCCGCGCCGTCGGCTGGTTCATCCCGCGACGTTCCGGCAGAGAGTCTCTTGTAATAATCCGATCGTCGCGCTCATCGCGCTCGTCACGCATATTCGCGCGCCCTCAATACCCCGTTTGTAGTAGATCCCCAATTTGCCTATTTGAAAAGCTCGGGCAGGGGCCGACTTAAACGACTTAAAGTCCTAACCTGCCCTGCTTTCAACTCCCGATCCGGAGACCGGGCGTGAAAGGATAGCTGCATGCAATCACAAGAGCATTTATCGTTACAAGAGCAGATTAACGCTTTGGGCCGGAGCGCGCACTGCCGAGCTCTTTTATCACCTCTACTCTACCTCTCGTATCGGAGGCCCGAAACAACCGGCTCTCTCCCGATCCGCCCGCTTGCAATCACGCTGCTAATCTCCTTCGCCCTGCCTCGCCTCACTTAACCGGCCGCCCGAACCATGACAAGGGTAGTTGAGTAATTATCAATATATCTTGATATTTTGTAAAATTACCTTGACATAAAGCACGGCTTTCCTTACATTGCGATTGAGGTTTCAATCTGATTATCGAGCCCGAATCTGAATAGAGACGGAGGATGAAGGTATGCGCGAAAAGGTTCCCGGAGCTTTGATCGGTTTTATTGGGTCGTCGTCGGCGCTTATAGTGAGCATCATCGGAATAACCTGGCTGCTGGAGACGCAGGAGCTTGCCACGCCCGCGCGGGTCGGTCTGGCGCTGCTGCCGCCGGCCATCTATGTCATCAGTCTGGTCTTCCTGTTGCGCCTGTTGCGCGACGTCGATGAGTTTCTTCAGCGCGTTCACCTTGAAGCGCTGGCAATTGCCTTCACGGCCCTGGCGGTAGCGGTCATGACGTGTGAGTATTTGCGAAAGGCGGGCATGATCTCTCACCTGAAGCCCGACCACGTTCTGATGATGATGATGGCCGTATTGCTGGTCGGGTACCTGATCGCCTGGAGGCGTTATCAATGAAGAACCGTCTGCGAGTGATTCGCGCTGAACGAAACTGGTCGCAGGCCGATCTCGCTGAACGTCTAGGCGTGTCGCGTCAGACCGTCAATGCGATTGAAACGGGGAAGTATGACCCGAGCCTGCCGCTCGCCTTCAAAATCGCGCGCCTTACGGGCTCGAAGATCGAGGACATCTTCGAGCCCGACGCGGACAAGACCGGGGCCGGGCCCGTTTAACAACCGGACGGCCTCGCCGAACGGTGACGGTCCCGTAAAATAATCTAGAAACATGGCTTGCCCGCCCTGTCCGCTCCGCCTTTTCGGGTGTAGCCCTATCACGACTTAGATGAGTATTTATAAGGCCGGAATGGGAATCACGCCCGAGTTACGCCTATAATCGCGGAGTGATGCTGCCCAATATTTCGCTTTCGCAATACGGAGCGACGCTGGGGAGATGGTTCGGCGCGAATGACGGGCAGCTGTTCAGCCTCTTCCCGACGTTGTCGAATTTCCCGGTTCGCGACCTGGGCTTTATGGCCTAAGCGCCGATTCGCCGGGAGCGCGTGCCTCGCCTGCGCTCCCGGGCGCTTTTATCTCTTCCGGACAAGGGCCAGGGTCAGGTCCGCGTTCAACCCGGGTAGCGCGCGCTTTCTCATTTTCGAGAAATAGAATATTGGAGGAAGAGAAGCTGCCGCCTTCAGGCTGTTGAAGGAAGCGAAGCGCCTCGATTCATATCGAGGCAAAAGAAAGGGAGGCCCATGCGCGGGCCTCCCTTTCAGTCTTGATTGAAGAACAAGGAGCTCTTAGCGATAGATGTGCTCGCCGCGATGATTCTTCCACTCGTTCTCGAAGTAGTCCGCGTCTTCATCGGATCGGGGCCTGACGCCCATCACGATGCCGCCTTCATTTATGCCCTTCTCGTAGAGCTTGGCGCGCTCTTCCGGAATACCCGCTCCGACGAGGGCTCCGATCAAACCTCCGGCCGCGCCGCCCGCGCCCAGACCGGCAAGGGCCGCCGCGATCGGGCCTGCGGCGATCAAGCCGACGCCGGGGATGGCGAGCGTGCCTACAGCCGCGACTCCCGCGAGGATCGCGCCCAGCGTGCCGCCGATGCCCGCGCCTACAGCCGCGCCTTCGAGAGCCTTGTTGCCGAGGTCGCTCTCAACATCGTCGTCCGAAAAGTGTTTCTTGCGTGTCTCATCCGACATAAGCACGTCTACATCATCTTTGGTGTACCCGCGACTGGTGAGCGAGCGATACGCGCCTTCCGCGCTCTCTCTGTCTCTGAACATTCCAGTCATCACTCCCGAGCGTCCTGTTCTGGTACTTGTTGATTCTGCCATTTTTTTCTCCTTGTGCCCTTGTTAATAAATAAAGACGCGGCTTTATTGCTTTAAAGCCGTAGCAAAGTAATTCCCGCGTCTTCTGAGCTTCCTTACCCCTATTTGTAGTGCAAAATCCGTTCCGGTCTTGCTAAATAGAAGGCAACAATTCAATACTTCACCGACCCCCGGGATATAAGGAGAAGAGAGTGGAAGCTGCGGACAAATCATCTGGTATATCGGGCGGCGCGGTCTGCGCGGAGTGCGAGCATGCCGCGACCGGCGGCCTCTTTTCGCTCGCGGGCGCGTGCCTGTGCGAGTCTTGTGTTGAGGCGTATTATATCGCCTGCTCCGGCTGTTCGGGGTTGATGCCGAAAGACGAGTCGATGGAGCGTGGCGAAATGGCCTACTGCGCAAACTGTTTCGCCTCGCCTGTCGATGAGGCGACGGACGCCCAATCGCTCATTACCGAGTACATCGCCCTGCACGCGGAAGAGAAGCGCATCGGTAAACGCATGAGCGAAATCAAGGAGAGCCTGAAGGCCATCGCCGCGTCTCGACGGCGAACCGGGAATGCCGTGACTCTGCGCGCGGGCGACGCGGCCGTTCGTTGCAGTTACCGCCTGAGCCTCAGGTGCGATACGGAGCTCGTCGAAGCGCTCGAACAGGTGCTCGATAAAGAGGAGTTCACGCGCCTCTTCGAGCGAAAGATCAGCTTCAACGCAATCGAAGACGGAGTGCGGGAATTTCTTTCGAGCGAAGATGAGGCGCATCACGAGGCGAGAGAGCTCCTTCGCAAGGCCGTTCGCGAAATGGAGACTTCTACCCTCAACGTGGTGCCCGATCGCAGATGATCGCCCCGCGTTTCGAGCGGACCTCGAAATGTCGAATCCAGTCCACCCTGAATTCAATGACTCGAGCTTTGCCGTCGAGCGGAAGCTGGCCGCGAACCGGCTCGCGCAATACGTTACACGCAACCGCTGCCGCCGCTACCTCAGGCTCGCGCTCTTTCCCTCCGAAGCGTACCTGCTCAAAGAACGCTACGGCGTCGAATTCGAATCCCTGTCCCAGCTCCTTTCGGCGGAGGGGCAGGCATACGAGCGCGAGAAAGTGGGCGCGCTCGGCGGACTAGGCGAGCGCATAGTCGATCTGACCAATAAGAAACCGGCGGATTTTATTCGCGAGCTGAGCAGCCAGGAGCAAGGGCGCGTTTACTACTATCAGCCGGCCCTTGAGGCGTTCATCGGCGGCTGGGCGTGCCAGGGGGCGGCCGACCTGATCGAAGCCACGAAGCGCCCCGACGGCTCGTTCGATTGCGTCGTGATCGACATCAAGGCGAGCCCCCGCGAAACGGTCGGCTACCGGCTCCAGGTCGCTTTTTACGTCGTCCTGCTTCGCGAAACCATGCTCGGAAGTGAGCTTGAGGTGGCGAGCCTCGGCGGCGCAATCGCCGCGCGCGATTCCGACTTCGCGGAAGGGAAGTGGAACCTCTTTCCACTCGCGCTTTTTATCGACGAGATCGAGCGGCTGATCGCCGCGCCGGATTCGGATGTCGCGCGTGCCGCCTCCGAAACTTTCGATAGCGCGCAATATCACCTCGGGCCTCATTGTGACGGGTGCCCCTACAACTCGCTCTGCTTCATAGACACAGCCGAGCGGGAAGACCTGTCGCTCGTGCCGCTCCTGTCGGCAACCGAAAAGAGCGCGCTCCGGGCGGAAGGGGTGCGAAGCGTTCGAGAGCTGGCCGGCCTGATGAATTACAACGCGCGCGGAATGGCGGCGGCGGCGGGCCGCGAGGCGGATGTCGCGCGCATCGCCGGGCGATGGCCGCTCGGAAGCCGCCTCCCGTTGCTCGCGCAGCGCGCCCGCGTGGCGTTGCGCAAGCAGGACGAGACGGTGGAGCGGCAGGGCGCTCTCTACGGCTCCGGCTGGGGCACGCTTCCCGATTCGAATCAGTATCCCGATCTCGTCAAAGTCTTCATAGACGCGCAGAGAGATCATTTGAAAGACCGGCTCTACCTCCTCGGCGCGCTCGTCTCCGGCCCGTCCGGCTCGGCCAAAATCATCGAGATGACGGACGGGCCGCCCGAGACCGCGACGGAGCAGGCCCTTCTGGTTTCGTGGATGCAGAAGCTGCTCCCGGCCGTCCGTCGCGCGGCCGGCTCTTCCGACGCGCCTCTGCACGTCTACCTCTATGACCGGCGCGGGCAACGCTCTCTGCTCGACGCGCTCGCGCGCCATTTCGACGCGCTTTGCGCCATCCCTGCCTTCTACGATCTGCTTACCTCGACCCCGGCCCTCACCCAGAGCATGATCTCGTTTATCGGAGACGAGGTGAGCGAGCGGAAGAACATCGGCGCGATTTGCCGGAACCTCTATCAGGTGGGCGGGGCGCTCGGGTTCAAATGGCGCGATGGAGAAGCAGGCGTGCCGCAACAATTTCGCGCCCGCATCTTCGATAATCTCCGCTTCTACTCGCGCGACCGGGAAGGCAGGTTCTTCACGCCGCCCGAAGGCCGGGCTCGAAGCGAAGGCATATGGGTGGAGTCCGCGGCGCGATTCGGCACGGAAATCCCGCTCGAATACGCCTACGCGGCCTGGGGCCTGCTTCGCGACGCGCCCGGGATCGAGCCGAAGACGCGCAAGCAGATTCGCGGCTTCCTCGGCACCAGACCCGAGCACCTCAAGGCCCTCGCGGCCTCCCGCCTCGAAGCCCTCAGCCACATCGAGAATTGTTTCCACTACAAGAACAGGCAGATTGAAAAGCGGGCTCTCTCGCTCGGCAGGATTCATGAAGTCGAAGTCGATCCCTCCGCCGTGCCTCTGCAACGCTCGCTCGAAGACTTCCTGCGGCTCGAACATTACGCGGGGCTCCAGGATCGCCTGCTTCACTTCGCCCTCGCGCCCGCGTTGCGAGCGGAGACGGGGCGGACCGCGATCCTGATCTGCGAAACTTTTGACAGGGACGAAAAGCTCGCGGTCTTCGCGATCGGCGACGCGGACGGGAATCCGGCGGCGGCCGCGCGGGCGGGCGCCCTGCGATTCAGAGAGGGCGATTGGGTCGTGCTCAATCCCCTCTTCGACGCAGAAACGGGGGAGCCGCCCACGGGGAAACGTATCGTCCACGGCCGCCTGTGCGTGGTCGAGCGGATCGAAGAGATGCGGATCGTTCTCCGGCTGCTCTCCATGAATTTCAAGAATTCCGAGTTTCGATTCGGGCACAGGATGATCGAGCCGGAACAGGGACTGATCTATTCGATCGATGAAATGGCCGACGACCTCAACTCGGATAAATTTCTCGAGGCCTGCCGCAACGCTCCCTCGAACGCTCTCTACCGGTGGCTGGAAGACCCGCGCTCCGGGCGCGAGCCTCGTGACGCGATTCGCCCTTCCCGCCTGCGCTCAGCCGCGAGAGTCGCCTCCCTGGCCCGGGATTCGGGCCACGGACTCACGGAGTCGCAAAGTGAGGTCATAGGCCGGTTCCTGTCGGACCGGATACTGGTGCTGCAAGGGCCTCCGGGAACCGGGAAGAGCCACACGCTCGGCTTTGCCACGATCGCGCGCGCGCTTGCCCTTGCCACGCCCGCCCGGCCTTTCCGCATCGCCGTCTGCGCCCGCACGCACGCGGCCGCGCAGATCGCCGTCGCGAGCATAAGAGCACGCGCCGATGAATTGAGGGCGGGAGAGCTGAGACGGGGCGATGCCCGTGACCCTCTTCTTGCGCCCCTCGAAAGCCTGAAGGTCTTCAAGATTTGTAACGATCCCGGCGAGCCCCTTCACGCGGGCGTCGAGCCCCTGCTGGCGGAAGGCCGCGGAAAGATCAAGGCACCGGAACAGTGGGAACGGCTCCTCGAAGAGCCGTTGCTCGCGATCGGCGGCACGCCCGGAGGTTTCTATAACGTCGTCAAGCGAGGCGCTTCAAAAGGGCGGGCCGTCGATTGGAGAGAGAAGTACTTCGATCTCGTGCTCGTCGATGAAGCGTCGCAGATGGGTATAGCGGAGGCCTTGCTCGCGGCGGCCTTCCTGCGCGATGACGGCCAGTTCATCGCCATCGGAGATCACCGGCAAATGCCGCCCATCCTCGCGCACGCATGGGATCAGGAGAGCCGCAGAGACCTGGAGCGCGCGCGGCCCCACCTCTCTATCTTCGAGTACCTTCGCGAGCTGGACTTTCCCGGCGCCGCGCTCGATGAGTCGTTCAGGATTCCCTCGGAGGTGGCCGATTTCCTCGGGCGGCATGTCTACGCGTCGGACGGCGTAAGCTTTCACTCGCGAAACCGCCGCCGCCTCCCTGAGCTGAAGGCCGAATCTACTCCCGGCCATCCGAGTGACTGGGTGAAGGCGGCCCTTGCGCCCGAGCACGCCCTCGTGGTCGTCGAGCACGCGGAAGCGGGCTCGCAACAGGCCAATGACTTCGAAGCCGAATTGATCGCGGAGCTGGTGCGGGTCGCAGGCCCCGGGCTCGGACTCGATGCGAAAGACGGCCTGGGAATCGTCGTTCCCCATCGCGCGCAGAAGTTCCTGCTGCGACAGCGCCTGCCCGCGTTCGCCGATGCGATAGACACGGTCGAAAGGTTCCAGGGCAGCGAGCGCGAGCTGATCATCGTTTCGGCAACGGTCTCCGATCAGGAATTCGCTCTTATGGAGAGCGAATTCCTGCTTGAGCCCCGCCGCTTCACCGTCGCCATCTCGCGCCCGAAGCGAAAAGTCATCGTCGTCGCTTCGCGCGCGGTCTTCGACCTCGTCCCGTCAGACCTCGACGCGTACGAGCGAGGAAGCCTGTGGAAGCACCTCCGCCATGAAGCCCGCTTGTTATGGCGGGGCGATGTCAACGGCCAGCCGGTCAGCGTGCGCGCCGTGAAGTGATGAGTTCGAGCGGTAAACTTTGGAGCCGCGCGGGCTCAGACCCGGCCTGACGGCGACCGCTCCTTCCCGCATTCAGACCATAAGGACGATTTTCTTTGACACTGATGTGCTTTTAAGTTATATGTCGCTATGCAATATATAGTGCCGCGCTGATCGGGTCGATAGATGAAGAGCGCGCGCGGGGGCGCGAACATGCCTGAATGGAAAGCGGAGATAGACAAGCATCTGGCGAGCTTGAATCTCGACCCTGCCCGGCAGGTCGAGATTGTCGAGGAGCTGGCCCAGCACCT
>DATLMR010000311.1:0-13546 GCA_035537555.1 Blastocatellia bacterium
TCGTCCCGGCGCATCCTTCGCGGCGCGCGAGATGAGCTCGTCAAGCTCGCCCTCGAAATCGTGAAAGCCCTCCGGCCCCCGGGATGAAGAGAGCGCGGCGGCCATCTGCTCCAGGGGGTCGGTGAAGCATCTTATGACGAAGACGTTATGGCCCTGCGCCCTGAGCCTGGGCGTCAGGCCCGCGCGAAGGATCGAGCTCTTTCCCACTCCGGACCTGCCGTGGAGAACGAAAGAGCGGCGCGCGAGGATTTGCGAGCTGATGGCTTCGACCTCGGCATCCCTCCCGAAAAAAAGGCCGGCATCCTGCTCCGTGAAGTAATCAAGAAACTTGTAAGGCCGCGAGTGCGGAGTTCGCGCGGACCTTGCGTCCTCGACCGGCGCGGCCTTCCCTCCCGGGCCGGGCTCGCCGTCCGAAAGCCCTGAATCGAGCGACTCCCGCCCGAGCCCCGTCGGCAGGGCGGCCGGGCGGGAGGCGACCGCCTGGCCGATGAATATGTAGCCGTGCTTCGGTACGGTCTTGATGTAACGGGGATTCGAGGCATCGTCGCCCAGGTGCCTGCGAACATCCTTGATGCACTGGGTCAGGGCCGAGTCCGTCACGAAGACCCCGTTCCAGACCAGATCGAAGATGTGCTGTTTTTCGACCAGCCGCCCGCTGTGGCTCACGAGGAGCAAGAGCACGTCGAAGTATCTGGAGGTCAGAGGAAGGAGCTCCTCGTCTCGCCAGAGCTGCCTGTTCTGGGCATCGAGATAGAAATTATCGAAACGATAACTGGCGGCGTAAGTTGTTGGCTGGCTCATACTGTTGCTTGTCCCGCGGAGATTTTCTCACAAGTTGCTCACCGGCTGCTCACTTTTCTCATAGCCCGAACGACTAATCTCTTCAGGGGCCGGTTAAACGGGCCGCCGCAACAAGCAGGCGGCTTTCGCGGGCGGCAAAACGACGATCAGATGCTCAATTACAGGGACGAGTTGGTCGCCTTCCGGCCTCGAATATCAGACCCGCTCGGAGAAGGAATCGCCATGCGTCTGGAAACGCTTTTGACTTTTCTAGGATTGCCGCTCGCGCTCTTCTGCATAGCCTTCGCACTGCTCGCCCGCAGGCGCGGTATCGCCCTGATTATCGCGGGAGGGACGGTGATCTGGCTGGGGCTCTATTTCATGAAGCTGGTGGCGGTCTCCTCCGTGAGCCAGGAGCGGGTACTGAGCCTGAACCAGGAAAAGCGGTTCTGCGGATTCTACTTCGACTGTCACAGGATGGTTTCCGTCTCCGGTGTCAGGCAGGCTCGCGAGATCGGAGCCCCGCAGGAAGAGAAGAAGGCGCAGGGAATCTTCTACATCGTGACGGTCAAAGTAAGCAATGACGCCCGCGTGGCCGCGCTCGCGCTTGAAAGCCCCACGGCAAAGATCGTCGATTCCGGCGGCAGATGCTTCGAACGGGACCTCGAAGCGGAAGCGGCCCTGCAGAAGGCTCAAGGAAGGCGCGTCGCGATTGAGCAGACCGTCGGCCCGAGCTCATCCTTCACCATGGAGCTGGTATTCGACCTTCCCCCGGACACTGAATCACCTCGCCTCTTCATATCCGAAGGTGATCGCCTGTCCCGCCTGGTCGAGCTTTTCGTCATCGGAGACGAAGACAGCCTTTATCACAAGAAGACCTTCTTCAGCCTCGACCCCGCGCCCGGTCAATCCGGCCCGCTTGCAGGAGATTCTGATCAATCTGAAAGGAAAAAAACCGACGGTCGGTAAAAAATCATGGCCATGAGAAATTTCATCAAAGGCACAAGGCCTGAGTTAACCGCAGACTGCTTGCCGCCACAACTCGATCTCGCAAGGCTGCCAGAGCACGTCGCGATAATCATGGACGGCAACGGGCGATGGGCCGCGCGCAGGAGCCTCCCTCGCGTGGCGGGCCACAGGGCCGGGGCCGCCGCCGTCCGCCGGACGGTCGAGGCCGCCGCCAGGCTCGGCATCGGATGTCTAACCCTCTACGCCTTCTCGACCGAAAACTGGAAGCGGCCGCGCGCCGAAGTCGATGCGCTCATGCGCCTCCTGAAAGAGTTTCTAGGCAAAGAGCTCCGCAATCTTCAGAAGAACAATATCCGCTTCCAGGTGCTCGGGCGTTGCGAGCGCCTGGAGCCCAAGCTGCTCGAAGAGATCAGGAGAGCCGAACAGGCTACTTCCGGCAACACGGGACTCGTGCTCAGCATAGCCGTCAATTACGGCGGCCGCACCGAGATCGTGGACGCCTGCCGTCGGATCGCCCGGGAGGTCGCCGAAGGCCGCCTCTCGCCGTCCGAGATCGAAGACCGCCATATCTCGGATAATCTCTATACCAGCTCGCTGCCCGACCCCGACCTGCTCATTCGCACGAGCGGAGAGATGCGCCTCAGCAACTTCCTCATCTGGCAGATCGCCTACGCCGAGATTCACGTGACCCCGACTTGCTGGCCGGATTTCGGAGAACGTGATCTTCACGAAGCGGTGCTCGATTATCAGAATCGGGACAGGCGCTTCGGCGGACTCAACCAGGCCCGCGAGGTGACCTCGGTCCAGTAGGCGCCATAGCCCTCAAACTACCGCTTTCTTGACAATGCCGCCGGCGCTCACATACTATTTTTTCGTCTCGGACCAATACAGACCTCGGACAATCGGAGAGCGTTGTTGAATATCTTACTGGCGGCGTCTGAAGTTGTTCCATATGCGAAGACTGGCGGACTGGCCGACGTGGCGGGAGCTCTGCCGAAGGCCCTGACTCGCTTCGGGCAGAGGGTCAGCGTCGTGATGCCGCGGTACAATCTGGAGGGCGTCCTCAGCAGGGGCGAGCGCATACCGGGCGCTCTGGAAGTCCCTTTCGATTTCGGCGTTCGGCGCTCGGCCGTATACGTCGATCAATCCGGCCCGGCGCCCGTCTACTTCATCGACGCTCCGGAATATTTTTTTCGCGGCAAACTGTACGGCGAGCCGGACGACGCGGAGAGGTTCGCCTACTTCAGCCGCGCGGTCCTGGAGCTTGCCCGAGCCCTCGGAGAGCAATTCGACATCATCCACCTGAACGACTGGATGACGGGCCTCATCCCGCTCTACCTAAAAACGGCCTATGCCGCCGAACGGACCTTTGCCCGGACCAGGACCCTCTTCACCATACATAACATGGCCTTTCAGGGCCAGTTCAGCCCCGACCTGCTCCCGAAATTCGGGCTTCCGAGCTGGGTTTACAATAACGACTCCGGGCTGGAATTTTACGGCGCGGCAAGCTCGCTCAAAGCAGGGCTGCTCTTTTCCGACGGGCTCTCGACCGTGAGCCCGCGCTACGCGCAGGAGATCCAGACCCCCGAGTTCGCCTACGGCTTCGACGGGCTGTTGCGCGCGCGCAGGCACGATCTGTTCGGGATACTCAACGGAGTCGATTACGACGAGTGGAACCCCGCGATCGACCCTTATATCGCGGCTCGATACGCGATGGACGATTTAAGCGGCAAGCGGGAGTGCAAGCGCGACCTGCTGAGATCGTTCGGCCTGCCCGAAGACCTCGATCGCCCTTTGATCGGCTCGATCTCCAGGCTCTCCGACCAGAAGGGCTTCGATCTCGTGCTCGACGCCGCGCGGCCGATGCTCGACCGGGGCGCGTTCTTCATTCTGCTGGGCTCGGGCGCGGACTTTTTCGAGAAGAGATTCCAGGAGCTTCGCAACGCGAGGCCGTCACAGGTCGGGGTCTATCTCGGTTTCTCAAACGAGCTGGCACACAAGATCGAAGCGGGAGCCGACATGTTCCTGATGCCTTCCCGCTTCGAGCCCTGCGGCCTGAACCAGATGTATTCGCTCAAGTACGGCACCGTACCTATCGTGCGGGCGGCGGGCGGGCTGGACGACACGATCGAAAACTTCGACCGGATCTGGAGGACGGGAAACGGATTCAAGTTTCACGATTACAACTCGGCCCGGCTGCTTGAGAAGGTCTACGAGGCCCTTATGGTGTACGCCGACCGCGATCTGTGGCGTGCGCTTATGCTGAACGGGATGAGCGCCGATCACTCGTGGGAGTCTTCCGCGCAGCATTATATAGAAGTCTATGACGGGTTGGCGCGGCGCGGCGTATCAGCTAAGGTATAATACATTTCGGGTATCGAGCTTTGAGCGGGACTCTTTCGACGGCTCGGGATTCGATACCCGGGGCAGAGATCAGAACTTGGGAGGCAGTAATGAGTGAATACGTAACCGAAGTGACGGACCAGAATTTCGAGCAGGAAGTTCTAAAATCGGACCAGCCCGTGCTCGTCGATTTCTGGGCTGCCTGGTGCCAGCCATGCCGGATGCTTGCGCCGACGGTCGAGTCGGTGGCCGAGAAGTACCAGGGTAAAGCGAGGGTAGTTAAGCTTAACGTCGATGACTGCAACGTGACGGCCCAACAGTACGGCATCAAGGGCATCCCGACGTTGATCCTGTTCAAGGGCGGCAACGAGAATGATCGCGTCGTGGGCACTACGTCTAAAGAGAATATCTCCAGGATGATCGACCGCGCGCTCGGCGCTGAAGCTGCCACCAGTTAGTCTAACCGCGCAACCGCGTAACTGCACGTATAATCGCAGGCTCACACGTTAACTCGTGCAAGCCTGCACGTCCGTTCAACTAAAACGGTTCTCACAATCTGGTCCGTGCGGGACAGGGCGTTAGCCCGGGCGTTCGAAGACGCCCGAGTTCTCCTGCCGGTAGATCCTCGCGGCCGGAAACGAAACCAGAAAGTTACTATGAAAAACATAGTCATAGTCGGAGCCCAGTGGGGCGACGAGGGCAAAGGGAAGGTCGTCGACATCCTGGCCCCGCATTTCGACATCGTAACCAGGTACCAGGGGGGCCACAACGCCGGGCACACGGTCCGCATCGGCGACCGCAAATTCGTCCTCCACCTGATCCCTTCGGGCATACTCCACCCGGATTGCACCTGCGTGATCGGCAACGGAGTTGTCGTAGACCCCGCCGCTTTCAACGCCGAGCTCGAAGAGCTTCGCTTGATGGGGATCGAGTGCGAAGGGAGGCTGTTCGTCTCCGACCGCGCGCATATGATCCTGCCTTACCATACCTCCCTCGACCGCGTGCGCGAAGAGAGCCTCGGCGCCAGCAGCGTGGGAACTACCATGCGCGGCATCGGCCCTACCTACGAAGACAAGGCTGCTCGGACCGGAGTACGGGCCGGAGACCTGCTCTACCCCGACCACCTCCGCGAGAAGATAATCAGAAACGCGGAGGAGAAGAATCGCATACTGGCTTCGATGGGCGCGGCCCTGCTCAATCCCGAGCAGGTATTCGACGAGTTCGTGAACGAAGCCCTGAGGCTGAAGCCCTTCCTCCGCGACACCGCGACCTTTCTCAACGACGAGGTGCGTAGCGGGAAGTCCGTCCTCCTGGAAGGCGCGCAGGGCACGATGCTCGACGTGGACCACGGCACCTACCCTTTCGTTACTTCGTCCAACGCCACTTCGGGAGGCGCGGCGGCCGGCACCGGGCTGGCGCCGAAATTCATCACCGGCGCGCTCGGCATCGCCAAGGCCTACACGACCAGGGTCGGGGGCGGTCCCTTCCCCACCGAGCTTCTCGATGAGACCGGCGCTTATTTGCGGAAGCGCGGCAACGAGTTCGGGGCTTCGACCGGCAGGCCCCGCAGGACCGGCTGGTTCGACGCGGTAGTCGTCAGGTACTCGACCGTCCTCAACGGGCTGGACGCCATAGCGTTGACCAAGCTCGACGTGCTGGACGAGGTCGAAGAGATCAAGATATGCGTCGGCTACCGGTGCCGCGGCGAATTGTTGAAAGAGATTCCATACGGAGCTAACGTTCTCGCCGAGTGCGAGCCGGTCTACGAGACCATTCAGGGCTGGAATACCACGACGACCAGAATAACCGATTACGACGAGCTGCCCGCCGCCGCGAAGGATTACATCAGCCGCGTCGAAGAGCTGTGCGGAGCGCCCGTCGCGATGGTCTCTACCGGCCCGGAGCGCACCGAGACGATTATTCGCGAAGGCTCGCACATTTCGCAGTGGATGAAGTAAGAAGAACTGAAGCAGCTCAAAACAAGCCCGGCCGGGGCGGCGCGCCTCTCTTCACCTATCACCCCCGCCGGGCTTATAACCCCGCCGTTAAATCCCCGGATAACCGGCGAGCTTAAACGTGTCAAGCTCAGCCAAAATAGAGCGAGTATGCCATCCTGGCCATGTTCCATAAACGCGACAGCTCGAACCTGCCGGTCCCCGCGTCGCGCAACGAGTCGAGGGCCATTCTTCTCAGCTGCGACGATCCGCGCCGGAAGATGAAGTCCTTCACATAAGGGCGGGCCACGTCGAAGAAGTTGAAGTCCGGGTTCATTACGATGCTGACACCTTCAAGCGTCATCAAAGCGCGAATCAGGTACGTGAACTGAGCGGGCGTCGTTATGGGATATTCGTACATTATCGGCGCGAGATCATAGGTCAGATCCTTGAAGCGCACTTCGCTCAGCTTCAGGTCGAGCTTGCGACTGAAGACCTCGGCGACGATCGACCTGAATGAGGAGATGTCGGCGTGAGGGGCCAGAAAGCCGAGCCCGATCAGATCGTCCACGATCGCGTTCACGTCCCGATTGTAGAGATGAAAGAAGGCGTTGATCATGCTCTTCTGGAGCTCGCCGGATATGCGGCCGACCATGCCGAAATCGAAGACGGCGAGCCTTCCGTCCCGCATCACGAGCAGGTTGCCGGGGTGCGGGTCGGCGTGAAAGAAGCCGTCTTCGAGAAGCTGCTTGAAGTATGCCCGGTACAGCAACTCGTTGATCGCCCTCGGGTCGAGCCCTTCCGCCCGCAGTCGCTCCAGGTCGTTTATCTTCGTGCCGGAGATGAACTCCATGACAAGAACTCGACCGCTTGAGAATTCCCTGTAGATGCGAGGCACCTTGATCGAGGGCCAGTCGCGAAAGTTTCGCGCGAACTCTTCGGCGCTCGATGCCTCGCGCCTGTAATCCATCTCCTCGTGGATCACGCGGTCGAACTCATCGATTGCGCCGAACCATTCCACGCCGGGAAGGAGCTTGGGGAAGCGGTCGAGCAACCCTCCGATCCACCGCAACAGCTCCAGATCATACGCGACGCTCTCCTGCAAGAGAGGCCTCTGCACTTTCACGGCCACCTCTTCGCCCGATAGTAGAGTCGCCCGATAAACCTGGCCCAGGCTCGCCGACGCGAGGGGCTGCTCATCTATGTGAGCGAAGATCTCCGCGAGCGGGAGACTCAGCTCCGACTCTATCGTCGCCATCGCGAGCGGGTTTGAGAAGGCCGGGACCCGGTCCTGCAAAAAGCTCAGCTCGTCCACGTACTCTATCGGCAACAGGTCTGCGCGCGTGCCGAGCATCTGCCCGATCTTTATAAAAGTCGGTCCCAGCTTCACAAGGCGGTCGCGCAACTTCCTCGCCTGCACCCTCAGACGTTCCCCCCGCCTACCCTCGCCGTGCCTGACCCACCCCCTGGAATCCAGGTAGACGTACAGCGCGAAAGAAAAGAGCGTCCAGAACACATAAAGCCTGCGCAACGCGCGGGATATCTTTCCTTTACTATTCATACAATCTTATTCTAACGACTGCCCCCGCCTTCCTCAAATCATACATGGCTCGCCCTATGAACGTTTTGGACGATTTTTGAAGCCGCTTTCAGGCCCTGTTTCACCCTTTAAGTATAAGAAAGAGCTTTAAACAGTATTAATATTTCTAATTTTGCACGTTTTGGTCGTTTTGGTAGAATAAGGTTGATGAAAAAGGAAGAATGGTTGGGCAGTAGACGGTGAAGAGACGAAGTTGTTGAGGTACCGCTATGATAAAAGAAGAGATGACAATCGAAGAGAGCGGCCTTGAAGACGAGGTCGACGAAGGGCTGCAAGATCACGAAGGGGAAGAGGCCGAAGATATCGACAGGACGGACCTGTTGAAGATGTATCTACGGGAAGCGAGCCGGGCTCCGATGCTTGACGCGGCGGGCGAGGTGAAAGCGGCCCGGCGCATAGAGAGGGCGCGGTTTCGTCTGACGAAGCTGCTCTCACGTTCTCCGCTGGTGGCCGAGTATTGCATCTACATGCGAGACGCTTTGAGCAAAGGCGAGGAGAGTGCGGCAGAGGTGATCGAGAGGATTCCCGGCCTGGAAACGGAGGGGAACTCTCTGCCCCTTGCCACGCTCGCCGAGAAAGTTCTGGCCGATGTCGGCGAAGCATATGGAAATATTTCGGGAGTCGAAGGCTCGGGCGGCCGATTGAGAAACGGGAGGGCAAAGCGCGCGAGCAAAGCGCGCGGGGGCAGGGCGCGGAGGTTGGTTCAGCTTTCCCGCGCGATCAGGGCGATTGTTTTTACCCCGGCCACGGAACGGCGGCTCGCCGCGCTGGTCGATAGCGCCGGGCGGCTCTCCAGGCAGTTGATCGCTATGGAAGCCTCGGGTGCGAAGGCGCGCCCGCGCGTGGTATCGACGCATTCGCCGGGGATAGACCCGGAAGAAGTTGTGCCTGAAATCATAGAGAAGGGCCTGGCCAAGCCGTCTGATATGGTCAGGCTGGCCGGGAAGGTGAGCCTGGCGTTACAGGAGCTGAGCGCGGCCAAGCAGCAGATGACCGAATCCAATCTCAGGCTCGTCATCTCCGTGGCGCGGCAATTCACCAAGCGCGGACTTCCCTTCCTCGATCTCATCCAGGAAGGAAATGTCGGTCTGATGCGCGCGGTTGAAAAGTTCGACTGGCGTCGGGGCTTTCGATTCTCGACCTACGCAATGTGGTGGATAAGACAGTCCATGGCGCGCGCGCTCGACACGCAGAGCCGGACGGTTCGGCTGCCCGCTTCCGAGCTGAGCCTGATCAACAAGGTAGCGCGAGCGGCGCGCTCCGTTGGGGAAGACACCTCTTCGGGGCCGTCTAAGGCTGAGATAGCCGAGCGGCTGCAGATTCACGCGGACAGGGTCAACGAGGCTCTCGGCTTCGCGCAGCACGCCGTCACGCTCGATGTGGCGGCGAACGACAACGGAGAGACGGCGGTTAACTTCATCGACGCCGGCGAGTCCGCCAATCCGTTCAGGGCGGTGTTCGACCGGTCCCGGCGCGACGCGATTCAAAGGGCGCTCGCTCAGCTGACTCCGCGCGAGGCCAAGATTCTCAGGATGCATTACGGTCTGGATGCCGGGAGCGAGCCGCGCACTCTCGAAGAGATCGGGCAAGACCTCTCCGTGACCAGAGAGAGGGTTCGGCAGATAGAAGCCGGGGCGTTCGCGAAGCTCCGTGAGCTGGAAGAAGGCCAGACATTGAGGGAGTTCCTGACCGTCGCGTGAATCAGCCCGGGCATTATAAACCTGAAGCGGAGGCTTGAGGCCTCCGCTTTTTTCGTCTCTTTCGCCGGGGCGGATTAAGATCCCTGCTCTCCGATCAGGGTCAGCAATTCATAAAGAGAGCTCACGTAGAGCGCGCCGCGCAGCCGCGCGCGTATATCGTCGTTTTCGAGAGCCATGCCGCCCACCAGGAGCCGGGTCCCGTGCTTTGACGCCCTGCGGTGCAGAGCGTTGTAGTCGCGGGCAACTCGCTCCAGGTTATCGATTATCGTCGAGGAGATGCAGACCAGGTCGGGCTTGAATCTATTGATGGCATCGCCGAACGAGAAGAGGGGCGTGTGAGTGCCGAGCGAGATGACTCTCCACCCTTCCGCTTCCAAAATATATCGCACCATGACGGTGGCGACCTGATGAAACTCTCCTTCGGAGCAGCCGACGAGGGCGAGGCGGCCGTTATCGGGTTTCTTGGGGACCAGGGCCTGAAGTTCCGCAAGACCCTGAATGGTTGCGTACGTGGCCAGATGCTCCTCGAATACTTCGGCTTTGCCCGCGCGCCACAGCTCGCCTATCTCCCACATGGCCGGCCTGATTATCTTTTCACAGATCGTCGGCATCGACATGCCGCGGAGGAAAGCCTGGGTAACCAGCGTGGCGACATCGCGCTCGTGCCCGCCGAGGGCCTTCTCTTTGTAGAGTCGGACGAGCTCTGAAAAGTCGGGAACGGCCAGGATCTCTTGCAGCTCGGCGCTCACGTCGGCATCTTCCTTAAGCGCTCTCTGTTGAGGCGCTACCAGTCCGCTGCGAGTCTGGAATCTGGCCACCTCATCTATATCGAATTTTCTGTGGCCACCCACGGTCTTCCGGCACCTGAGCAGACCTGCATCAGCCCACCTCTTGATCGTGGACCCGCTCACATTCCACATCTTTGCCAGATCCGTGGTCGAATAGGAACGCTTCATAGAGTTAGAACAATCAGGCAAGGTCTACCGATTGGAAGAATAACGACGGTGATAATGGCGGTCAAGATAAGCCTCTGAAGCCTTAGATGTCGAACAGGGGAGTTCGGTGTAGAAAGGTCCGGAACCCGGCCGGCTTTAAGATTCCAGGATCACCTGCGCTATTGCGAGCTCGTGCGAATGGCTCAGGGATAGATGCACTCTGGTAGCGCCGAGCTCATTAAAACGTTCCAGCGCGCGACCCGAGAGAGAGAGAGAAGGCGCGCCCTTCTCTCCGCAGACAACCTCGACCTGCTGCCAGCCGACCCCCTCGCCCCATCCTGTACCGAGCGCCTTCATAGCGGCTTCCTTCGCGGCGAACCGCGCGGCGTAACTGGCGGCCCTCGACGGCCGCCCTTCGCAATACGCGATCTCCGCGGCGGTGAACACGCGCTCTTTGAAACGCGAGCCCTGCCGCTCGATCGATTGCTCGACTCGCGAAATCTCAATTATGTCGACGCCTATGGCTGCTATCATCAGTTATCTCGCCCGCCTTATAGGCCGCGATCCATAAAGCCTTTCAAGACCGCTAGACATCGACTTCCACCAGCTCTTGCGCAAGCGACGTGTTTGGAAAGATGGAGCGCGCTTCGTCGAGCAACGGGCCTAGGTCGTTATATCGAGAGCTGAAATGCGTCAGCAAAAGATGCTTCGCGCCCGCTGCCCTTGCGATTCGAGCGGCCTGGGCGGCGGTCGAATGCCCATACTCGTCAGCCTCACGGACGAGCTCCTCGGTATAAGTAGCTTCGTGAATCAATAGATCGGCGTCGCGCGCCAGCTCGACTGAAGCGGCGAAGGGTCTTGTGTCGGTACAGTAGGCAATCGATTTCCCCTTGCGCTCAGGGCCCAGAACGTCCGAGGGGCGAATGACGAGCCCGCTCGCCAGTTGCACGTCGTGTCCCGATTGCAGGCGTCCGAACAGAGGGCCGGGCGGTATTCCGAGCGCGCGGGCCTTCTCGATATTGAATACTCCGGGGCGAGGGCGCTCTTCAATGCGATAGCCGACCGCGAAGATTCGGTGGTCGAGGGGGAGCGCCGATACCCGATACGCCTCGCCTTCATACACGCTCGCGGGCGTTTCGGTTGAGAGGGCGTCGGCCAGCCGCGAGCCTCTCGAATCATCGGGTGACCATTCGCCCATTCTGACGCGCTCCCGCCTGTATTCTCTCGCTCCGGGTCCGGGCTCGGTGAACTCCTGAAGATCGAGCGGAAAGTTGACGAAGAGTATCTTCAGTCTGGCGAGAGTCTCCAGGTATTCGAGTATGCCTCGAGGACCGGCGAGCGACAGCAGGCGGGCTCGGCGGTCGAGCCCCATAGTCGAGAGCAGCCCGCTCAATCCGTTGAAGTGATCCCCGTGCAGGTGCGTGATGAAGATGGATACCAGGCGGCTCGGGCTCAAGCCCGCGCGCATTATCTGCATCTGCGTGCCCTCTCCGCAATCGAGCAAGAGCCACTCGCCCTCGCGCGCGACCGCGAGCGCGCTTACCGTGCGCTTCAAAGTGGGCTTTCCCGAGCTTGTGCCGAGCGGTATTACCTTCATCGAATAAGTACAATAACACAGGGCGTTGTCGCATAAAACGCGGCCGCCCCCGCCGATCACGTGAAGGTTCGGAACGTGATTAACCTATCGGAGGGTGCGCGAAGTGAGAGTAGGTAAAAATGAGGACGGAGGGTAGACTTTTCGTGACAAATCAACTAAGCGAAAGGACTACTCCTCCGATGATCCTCATTGACCAAATTATAGCTGCTGTTGAACTCTGGCAGAAACATTTACTATCAGCACCCGATCAACCGATCTCCTCTATGGCTGCTATGGAGCAGGCTGCTCTGGCTTTAGGCCAGCGTATCTCCCAACTCGCTCTTTGTAATTTGCTTCAACTCTCCGGCACCGGTTATGACCGCTCAGTTCGTCCTTGTCTGTGTGGAGGCAAGCTCCGCTTTGAGCGATTCTCGCAAAGGAGTGTTCGGACTCTGATGGGAGAAGTCTGCTACAAGCGTGCTTACTACAGATGCCGCGCTTGTACGGCAAGCTGTTTCCCTCTCGATGAAGCGATAAATCAATCCGCGCGTGAGATTTCACCCGGCCTACAGCGAGTTGTGGCGTTATTGTCAGCACATCTGTCATTCATAGAAACGGAGCGCGTGCTTAAAGAAATGATCGGAGCAAGATTGAGCGCAAGACAAATCGAGACCGTTGCCGAAAGCGTTGGCCAAGAGGCGGAGCATCTACAGCAGCAAGAAGAAGAATGTGCTGCGATGCAAGGCTTAGCCCGTGGGAGTGGGCCGCACCAGCCAGAGCCGAGCACCTTTATCGTTGAGATGGACGGTGTGCAAGTAGGCTTGCAGGATGGGAGGTGGCAGGAGGCCAAGTGTGGAGTCGTATACGAGTTGAGGCAGAGGGTGGAGATAAACCCGGGGCGTTGGGAGTTGCTCAAGCGACATCGGTGTGTGCTGCGGGGCGATGTGGCTGCGTTTAGAAAGAGGCTTTGGGCGCTATGTTTGAGAGCAGGCCTTCGAGAGCAAGACAAAGTAGTAGTAATAGGAGACGGGGCCGAATGGATAGATCAAACGGCAGGGCTTTTGTTCCCCAAAGCCGAGAGGATACTTGATTATTATCACGCATCAGAGCGGATATGGTCAGTGGCAAATGCCCGATGGGGAGAAGCGGCATCTTCCGGCAAGCAATGGGCGGAGAGTAAGTTGCAGCAACTCAAGGACGGGCAGGTCAAGAAAGCAATCAAGTCGATGAGCAAGTTGAAGATGAAAGCTCGGGAAGACGAGGTAGTCAAATCAGCAGCGATAAAGTATATGCGAGGGCGGCAGCAACAGATGAGGTATGGAGAGTATCGAGAGGCAGGGCTGCCGATAGGGAGCGGGGCAGTAGAATCAAGCTGCAAGCAGGTAGTAACGGCCAGATGTAAACAAGCCGGTATGCGATGGAGTGAGGCAGGAGTGGATGCGATACTGGCGCTGAGAAGCTTCGTACTCAACGAGCGACTCGATGAGCTATGCCCGAAGCCCGAGATCAGCCTGGATTGGGCGAGGGCTGCTTGAACGCACCTACCCTCACTTCGCGCACCCATCAGGCGGGCGATTCTTCCCCTCTCTTGCCTTGCTGTGTTAGATTCCTCGGTCGAAGTTTAGAGGCTGGTGGCGACGGATGGGAACGCATCGGTTTATAGTCAGGGGGCGCGTCCAGGGGGTGGGGTTCCGATACTTCGCTCTGAA
>DATLMR010000312.1:0-8307 GCA_035537555.1 Blastocatellia bacterium
TGAAACAGGTTGTGGCCGCGCACGGCAAAGACGAAAGGGCTTTAAAGAGCTTGATCGAGTGCGCGGCCCTTGGATATTTGGCCCCGGATAATAATCCGGGGTTTTTTTTGGCTTCTACTTGGCTTCTCTTTTTTCAGGGGCGCGGGCGGCCCAGCGCGATCGTCCTCAAGAGCAGGCTCTTGAGCCTCACCTCGTCGTCGCTTTGAAGCTCCGATTGCGCGGCATAGAGCGGCACCTCGCCGGGTTCGAGCCCTTCGAGCCTGATGGCGTCTTTCTCGGTCGTGACTATGCAGTCGGCTCCCACGCCCCGCGCCCGTTCGGTTACGCGGTCGAGGTCTTCCTGAGTGAAGGCGTGATGGTCGGGGAAGAAGCTTTCATCCGACACGTTCATTCCTATCTGCAGGAGGTCGTCCGAGAATGCCCGCGGATTCCCGATGCCGCACATGGCGACCGAGTTCCACCCGACGAATTGATTCGATTCGTATACCTCTCCGGTTTTAAGATGGCGCAGGCTCTTTATGGAAGAAGAGAAGTATAGGATCGGGATCTTACCTCCGCACGAATGCCTGATAATGGCGTTCAATTGCCCCTGATCGAAAGGTCGGTCGGCCCGCGTGACGATGACGGCGTCGGCCCTCTTGAGCCCGTAAAGCGGTTCTCGCAGGCGTCCGAAGGGTACCATCTCGAAGCCGCCGAACGGGTCGGTGGCGTCGAGCAGCAAGATATTCAGATTGCGGGCAAGCTTGAGATGCTGGTAGCCGTCGTCGAGGATCAGCACGTTCGACGAGCACTCGCGTTCTGCCCATGCGCCGCCCGCCCGCCGGTCTTTGTCCACGATCACCGGCACATCCGGCACCGCGCGCGCGAGCATCAGGGGCTCGTCCCCGAACTCCTCATACAATCGACCGGCGGCCGGGGATTTATGCCCGCTCGCTGCCTGTGCGTCACCGGCATTAAGCAGACGCCTGCCTCCTGATTTTCGCCCATAGCCCCTGGTCAAAACGGCGACCGAGTGGCCTTCCTTTTTCAGGTATCGCGCGATGTATTCGACGAAGGAGGTCTTGCCCGTGCCTCCCAGAGTGATGTTGCCGATGCTTATGACGGTGGCTTCGAGCCGCGCGGGCTTCAAATACTCGGTCTCGTACGCCGCGACTCTCAGGCGCACCAGCAGCTCGTAGATCTTCGCCGGTCCCCAGAGCAGCGCCCGCTTTAACTTTTCTTCTTTTCCGATCAACTGTTTTCGCTCGCGGCCCGTCCCATAATCTCGCGAATGGCCGCGACCGCGCAGGTGGTCGCGCCCTGGTTTTCAAGGAGGATATTTCGAGCGCGCGCTCCCATCTCTCGCGCGAGGCGCGGGTCTGAAAACAGCCGGATGAACTCCCGGGCCAGGCCCGCGGCTCCTGGCTCGTCGAGCTGCACGATCGCCGAGGCCTCCTTGAAGTCGGATACTATCTGTCGGAAGTTTTCGGTATACGGCCCTACTATGATCGGCCTGGCGAAGGCCGAGGGCTCTATGATGTTATGCCCCCCGCGCGGCACCAGGCTGCCGCCGACGAAGACCACATCGGCGAACCGGTAGACCTCGGCCAGCTCTCCGATAGTGTCGAGCAGGACGATGTCGGCCGGTCCCCGCTTCGACTCATCGAGGGAGCCGATCAGGAATTCGCTATTGGCGGCGTCCCGCACTCCGGCTCGATCGGGGCTCGCGAGCTGAGAGCGGCGAACGTAACTGAAATCGGTCTCGGCGAGCAGCCCGGCCACTTCCTCGAACCGCTCGGGATGGCGAGGCGCTATGATGAGCCCTACGTCTTCGAAGCCCGCGCGGGCGCGCACGTGCCTCAGGGCTTCGAGAATGATCCTTTCTTCGCCCGGCGCGGTGCTTCCCGCCACTATCAATCGTCTCGTCCCGGGCCGTCCGGGCATGCCTGTCTCTCCGGGGGGCGGCACCTCGATATCGTACTTCAGGTTCCCGCAAGTTCGCACTCGCCGGCCGTCGGCGCCGAGCGCCCGGACCCTCCGGGCATCGTCGTCTCCCTGCATGAGCAAGAGGGTCATGTCCGAGAGCGCGCGAGCGATGAAGAGGCGAACTCGCATGTAGCGCGCGAACGAGCGTGGAGATATGCGCCCGTTCGCCAGGATAGTCTTCACGCCTCTGCGCCTGCACTCGCGCAGGAAGTTAGGCCATAGCTCCGTTTCGAGAATTATGACCGCCACCGGGCTCACGTGGGCGAGGGCGCGCCGGACCGTGAAGGTCCAGTCGAAAGGGAAGAAGAATACGTGCTCGAAGGCCGACCGGGCGAGCCTCTGGCCGGTCAGGGTCGTCGTCGAGATCACCAGGCGATGATCGGGCATCTCTCGATTGAGCCGCTCGATGAGCGGGCGCGCCGCGTTGAACTCGCCCACGGAGACCGTATGAATCCAGATGGTCGGTTGCGCGGAGGCTCTGATCGATTCCGGCAGCCATCCCATTCGCTCTCTGAAGCTGCCCGAGTATTTGCCGTGTCTGACGGCGTTATAGATAAAGTAAGGCAGCAGGGCCAGGAAGAGGAGCGAGAGGCTGAGGCTGTAAAACAGGTACATAATAGCCGGCTACAGGTTTGACGCCGGAACGCGTAATCGGCTGCGGGAGCCGGTTCCAGCCCATCCGGAGTAGTTAAATCCCGGCACGCAACCCGCCGCCCATCCTCTTCTTTCCGGTCGTCCCGCTCTTTACTTCGCGCGTTCGAGGTATACGCCCTTCGAAGGATCGACGCGAATCCGGTCGCCTTCCTTGACGAAGGGCGGCACCTGCACGATCACGCCGGTCTCGAGCTTCGCCGGCTTCGGGCTGTTCGAGGCGGTCGCGCCTTTCATTTCCGGCTGCGTCTCCACGACCGTCAGCTCGACCGAGGGCGGGAGGTCTACGCCGATGGGCGCGCCGTCGAAGAACTGGACCTGGATCTTGGTGCCCGCCACTATGTAGTTGATCGAGTCGCCCAGGGTCTCGCCGTCGAGGGCGACCTGATCGTACGTCTCGGTATTCATAAAGTGGTGGAGGTCCCCATCGGAATAGAGGTATTCCATCTCGTGGTCTTCGAGCATGGCTCGCTCGATGTTCTCAGTCGAGCTGAACCTGACTTCGGTGGACGAGCCGTTTTTGAGGTTGCGCAGCTTGGCCTGCACGAAAGCTCTCAGGTTGCCGGGCGTGCGGTGCTGAAAATCGAGCACACGGTGCGGAGAGCCGTTGTACATTATGATCATTCCGCGGCGGATGTCATTAGCATTCATCT
The DNA here is from genome assembly GCA_035537555.1 of Blastocatellia bacterium. Classification (GTDB taxonomy): domain Bacteria; phylum Acidobacteriota; class Blastocatellia; order UBA7656; family UBA7656; genus DATLMR01. The sequence goes on from DATLMR010000312.1 coordinate 3,270, forward strand.
TAATTCGGTCCCTTCTCGATAAACTTGGTGAATATGTCGCGAATCTGGCCGCGTGGCCAAATCCGTAAAATACCGTACTTCGCCCGAATCACGCAAGTTTGCGGCTCGCACGTCAGGCTGAATTGCCAGTGCGCCGCCTATCTGATATAACGTGCGCATTAACCTGACCAATTACTTAGTCTTGGAAAAGAGATTTCAACTTATGGATAAACAGGCAGCCAATACGATAACCATAATCCTGAGCGCTCTCGGAGTCGTGCTGATCCTCGCGGGCGCGTTCGGCATAATAGCGATGAAATACGCGCTGTTTCTGGGCGTTGCCGCTTTCATCGCCGGAGGGGTCGTCAAAAAGATTTGAGAAGGTCGCGGCCGCCTTACCTGCCGCGCCGGCAGTAGAAAGCGAAAGACACCGGAAGGTCTCCGGTGTCTTTCGCTTGAAAGAAGTACTGTCGAAGAGGATCAGATTGCGAATTCCGCTTCGAGCGCGAGCTGGAGCTTGCGCAGCTCGAAGCGCGCTCGTCCCGTGTTGCCTCCCGGGCTTATTATGAGCAGGAGGAAATATTCCGACGTGATGGGTCGCAGCAGAAACGTTCCGCGCTCGGTCACGAGAACCATCTCCCTCAGCTCGCCCAGGTCGGTATCCGACGCCGTCCGCATGCTGCGGCGCAGGAGCGTCGTGAATTCCGTGGCCGTCAGGTCCACGTCCATGTCCGACTCCGGGTCGAGAACGCAGCGCTCGATCGGGATGCCGTCTATGCCGAGAATGACGGCGGCCGCGCAGCCTTCGACGCGCCCGACGATCTCTGTGAGAGTATCTATGAAGCTCACGGTCCCTCTCAATAGAAATGCGGGGCCGGAGAGTCAGGCTCCGGCCCCCGCGAGTTATTACTTGCCCCCGCCCGCTTTCACCTGCTGCGCGGCCTGGGTATTCTTCTGATTCTTTGCCTTGCTCTGGTCCGCAGGCTTGACAGGCGCGGCCGCGCGTTGCGCGCCCGACGGATTGGGCGCGCCGGGCTCGACGGAGCTGCGCTGCGGGCCGAAGGTCCTCGGGCCGATCGTGCCGTCGCCCCTGACTATGCGCGGGGTGATGAAGAAGAGAATCTCGTCGGAGTCGCGGCGCACGGACTTGCGCTTGAAGAGCTCGCCGACGACCGGCACCCGCGAAAGTCCGGGCGTTCGGTTGAGAGTCTGTCCCTCGCTGTCGATGTTGATGCCGCCCATGACGGTGGTGCCCCCATCCTGCACGCGCACGATGGATTCCGCGGATTGAGTATTGATGCCGGGCGTGCCGTTGTTGAACTGGCCCGCGAGCGCGAAGTTCACCGTGTTGTTTTCCGCGACGACGTGCATCAATACTTCTCCGGTCTCTTCTATTATCTGCGGGGTGATTTCAAGCCGAAGAGCCGCCGTGACGAAGGTCGTAGTGATCGTATTATTTGAGACGGTCTGGACCGGTATCTGCACGCCGTTGACTATCTCGGCCGTCTGGTTGTCCTGCGCGGTTATGCGCGGGCTGGCGATAGTGCGAATCTGGCCCTTGGTCTCCGACGCCGAGATGGCGAGCGACAACAGGCCCGTCCCGATTGCTCCCGTCGTCAGGCTAAGGACGGTATTCGCGACACCCGCGCGAAGAGCGTTGCCTGCGAAAGGTCCGACGAGGTTGGGACCGAGACCGGAGGTGGTCCCGGAGCCGGAGCCGCTTCCTGACCCGCTTCCCGACCCGCTGCCTGAGCCCGACCCCGAGCCGGAACCGGAGCCGCTGCTGCCGGTGCCGCCGGGAGTGAAGGCGTTGCCGCTGAGCTGTACGGGCGTCGTCTCAAACAGGCCGGCCGACCCTCTGCCTCGATTGACCGCCGCGCCTGCCAGCTCCGCGCCGATGTCGCGCAGGAAGTTGCGGCTGGCGATCACGATGCGGGCCTCGATCTCCACCTGAGGCTCGGGGCGGTCGAGCAGGCCTATTATGTTCTCCACCGCCTGAACGTACTCCGGCAGGTCCGTGATGATGAGGCTGTTCGTGCGCGAATCCATCTCTATGCGACCGCGCGGGCTCAGGCGACTGCCTGCTATCGTGAGCAGAGAGCCGCTCCTTGCTCCGCCGCCGCCGCCTTCGCCGCCGCCCCCGCCTCCGCCTCCGCGCCCGGACGCGCCCGACCCGGTGGCTCCGAGCGATCCGGCCGCTCGCGCGTATTTCAGGTGAACGATCTTGGTGCTTAGAGGAACCTGCTTGGCCTCTTCTTCTCTGAGCAGGCGCTGCTGCTCCTGCTCCTCTTTGACTGCCGTAAGCGTCGCTATTCGAATGATGCGGCCGTTGCTCTCACAGACGGCGCCGAGCCTGTTCGCGCGCAGGACCGATTCGATCACCTGATTCCACGGTATATCGGTCACGCGTATATCGACCGGCACCGCGCCGACCGACTTATCCACTATGAAGTTGACTCCGTGCTCCTGCGAGATGAACCTGAGCATATCGCGCACGTCGACGCCGGCGCGAAGGTCGAAGCTGATCAATCCCCCCGCATAACCCGGGTCGCAGAAGGCAAGCTCGCCTCTCTGCCTGCCATTCGACGCCCCGCCTACGCCCGGGGCCGCTGTGTTCGGCCGCTGCACGTCCATGGAGCTGCGCGTGTAAGCCGCGCCGCCCGGGACGCCCGCCGCCTCTTTGACCGGAGCGCCGGAAGGGCCTGAAGGCTGGCCGGATGAAATGGGCAGCCTCGGGTTCGGCTGGGCCGTCACCCTCGGGGGAGCGTTCGACTGGGCCGCTCCGCCCATCGCGGAATTGCCGGTCTGGGCTAATAGGTTGGTTGACTCGTTCGGGTTTTCGACCCTCTCTCCGGCCACTCTTACCTCGGGATTGAGCGAGCCCGGCATGCCGGAAGACGCGGGATGCTGAGCCACCACGTTAGCGAGAGGCTTGCCCGTGCCGCTGTTTTGAGGCTCGACCCGGGACATCTGGACGTTGCCGACGAGGATCGTAATCGAGGCTCCTTCGCGGACGACGCGGTACTGCACTTTCGTCTTCGTATCGACCACGATGCGGACCACATCGGGTCCGGGCTGGCCTATTCGCACGCGATCGACCGAGCCGGCCCCGACGGGAATGATTCTGTTGCCGAAAGATGAGCGGACGCCCGTCACGTCGATGACTATGCGCCAGGGATCGGAAAGAACGAAGTCCTTGAACTGCGCCGTCCCGTCCGAATCGACCGTGATGCGCACGCCGCCGTCCGCGGCCTCGGGCCGCACGGAGCGAATCAAGGTCGCGGGTTTCATCTGAGAGTTTCTTGTGAGGCTCTGCTGCGGCTGCGCGGGCTCGGGCGTGGCCTGGGCCCTGATCGTTCCGGGATCGATTCCTGCCGCGCTTCCGTCGCGTCCCTCGCCCGAATTCGTCGCGGGGGAGTTCCGCGCGCTTACGGGTGTGGGATAGACGTAGACGCCTGGGGCGGAGCCTTCGGCCGAGGCTCGCGCGTCGGCCGGCCGGATTTCTTTCGCCTGTTTCGGAGCCGCTTCCTCGCGGGCGGTCTGTTCAGGCGCGAGCTCGATGACGAGCGTGTTGCCTCTGACCGAAGAGCTGTCGCTCACTTCATGGCGCGTAACGATCTCGACTCTCGTCATCAGGCGGCCCTGAGCGCTTCCGGCCGCGTGCGCTTTGCGGACCTTGATGGATTCGATGAGCGGGTTCATGACGGCGTACTCGGGCGCGAGCTGAGAGCCTTCGCCGCCCTGCATGTCGATGACGACGGTGCGCTCGGTCGGGCGCAGGATGGTATAGAGGGGTGGAGCGCTCGACTCGATGAAGATGCGCGTGAGCGCGCCCGACATCTCGTGTTTGAGCCCTACCACGGTGAAGGCCTGGCCGTCCGAGCCGGGCTTTGCCGCCGCGCTCGATCTTGCGAATACCAGTCCGTTGCTTACGAGCGCGAGTAGCGCCAGTGTTACGACAAGCCTCCTAGCGATCATCATCTTAATCTCCCCTCTCTATTGAAACTGAAGCCTCCGCACCTTTGATCGGTCGATCCGAGCTATTGCGTCCGCTTCACCGCGCTTTTAATCTTCCACTCGAATTTCTTGATTTCGAGGGCTTCGACGTTCGAGATCTCGAACGCCGAAGCCTCGTCTGTCCCACCAGAGTCATTTATTAGTCGGCACGGAGGGCGCCTTGGCGACGACTCGCTCCTGCGTGGTCTGTTTGCCGTTCACCTCCAGGTAGGAGCTTTCGCGAAACATCACTTTCGCCCCCCCGGACTCGGCATCATCACCATCGATGCGCATGACCTCTCCGTTATAGCAGCGAGCCCCGTTGCGTATGAAAAACATCGTGCCGGTCGGCTGTGCCTTCACGAACGCTCCGAAGCCGCGATGGTCGCGGAATATGCCCGTGATGTCGAGCTCGCTGACGAGGTATTGAGATACCGGGTCGGGCTCGGGGAGGTCGCGGGCCTGCGCCATATCCGCCTTCTGGCGGAACTCCGCCCGGCGCACGTCGAGCGGAGGGAAGCCCAGAAGGCGTGCTGCCTTGGCTTTGGCGGTCCCGGGCTTGGGCTTGATGGCCTTCTTGAACGGGTCGCGCCCGGCGGGCTTGTAAGGTTTGATGGTGTCGGCGGTCGGGCCGAGGTATTCGTTTGCCGGGCGCGGCTGATTGCTCTCCTGCTTGTCCGGCTCGTTCGACCGGGCCAGCCCTTGCGTGACGGCGATCGACAGGGCGAACAGTACGGCCAGGCCGAGCCTGCCGAGTCTGGTCCGCAGCATTTCCTTGATCGAGCTTGCTTTCATAACGTCACTCCGCTACTTCTTCTCTTTTTTTGCTTTCTTATCGTCGGCGGTCTCGGTCGGCGACTCGGGCTTCTTGGAAGTCAACTTCTCCAGGTTCTCCGGCGTGATGTAATAAGCCGTCACGACGAAGGAGGCGTTTATCGAGCGACCGTATTCCTGGGCGTGTTCTTCGGCCTGTTTGATATCTACTTCGGTAACGCTCAATATACGCTTGTAGAACCCGAGCTGCGAGAAGAACTGGCCGAGACTGTCATAAGAGCCGCTCACC
>DATLMR010000313.1:0-5614 GCA_035537555.1 Blastocatellia bacterium
CGGTGCTGCGGTTGATCCGCGAGCGATTCGAGCAGGAGCGCCCTCTCGAAGGCAGAAAAATGGTGGCCTGCTGCCACATCACCACCGAGACCGCGAACCTCGCCCGCGCCCTCAAGGCCGCGGGCGTCGATGCCGTCTTGATCGCCTCCAATCCGCTCTCGACCCAGGATGATGTCGCGGCGGCCCTCGTCGTCGAGTATGGAATTCCGGTCTTCGCCATCAAGGGCGAATCGACCGAGACTTATCACCGCCACGTGCAGATGGCCCTGGATACGGAGCCCGAGCTGATTATCGATGACGGATCGGACGTTATCGCGACTATGGTCAAAGAGCGCCCCCAGCTCGTCGAGAAACTGATCGGCTCGACCGAGGAGACGACGACCGGCCTCGTGCGCCTTCGCGCGCTCGAAAAGAGCGGCCGCATGACCTGGCCCGCGATCGCGGTCAACGACGCGCAGACCAAGCACTTCTTCGACAACCGCTACGGCACGGGGCAATCGACGCTCGACGGCGTGATCCGCGCGACCAACATACTGCTGGCGGGCAGGACCCTCGTGGTCGTCGGTTACGGGTGGTGCGGCAAGGGCGTGGCGATGCGCGGACGGGGCATGGGCGCGAACATCGTCGTCTGCGAAATCAATCCCATTCGCGCCATCGAAGCCGTGATGGACGGCTTCCGGGTCATGCCGATGGAAGAGGCGGCTCCGGTCGGAGACATCTTCATAACCGTCACCGGGAACCGCCACGTGATAGACGGGAAGCATTTCGCCAGGATGCACGACGGGGCGATAGTGGCCAACTCCGGCCACTTCGATATCGAGCTGAATCTGGTCGCGCTGGGAGAGATGAGCGAGGCGGTCGAAGAGCTCAGGCCATTCGTTCAGGAGTACAAAGTGAAGGCGTCGGGAAGCCGCGTCATCGTTTTAGGCGAAGGCCGCTTGATCAACCTCGCCGCCGCCGAAGGGCACCCCGCCTCGGTGATGGACATGAGCTTCGCCAACCAGGCCTTATCCTGTGAGTATCTGGTCAAAAAGCAGGGCCAGCTCAATCCGGGCGTCCACCTTCTTCCCGGGGAGGTGGATGAAGAGATCGCTTCGCTCAAGCTTGCGGCGATGGGGATCAATATCGACACGCTCACGCCCGAAATGCACGAATACATGACGAGCTGGGAGACCGGAACCTAGAGCGGGCTTTATAGGTAAGTCCGGGGCTCCGGCCCCCGACTCATAAATGACTGGTCGCGTGGCGATCCCTCGGGGAGTTATGGGTTGCCACGCGCTTTAGCGTGCGGGCTCGGAAACTGCATCTCGCCCCTGTCTTGGCGCGATCACGCTCTCGCGGGTACTACTCGTCGCTCGTCGCTCCGTCATCTGCGGCCTGAGGGGCGGCAGGATTTCTGCGATCTCCCGGCCTGCGCCTCTGCCCCGTTCGAGCGCTTATGACCCCCGTCCCCGAGGCCCGGTCCGGACTTCGACGCTCGCCTTCCCGGCGGTCAACTCCAGAGCGCCGCTCCCCCTCCGGGAGCGGCGCTTCTTCTTCTTTCTTATCCATCTTTCCCCGATCTGTGGCTTGTTCGTGAACGACCGGAAGGTCTTCGCGCAACACCGAGGGGCAGTTCCGAAAAATAAGGTCTTGCCCGCGCCTTCGGCTCCGAACAGGACTCAATAAGAAGTGGTCAATGGGCCGCCTGCAACGCGTGGTCGATGCCCGCCGCTCGCTGGCCACTGCTCACCAGCCATCTCCTGGTCGTTCAATAACCGGAACCCGACGATGAGCCTTCGCCGCCCTTCGAATCACTGCCGGCCCCTCCGTTACCCGCGTCAGACTCGTCTGAGCTTTCGGCCGGGGCCGAATCATCGGGGGCAGAGAAGGCTCCGGATGATCTCTCGTTCGGGGCCGGGGACGCGGGCGCGCTGCCCGAATCGGCGCTCTCTTCTCTGGAGGATGGGTCAGGGGTGGAATCGACAGCGTATGGCCCCGGCGGAACATCGCCCGAGCCATGCGCCGACGGTTCCGCGCCCGCGGCCCTGGCCAGGCCGTCGTCCTTCCCGCCCGCCGCGCCGCCATCGGGGCTGTCCGTGAAAAAGTCTTTCAGCTCCTTGCCAGGCTTGAAGTACGGTACGCGCTTGGCCGGAACGTCAACGGGCTCGCCTGTCTTTGGATTGCGCCCGCGCCTGGGACCGCGCTCGCGCGTGCGGAAGCTACCGAAGCCGCGCAACTCGACCTTTTCGCCTTTATGAAGCGCGCCGATGATTGAGTCGAATACGGTCTCCACAATAACCTCGGCGTCGCGCTTATTCAGTTCCGCCGCGCGCGCCACTTCTTCTACAAGCTCTGCCTTAGTCATCTGTCTCCTGTTTACCGCAAACTGCCCGCGGCTGATTCCTGATCTTTTCTTTTAGCTGCGCGCCCTGTGCTGCGTCGAGAGGGTTCGAGTGCGCAAATACTCCGGTGAATCTACTGGCTGAACAGTAAATTGGATTCGCCAGAGTTTTCAGAGGCTTAATAGGTACTTCAGTATGCCTCGCAGGCACGGACAAGTATCTACAGCGAAAAGCCAGAAATCAAGTCCTTATGAGAGTTTCGAGGTTTTTTCCCCGCGCCGGGCGGCACCTCCGCCTCTTACTTCAGCGCGCGCTCGCGCGCCGGGGCAGGGAGGTTTGACACTGCTTCTTTCAGGACTCTATAGTTAATTGCTCGCGTCTCATGAGCGAGCGCGCTTTAGAGCAGCTTCGAAAGGTTTAGGGGTTTCGCCAGTTATATAAGATCAAGTATGACCACTTCAAAAACTATCTCCGACCAGAACCAATCCGCCGAGACGCAGGTCTCTTTTGCGACCCGTGGAGTGAGAAAGCGGGTTTTACCGAACGGGCTCACGGTGATCACAAAGGAGCTGCACGATAAGCCCATTGTGGCTTCGATTATCTGGTATCGCGTAGGGTCGCGTAATGAAGAGCTAGGCCAGACGGGTAAATCCCATTTCCTCGAACATATGCTCTTTAAAGGGACCGACAGGTACAGGCGCGGCGAGATCGACATGATAACTCTCAAGAACGGGGGAGCTAACAACGCGTTCACGTGGCTCGATTTTACCGCCTATTACTTCACTTTTTCATCCGACCGCTGGCAGGCTGCTCTGGATATAGAAGCGAACCGCATGCGGAACACGACCTTCGCTCAGGAAGAGTTCGATTCCGAAAAGCAGGTCGTCGAAGAGGAGCTTCGCATCGGCCTCGACGGCCCGTGGGAGGCGCTCGAAAACGAGGTATGGGCCACGGCCTTCCGACGCCACCCTTATCACTGGCCTACCGTCGGCTGGTTCGAGGACCTGGAGAGGGCCACAGCCGAGGAGATGAAGGCGTATTACGACAAGTGGTACCACCCGCGCAACGCCACCATAGTCCTCGTCGGAGACTTCAACACGGAAGAGACCGTCGCGAGGATCGAAGAGCTGTTCAGCCCCATCCCGCCCGGCCCGGAGATCAAGACGCTCGATCTGGCCGAGCCTCCTCAAAAGGGCGAAAAGCGCGTGATAGTGAAGAAGGAGACGCACGTGGAGCGCCTGGTGATCGGCTACCACGTTCCGGCCGTAGGCCACCCCGACGCTCACGCGCTTCACATACTGGAGACCCTGCTTTCATCCGGCAGGAGCTCGCGGCTCTATAAACGCCTCCTGGATAAGGACCAGTCCGTGACGCTTGCGAACGCAAGCTATAACGATCATATCGACGCCTCGCTCTTCTACATCCAGTCCGAGCTGAAGCCGGGCTATAAGCTTGACGATGTCGAGCGGGCCATTTACGAGGAGATAGAACGCCTCCAGCATGAAGAGCTCCCGGAGGTGGAGCTGACGAAAGCGAAGCGGCAGATAGAAGCGGACCTGGTGCTTACAAATGAGGAGCCGCTCCAGCAGGCAATTCTCCTCGGGCAATACGAGACTATCGCTTCGAGCGACAGCATCCCCGAGCATTCTCGCGGCTATAAGTATCTGGGCACGATGATGGACGGCATCTTCGCCGTAACGGCCGAGGACGTGGCGAGGGTCGCGCGGAAGTACCTCGTTCAGGATAACAGGACCGTCGGATTCCTGATAAACGATGAGACGAAGGAGGCTTCGGCCGTATCCGGTGAAGTGCCCGGCCCCGCTCATCGAAGCCGCCCGTCCGGTGCTCCGCAGGCGGGGCCTTTCGGGCCGACAGGACACGGGAAGAACGGGGCCGCCTTCCGTACGGGAGAACGGGCCGGGGCCTTTCTGGAAGAAATGGACCGGGGCCTCATGCTCGACAGCGGGAGCGCCCCCGAATCACGCGCGGGCTCGCCTTCCGCCGGAGACGACGCGAGCGCGCGAGACGGCGGGCCTTCGCAAAACGCTTCGTCTAATACCAGCCCCAAGCTGGATGTCGAGCGGGTCGAGCTTCCCAACGGGCTGGTCCTTCTGCTCTCGGAGAATCACTCCACGCCTTCGGTCGCGATCAACGCGGTCGTTCGCGCGGGGTCGAGGTTCGAGCCCGATGAAAAAGCCGGCCTCGCGTCGCTCGTGGGGGAGTTGATCGACGAGGGGACGGAGACGCGCACGTCGCAGGAGATCGCTTTCGCGGTCGAGGAAGTCGGCGGCAGACTCGGCACCTTCGGCGATTATCAGGCGAGCGGAGCGCACGCGAGCCTCCTTTCAAGAGATACCGCCCTCGGCCTGGAGATCGTCGCCGACGTGCTGATGAACGCGACCTTCCCGCCCGACAAGGTCAAGCAACAGGTGGACCGCCGCCTCGCGCAGATCAAGAGCCGCCTGGACGTGCCTCGGGTTCAGGCCTCGGACATCTTCAACAAGGTCATCTTCAAAGGCACGCCCCAGCACAGGCCGCCCGTCGGGTATCAAGAGTCGATCAGGAATTTGACGCGAGAGGACATGATCGATTTCTACCGGAGGTTTTACGTTCCGAATAACACCATCATCTCCATTGTCGGGGACATCGACAAGGCGAGCGTGAAGGCGATGGCCGAAGAGAGGCTAGGCCCCTGGGGGCGGGACGCGCAGTTGGAGCTGCCGGAATTGATCGCGCCCGAGATGCAGACTGAGGCGATCGAGAAGTTCATCCACGCTCCGAAAGAGCAGGTCAATATTTTCATCGGCCACGTCGGCATCGACCGCAGAAATCCCGACTACTACACGCTTCGCGTGATGGATACGATACTCGGGTCGAGCCCCGGGTTCACGTCGCGCATCCCGCGCATCCTGCGCGACGAGCAGGGGCTCGCCTACACGACCTTCAGCAACATCACCGGGAGCGCGGGAATAGACCTGGGCCGCTTCATCGCTTACATCGGCACCTCGCCCGACAACCTTGAACAGGCGCTCGCGGGCCTGCGCCGGGAGATCGCCCGGATCGTGGCCGAGCCCGTTACCCGCGAAGAGCTCGAAACGGCGAAAGCCTACCTCACAGGCAATTTCGTCTTCGATTTTCAATCGAACTCGCAGGTGGCGGAATTTCTCGTCGACGCGGAGGTTTACGGATTGGAATTCGACTACCTAGAAAGGTATCCCGAGAAGATACGCCACGTCACCGTCGATGATATAACTCGCGTGACTCGAAAATATCTCGATCCTCATCGATTG
>DATLMR010000314.1:0-34674 GCA_035537555.1 Blastocatellia bacterium
TGAATGCCGAAGGAACCACTATAACGACGCACTGAAAGGAAAGAACAAGATGTCGAGTGAAGCCAATGTCGCCAAGGCCGGCCTCGAAGGGATCGTCGCCGCTCAATCGTCGATCAGCGATGTCAACGGCCAGGAAGGCAAGCTGATCTATAGCGGCTATGATATACACGATCTGGCCGACCACGCGACTTTCGAAGAGGTCATCTACCTGCTGTGGAACGGCAAGCTGCCTGACCGCTCCGCGCTCGACCGGCTCAAGGGCGAGCTTGCCAGAGAGGCCGGGCTGCCCCCGGAGGTTCAACAGCTCATCGGCTTTATTCCCAGGGACGCAAATCCGATGGACATGCTCCGGACGGTCGTCTCCGCTCTGGCCTTCTATGATCCGGACGGGGCCGACATGTCGCGCGAGGCAAATGTTCGCAGGGCCATCAGGCTCACGGCTAAATTCCCGACCATAGTCACCACGTTTCAAAGGATTCGCAACGGCCAGGAGCCGGTTCATCCGAAAGAAGAGCTTTCGATAGCGGGCAACTTCCTCTACACCCTGCGCGGCCAGCTTCCCGATGAGGTGGCGACTCGAACGATAGACCTCGCGTTGGTTCTGCACGCGGACCACGAGCTGAACGCCTCGACCTTCGCGGCGCGCGTGACCGCGGCGACTCTATCCGATATGTACTCGTCGATCGTATCTGCCATCGGCACCCTCAAGGGGCCTCTTCACGGCGGAGCGAACGAAGGCGTGATCAAGAACCTGCTGGAGATCGGCAGCGTCGAAAACGTCGAGCCCTGGCTCGCCGACGCTCTGGCCAACAAGAAGAAGATCATGGGCTTCGGCCATCGGGTCTACCGCACCGAAGACCCGCGCGCCACGCACCTGCGCGAGATGTCGGGACAGCTCGGAGAGCGCACCGGCGAGCGCCAATGGTACGACATGTCGAGGAAGATGGAAGAGGTCATGCTTCGCGAGAAGAAGCTCAATCCGAACGTCGATTTCTACTCGGCTTCGACCTATTACGCGCTTGGAATACCGACGGACCTCTTCACCCCAATTTTCGCCTGTAGCCGCATTTCGGGCTGGACCGCGCACGTGCTCGAACAGTACGAAAACAACAGGCTGATTCGCCCGCGCGCCGAATACGTCGGCCCTCGCGGCTTGAAATACGTTCCCATTGAAGAGCGCTGATAGTCCCGGTCGGACCCGGGTCGATTGAGCCCGGCCCTCCGGCGTCGAACGCGACGGCGACGGCCTGAGAGAGCGCCCCCTGACCGGGGCGCTCTCTTTATTTTCACGCGAGGCTCGGAGAGGGGATAAATCCGAAACCGGCTTCGAGAAATCCTCCTGGCTCGGCCATGAGCGAGAGTGTCACCCCGACCGCTATCACTTCATTTCCCGCGTCTTTTCGAGCAATTCCCTGAGGCGCTCAAACCGCCCGAGCGCGCTGATGGAGACGAGCGCTCTTTCGATGGCGGGCTCGATGTAATCGACGTACGTGAGATTATCGAGCGCGGCGGCCTGGTATGAATAAGTCCCGACCGCTTTCAGCATTCGTTGCACGTTCATCAATTCAAGCTCGGCTCGGAACTCTCCCGTACTTGCCAGGGGCTCGCTCGACCGCGCTTTCATCTCGATGAATCTCTCGATAAGGCTCGCGCTCAGCTCGCCTCCAAGGGACGTATAAGGATCGTTCACAAGCGAAGCAAGGTCGTAGCTCGCCGGCCCCATTCGCGCGTCCTGGTGATCTATGATGAACATCGCCCCGCCTGTCATCATCAAATTGCGCGCGTGATAGTCCCTGTGCGTGAGCACGCGGGGCCGGGCGGCCAGCTCCGAGCAGATTGCCCTGAAGTCCTGCTGCACGCCGTTGGCCATCGCCGAGTCCATCTTCAAGCCCAGGTACCGCGTAAAATAGTTCGCGAAGAAAAAGCCGAGCTCCCACCGGAGCTTCGGCTCGTCGAAGGCCAGGTGCCTCGCGACGTAATCAGAGCCCGCGGCGAGGCCCGAGGCTTCCTGTATCTTCACCAGAAGCTCTATCGCCCGCTCGTATGCGCTCGCCGTCTCGGCGGGGGAATGGTCTGAGAGCCAGTCCTGGAGGCGAACGTCTCCCACGTCTTCAAACAACATCGCGCGATCGCGCCCGGAGACCGCGAGTATTTGAGGGACGGGGAGGCCCGCTTCGAGAAAGAGCCGGGTCGCCTCGATGTGAGCGCACGGGTCGTTTGCGAACGTCAGGCGCGCGGCAGGGCTCGCGGCCTCCATTCTCTCGAGCCGGGCCATGGCGCTGTCCGATTCGTCGAAAGGCTCCGAGTAGATGGAGATCACGAGGCTCGATTCCATCGCGCGGGCGCGATAGTAAGCTCGCGTGGAAGCGTCGCCCGTCAGTTGAGTGACGGTCACCTGATCGGCCTCCGCATTCAGTTGTTGCGCCGCAAGCCGGGCGACGCTCGGCGAAATTTTCTCGTCCGGTGTCATATCTTGAATAAAACCTTAAAGCGGAACGATGACGTTATCGCCTGCCACCTCTCCGCGCTCCATTTCGGTTATCACGTCGCGCCGCACGACGACCGCGCCCTCGACCCGCGCGCCCTCGGGTATTCGCACTCCGTCGCCGATGATGGCGCGATTCACCCGCGCGCCCCGCTCGATGACGACGCGGTTCCAGAGGATCGAATCCTTAACCTCGGCCCCGTCTTCTATGCGGCAATCGGACCCGCGCACGAGCGAGCCGCCGTTCTTGCGGGAAAAGAGAAGGCTCGCTTCCAGGTAACGGCCGAGAGTGCTCATCTCGTACCAGTAGCCTCCGTCTACGTGGGCCACGACGGCCTCCCCTGCCTCAAGGGCCTTGGGGTAGACATCTACGGTCGAATGCGAAAAGCGATCGCGCGGAATATAGTCGAAGATGCGGGGCGAGAGTACCTGGATACCCGTGAACATCAACGGGGGCGCGGGATTATTGGCGACCGCGCCCCGCGCCGTCGCGCCCGCTTCCTGGGAAGCTGCTTCGGGCGCGGGGAAGCCCGCGAACCGCTCGATTCTCCCGCGCTCGTCCACTTCGACTATGCTGAACCGCTCGCGCGCCGAATTTTCGCGCAGCACCAGGGTGGCGATCGCGCCGAGCTCGCGATGTTTGCCGATGGCGGCGCCGAGATCGATGTCTGTCACGATCTTCCCGTTCATCACGACGAAATCTTCGTCCATGAGCGAGTCGCGGACCCGGTCCATCGCCCCGCTCGTTCCGAGTATCTCATCTTCGAGCGAGTACCGCAGGCGCACCCCGAGCGCCGAGCCGTCCCCGAGGGCGAGGCGAACCGAGTCCGGCTGGTGATGGAGGTTGACAATGATGTCGCGGATGCCGAACGAGGCGAGGTATTCGACCGAGTACGAGATCAGGGGACGATTGAGAAACGGGATGGCCGGCTTCGTGCGGTCTTCAGTCAGGGGCCAGAGCCTCGTGCCGAATCCCGCTGCTAAGATCATCGCTTTCATAGATTGTTCGATCGACGGGTTGGTGCTTACTTTCCGCCCGGTATCTCGAAGACCAGGTCTTCCAGCGGGACTCCTCTCGCCTCGCAGCGCGCCGCCTGAAGCTCGGGATAGCTCTCGCGAATGACCTCTTTCGCCGAAAACCCGGCCTGTTCCAGCACCTTCGTTACGCGGCCTTCGTCTCCTTCAATCTCTATATAGTTGCCGATGGGAAGCTCGTCATAGGTGACTTCGATCTTTTGCCCCTCGACCACCAGGGCATAAACCGTGCGGTATTTCTGGTATCTGAAGGCGCGATGGAACCCCAGGCGCTCGAACAACTGGATCATACGCTCCGGCTCGCTCGTGTCGCTCTCAATCTCTTCCCGGACCTTCAAGAGCTCGTTCGCGGCTTCGCGGATAGAGCCTTTGAAGGTGATCAGCCCTTGACCGTCTACGATCCTCACGCGCAGGGCGGCGCCCTGCTTCAGGAGCTTCCTGTCCGAAGAGTCAAGCAGCCAGTTGTCCTCGAAATGTCGGGGCCTGTCGAGCTCGAGGGCGAATCCGGCCTTTCGAATTCTATCAAGATCATCGCAAGCCAGCTTCACTTCGATCTCGAAGTTTGTTTCCATAAGCGTTTCACTTGCCGCGAGCCGGGGGCGGGCGGCGAGTCGTTATTATTCCCGCTGCCCGTGCCGCGAGTCAACAGGTAAAAGCCGGGACGCGCGTTACCGAGTATAGAGATTCTCGTTACGCTTTGCGGGTTGCATCTTTAGAGGCCTGTGACTTAAAGTTGCCGCGCGATGGCCGCCTGGTGTAGTTTGTAGTAGGTCAAAGACGTTTCGCGCCGGCATCCTGCGATCAGAGTGGACTGGTCGCGACAATCTTTCGGTTCACAATAATTCGATCGTATTCAGGAGTGGGCTTGCGATGGCCGTAGGCTATAAGACTACTGCAAGCGGAGCTGAGAACTATTCGGATAATCTCTGCCGCTGGAAGAAGGGAAGCGCGGGCCACTATGAAGTCTGGTTCCTGACTCTCAACGACCGCGCCGGGAGCCGGGGATTCTGGTTCCGATACACTCTCGAATCGCCCCTCGTCGAGGGAAGCGACAGGCGGCCTCACGCCGCGCTCTGGGCGGCAACCTTCAATTGCAAAGCCCCGGATCAAAACTTCGGCCTCAAGAGTGAGTTTCCCCTCGACCGGTTCTTATTCGAAGGCCGCGAGCAGTTCAACCTCAGGGTCGGGGACGGCTTCTTTTCGGCCGGGCGGGCCGCCGGGCGTATCGACGGAGAAGAGCACAGCATAGCCTGGGACCTGACCTTCGATCCTAACAAGAAGACGTACCATCACGTGACCCCTAAGCTCACCCTTATGCTCCGCCCTTCGTCCTTCGTCTGCTCGCCGAATCTCGACACGCGATTTCGGGGAAGCATAACGGTGGACGGGCGAGAGACTGTTTTAGAAGACGAGCCCGGGTGCCAATCGCATCTCTGGGGCCGCAAGCGCGTGGATGAATGGATATGGGTCCACTCGAACGCCTTCGAGTCGCACCCCGGGACGGTCTTCGAAGGGCTGTGCGCGCGCCCGCGCCGCGCGGGGCGGATGCTGCCGCCCATTCAATCCCTCTTCCTGCGCCACCGGGGCGAGGAGCACCATTTCGTCAGGCTGCGCCTCTCCGAGCAATGGCACCGCAACCTCGGAATAGGCTACTGGTCCTTTTCGGCGATGAACTCCCGCCTCTACATCGAAGGATCGGTGCAGTGCCGGCTTCGAGATATGCTCCAGGCCCGGTACGAAGACCCGGACGGCGAGCCCCTCTATTGCATCAACAGCGAGGTAGCCAACCTCAAGATCAGGCTTTTTCGCCGCACGCACGGGGTAAGATACCGGCACGTCGAAACGATCAAGGCGCGCTCGACGGCCCATCTCGAACACGCCGCGCGAGACTTCGACCCCACGGTCCGCCCCGGTTTTTGAGGCCGGTCCGGGCCGCCCGCGCTCCCGAGAGCGACTCCCCTGATACAGGTCTTCAAAGGTCTTTAGAAGTTTTCAGACCAAACCGCGCGAGCCACCGTCTTATACCTCGGAAGCATCGAATGGTAATCAATTTAAGCGGGGGATTCATGAGATACAATTACCGGAGATCATTGACGGCCGAACTCGCCGGGCGCGGGGCTTTTACGGCATTGGTTGCGCTTTTGCTCGCCGCCTCGCTCGCGGCGGGCGCGGTTGCGCCGGTCGCCGGGGCCGACAAATCGAAGGCGACGGCTCCCAGGCTGTCGGAAGAACAGAAGATTCTCCACGCACTCAACCGGCTCGGCTTCGGCCCGCGCCCGGGGGATGTGGAGCGCGTCAGGCGAATCGGGCTGGATAAATATATCGAGCAACAGTTGAGCCCTGGGAAGGTCGGCGATTCGGCCGTGGAGGCGCGTCTCGACCCGCTCAAATCGCTTGGCCTGTCCATCGCGGATATATATGACAGGTATCCCCAGCCGCAGCAGGTCGCGATGAAGCTGGGAATGATGAGGCCCGGGGAGTTGGACCAGCAGCCGAAACCCTCCGACCCGGTGGGCGCGCCCGCGGCAAGTGGCAAGGAAGGCGACAAGGGCGATAAGGGTCTCGATAGAGAGAGGCGGCAGAAGGTTATGGCCTACTACGCTGACAACGGGCTGAAGCCGCCCAACGCCCTGCTCCAGGAGCTTCAGGCGCAGAAGCTCATCCGCGCCGTCTACAGCGAACGCCAGCTTCAGGAAGTCATGTCGGACTTCTGGTTCAACCACTTCAATATCTTCTGGGGCAAGGGCGCCGACAGGTGGATGACGACCGACTTCGAGATGAACGCTATCCGCCCGCACACGATGGGCAAATTCAAAGACCTGTTGATGGCTACCGCCAAGAGCCCCGCCATGCTCTTTTATCTCGATAACTTTCAATCCATGTCGCCCGACGCGCAGATACCCGGCAGGCGAGGCCTGAACCGCCGAGGCCTGTTCAAGCGCAAGCCCGGGCAGATGGCGGAACGAAATAGAGGCTCGGGCCGGACGGGCGAGCAGCCGCCCCGCGCCCAGGCCGCCAACCGGCTTCGCAATAGACAGCGCGGCATTAATGAAAATTACGCGCGCGAGATCATGGAGCTTCACACTCTGGGCGTTGACGGAGGCTACACGCAGAAAGACGTGCAGGAGGTGGCGCGGGCCTTGACCGGCTGGACCATCGACCAGCCCAGACAAAGCGGCCGCTTCATCTTCCGCGAGTGGATGCACGATGACGGCGAAAAGGTCGTGCTTGGCCGGAAGATCTCCTCGGGCGGCGGCATCGAGGATGGTGAAAAGGTGATCGAGATTCTCGCCTCTCACCCGAATACCGCGAAGTTCATCTCGACCAAGCTCGTGCGCCGCTTCGTGAGCGATAATCCGCCCGCGTCACTCGTGGAGAAAGTGACCCGCACCTACATGAAGACCGGCGGAGACATCTCCGAAATGCTCAGAACGATCTTCACTTCGAAGGAGTTCTTCGCCCCTGAATTCTACCGGGCCAAGATCAAATCGCCCTTCGAGCTCGCGGTCTCCGCCATCCGCGCTCTCGACGGAGATATGAGCGGGACGCTGCATCTGAGCCAGTTCATCTCCAGAATGGGCCAGCCTCTCTACCTGTACCAGCCTCCCACCGGGTATCCCGACCGCGCGGAGCAGTGGGTGAACACGGGCGCTCTGCTGGAGCGATTGAACTTCGGCCTCGCGCTCAGCGCGAATCGCGTGCGCGGCGCTTCGGTAGACATCAAGCGAGCCGCTCCCGCGCCGGACAACGGGGGAGCCGGCGAGGTGATGGAGCTCGCGATAGCCGTGCTTCTGAATGGAGAAATATCTCCGCAGACGCGCGCGATTCTTGAGAAGCAGTTGAGAGAAGGCGTGCCGGTCAAAGGCGAGCTTGGCAAGCCCGAGCGGGCGGCTGCTAATAATGGGATGGACGAAATGAGCGCGGGCGACGCAATGGCCCCGGACTACGAGAGGCCGGGCCGCCCGAACGCTCGCGGGCCGCGCCAGGGGAGGCGCGCGGGATGGCAAGCCGATGAGCCGCCGGGGCCGCCCGCTCCTTCCGCGAGCCCGGAGGTCGCGAAGGTCTTCGGCCTCGTGCTCGGCTCGCCAGAGTTTCAAAGAAGGTAGAAATAATGGCCGGGCAGGGCCGTGAGGCGTTTCGCGCAGAGCGGGCTCTTACTCGATAGCCGGAGATACAAGTATGGCAATCACGCGGAGATTCTTTCTTAAATCGTCGGGGCTGGCGCTGGCGAGCTTTGCCGCCGCTCCCCCCTTCCTGCGGAGGACGGCTCTCGCGCAGACGGCGGGAGGGGCGGGCACGGACCGCCCCATCATAATCGCGATATTCCAGAGGGGCGCGGCGGACGGCGTCTCGATGGTCGTCCCGTTCGGCGATAAGAGCTATTCGGGAGCGCGCCCGCAGATAGCCGTGCCCGCCCCCAAAGCCGGAGATGTGGACGCGGCCATAGATCTCGACGGTTTCTTCGGGCTTCATCCGGCGCTCGCGCCGTTCAGGCCCTTATATTCGTCCGGGCACCTCGCCGTCGTGCACGCGGTCGGCTCTCCCGACAACACCCGCTCTCACTTCGACGCGCAGGACTACATGGAGTCGGGCACTCCGGGAAGCAAGAGCACGCCGGACGGATGGCTCAACCGCTACATCGCTTCGAAGAAGGACCCTAAGGCTCCTCCGTTTCGCGCCGTGGCGTTGAGCGGCAATCTGCCCCGCACCCTTATGGGCAAGGCTCCGGCCCTTGCGATGACAAGCATCTCGGATTTCGGAGTCCGCGCGGGAGCGGGTAACAATCAGGTCGCGCAGAGCTTCGAGGCGCTCTACGCGCAACAGACGCCGGACATGCTGTACGGCACGGGTAAAGAGGCATTCGAGGCCGTGAAGATGCTCAAGAAAGCTAACCCGCGGCAGTACGCCCAGGCCAACGGCGCAAGCTATCCTCGCACTCCCTACGGCCAGGCCCTGCTTCAGATCGCTCAATTGATCAAAGCCGACATCGGCCTCGAAGTCGCCTTCACCGACATCGGCGGCTGGGATACTCACGCGAACCAGGGCTCGTCGCGCGGCCAGCTCTCGAACCGCTTGCGGGAGTTCAGCCAGGGAATCGAGGCGCTCTATCGTGACCTCGGAGACCGCATGCGGAACGTAGTCATCCTGACGATGACCGAATTCGGCCGCACGATTCGACAGAACGGGTCGGGCGGGACCGATCACGGCCACGCGAGCGTCTCCTTCGCGCTCGGAGGGCCGGTCAAAGGCGGGAAGGTCTACGGCAAGTGGCCCGGCCTCGCCCCCGAGGAATTGTATGAAGGGCGCGACCTCGCTCTAACCACAGATTTCAGAGACGTATTCGCCGAGGTCGCGGCCTCGCACCTGCGAGCCGCTGACCTGAAGGCGATCTTTCCCGGCTTCAATCCGAACCCGGCAAACTTTCGGGGCTTCATTCGCGGCTGATCGCGAGAGGCGCGAGCTTGCAAGCTCGCGCCTCTGCCTTCCATTTATCCTTCGGCATATTCATTCGATCTTACGGATGCGCCCAACGGCGTCGATTTCGACATTAACGCGGATGGCACAAAGGAGCATCCGGCCTGGACTACTCAGGGCTCCGACGACGCATGGCTCGCGCTCGACCGCGACGAAAATGGAACGATAGATAGCGGCGCTGAATTATTCGGCAACTTCACTCCGCAGGCGGCTTCAAGCAATAAGAACGGTTTTCTCGCGCTGGCGGAATACGACAAACCCCCAAACGGCGGGAACGGCGATGGGATCATAAATAGGCGGGATGCGATCTTCACATCTCTGAGACTTTGGAAAGACTTGAACCATAACGGAATCTCGGACCCTGCCGAAATGTCCCCGCTGCCGACTCTTGGGGTAGTCGCAATCGATCTGGATTATAAAGAGAAGAAGCAGAAAGACCCTTACGACAACTGGTTCAGGTACCGCGCGAAGGTTTACGACGCGCGAGGAAATCAAGCGGGCCGGTGGGCCTGGGACGTATTTCTTGCGAGAATTCGATAGATAATCCGCAGAGCTCTGAGCGGAGCCGCCGGCAGACCGTGTAAAATCCGTCGGCGGTTTCTCGAGTCCCTGACCGATTCTCACCCCGCTCCGTCACTTTTGCCTTCAGCCTCCATCCTGTATTATTCGACCTGCGCGCGGCACGGGCCGCCGCAAATTCATAAGAGGTGAAAGGAATCGAGTATGGCAGATTACAGGCTCCTTGTTGGGAAATCGGCGATAATAACGGGTTCGGGGCGCGGCATCGGCCGAAGCATCGCGAAGCTCTTCGCGGACCACGGAGCGTCGGTCGTCATAAACGACATGGACGAAGAAGTGGCGCAATCGACGGCGAAAGAGATCTCCGACGCGGGCGGAAGCGCGGTCGTTTGCGCGGGCAGCGTTACCAATAAGGAGTTTCCTGAGAAACTCGTGACCACGGCGGCCGAGAGCTTCGGCGGGATAGACATAATCGTCAACAACGCGGGCTACACCTGGGACGGCGTCATTCAAAATATGTCGGACGAGCAGTGGTACGCGATGATCGACGTTCATCTGACCGCCCCGTTCCGCATACTGCGCGCGGCCACGCCTTTCATGCGCGAGGTCGCCAAGAAGGAGATCGCCGAAGGCCGCCGCGTGCATCGCAAGATCATAAACATATCGTCGACTTCGGGGGTGGCGGGCAATCCCGGCCAGATCAACTATTCGGCGGGCAAGATGGGCATCGTCGGAGTCACCAAGACCATGGCTAAAGAGTGGGGCCGCTTCAATATCAACGTGAATGCCGTCGCTTACGGATTCATCGAGACTCGCTTGACTCAGGCCAAAGAGAAGCAGGAGAAGATCAACGTCGAAGGGAAGGAAGTCGAGCTCGGCATTCCGGAATCCATGCGCCAGATGGCGGCAAACTTCATACCTCTCGGGCGGGCCGGGACGCCCGATGAAGCCGCCGGCCCCGTGCTCTTTCTCGCCTCGCCCCTCTCCGATTACGTGACCGGCGCCCTGATCCTCGTCACCGGAGGCTCCTACGTTTAAGTAATCTTGACGGTAGGGCGCGCGGCTCGGGACGGGCGGGAAACCTCACCCTCGCTCCTTCACAATTTTTCAAGCCGTGTGGTATATTGCTCGTCTTTTGAAAATCATATTTCGAGCTGATTGAAGCTGATCGGGAGAACGAATTGAGCATACTTGTTGACAGGGACACTCGCGTCGTCGTGCAGGGCATAACCGGCCGCGAGGGATCGTTTCACACGGGCCAGATGATTGCATACGGCACGAAGATCGTGGCCGGCGTGACGCCCGGCAAGGGCGGGACCGAGCACGACGGCGTGCCCGTCTTCGACACGGTCGCCGAAGCGGTGGAGAAAGCAGGGGCGAACGCGAGCGTAATCTACGTGCCGCCCCCGTTCGCGGCCGACGCGATCATGGAAGCGGCTGACGCCGGGCTGCCGCTCGCGGTCTGTATCACGGAAGGGATCCCCGCTCTGGATATGATGAGGGCCTTCGATTACCTCCGCGACCGCTCGACCCGATTGATAGGGCCTAATTGCCCCGGCATCATCAGTCCCGGCAAGTGCAAGATCGGAATCATGCCCGGCCATATTCACGAAGAAGGCCGGATCGGGGTCGTCTCTCGCAGCGGGACCCTCACGTATGAAGCCGTGCACCAGCTCACGGGGCTCGGCCTCGGCCAGTCAACGGCCATCGGCATCGGAGGCGATCCCATTATCGGCACGAACTTCGTGGACGCGCTCGCCCTCTTCGAGCAGGACCCTGAGACCGACGCCGTCGTGATGATCGGCGAGATCGGAGGCACCGCCGAAGAAGAGGCCGCGCAGTTCGTTCGAGAGCACATGACCAAGCCGGTCGTCGGCTTTATCGCCGGGCAGACCGCCCCTCCCGGCCGCCGAATGGGGCACGCCGGGGCGATCATCTCGGGCGGGAAGGGCACCGCCGAAGAGAAGATGTCCGCGATGGCCGAAGCCGGTATTTTTGTCGTCAAGAGCCCTGCCGATCTCGGCGCGCGCGTCGCTGAAGCTCTCGGGCGTTAATCGACGCTCCTGAGTCGATGGTCAGTAGGCGATTGAGACCACCCGTCTATTGACCATCGAATTGAGGCCCTTCGTTATGGCAGACGGTCCTGGAGCGCTGGGAAAGTCCCTGATCGTCCTTGGCCTCGTTATAGTCGCCATGGGCGCTCTGATTATTCTGCTAGGCAAGTTCCCCGGCCTCAGGATCGGAAGGCTGCCGGGCGACATCTATATCGAGCGCGAAGGCTGGCGCTTCTACTTTCCAATCACCACATCGATAATGCTGAGCGTCATCCTTTCTCTACTCGTCTGGTTCTTCAGGCGAAGGTGAGGTCGCGGGAGGTAGACTTGAAGAAGAATGCAAGGATCGTCTGCGCGAACGATAACGAGTTCTGGACAACCCAGAAACAATTCTGGAAATGGGTGCAGGAGGGCCTTGTCGATGTGGTCAGCCAGCAGCCCCTTACCGGCAGGTTCGGCGGAAAACGCGAAAAGCTGCTCGTCATGGTCCGCCACGTCATTCTCGACAACGCCAGCCCCGAGCATAAACAGGAAGTCCTCGACAAATACTCGAAGCTCAAGCCGCACGTAACCAGGAAGCGCGACTGAAAGCGGGGGACTCGCCCGGGCGCAAACGCAGGCCCCTGACTCTTCGCGCCTGTCTTAATCCCGCAGAGTGGCTTCTCGCCTCTCGTCGCGTATAGGGCTAATTGACAAAGTGCGAAACCGCGTTTTAAGATGCTCGTGCTTATTTGGAAGAGAGCGGGTGTAACTCAATGGTAGAGTGTCAGCTTCCCAAGCTGAAAGTTGCGGGTTCGATCCCCGTCACCCGCTCCAACAATTGAGGTGACCCTTCAAAGGTCGGCGCCTCGACTCCTCAGACCCGACTTCAACTCCGCCCGGCAAGTCGCGAGCTTCAATCACTTTTCCTGAAATCGAAATCGGCGAGCTCCATCGCGAGGGCAGACTGAATCTCTTCGACACGGTTATTGCGCCCCGGCTTGAATTTCTGCGCAGGACCGAGAGCGCCGGGGAGATGCAAAGCGGTTGCGTCGATCGGGAGGTTCGGGGTAGGATTCTTTCGTTTGAGAGAAGGGATCGATTCGAGAGAGGCGCGGAGGACGCGCCCGCGCGATTCGACCGGCGAATATTAGATTGAACGGGTTTTGAAATCTTCCGCCTATGATTGTCTGAATCAATGAGTTGCCTGATCGTCGCGAGCCTCTTTTGTGCGCGGGCTTTTCGTGGCGATGTCGATCGACCCGAGCATGCGCTCTCACGGCCCGGTTCTCGGGAATGGGCGTGGCGAAACGGCGGCAACTCACCCAGCCTGACGGCACATTACCTCACTAAAACTCGACGCGGGAAATCGTCCGCGGGACCGCCCTCTGGCTTGCGTTTTGCAGTAATCCACGGGGAGCCGGCGACCGGGATGTCCGGCCCGCGGCCACGGCGAAGCCGGAGGCTTCCGCCGTCAGAATGCGCGAGATCATCTCGCGGGAGAAACTCGAATGTTGAATCTTGAAGCATACGGCTGGAGCGATTTCTTCGCGGCCGCGTTCGACGCCCTTGAAAAGCGAGGCCTGGAGCCCGCGAGGGTCGCTCTTCAGCACAACCATATTTACAGGCTCTACTCAAAGCGGGGCGAGATCGATGCCGCGACCACCGGGAAGATGCGCCACGAGGCCCTCGGCCAGAGCGACCTGCCTGCCGTGGGCGATTGGGTCGCCGTGCGATTTCGGGACGAGGAAGGGAAGGCGACCATCCATCAGGTGCTGCCCCGCAAGAGCAGGTTCATCAGAAAGGCCGCCGGGCAGAGGGCCGAAGAGCAGATAGTCGGGGCGAACATAGACACGGTCTTTCTGGTCACGGCGCTCAATAACGATTACAACCTAAGAAGGATCGAGCGGTACCTGTCTGCCGCCTGGGAGAGCGGGGCCGACCCCGTGGTCATTTTGAGCAAAGCGGACCTGTGCGATGACGTGCAGGGAAAAGTCGAAGAGGTCCGATCGGTGGCCGGCGGCGTGCCGATTCACGTGATCAGCTCGAAGTCCAATCAGGGACTGGAGCCGCTCGACGCCTACTTCGAGCCCGGGCGGACGGTCGCGCTCCTCGGGTCTTCGGGCGTCGGCAAGTCGACTCTGATTAACCGCCTGGTCGGCAGCGATGTCCAGAAGGTCAAAG
Source organism: Blastocatellia bacterium (assembly GCA_035537555.1). Classification (GTDB taxonomy): domain Bacteria; phylum Acidobacteriota; class Blastocatellia; order UBA7656; family UBA7656; genus DATLMR01. Next base: position 13,732 of record DATLMR010000314.1, read on the forward strand.
AGGTGCGCGAGCACGACGACCGGGGGCGGCACGCCACGACCCATCGGGAGCTGATTCTCCTGCCGCAGGGCGGCCTGGTTCTCGATACGCCCGGCATGCGGGAGCTTCATCTCTGGGAGGGGGGCGCGGGCGTGCAGGATGCTTTCGAGGAGATTGCATTGCTGGTGGAGAATTGCCGTTTTCGCGATTGCAACCACGAAAACGAGCCGGGCTGCGCGGTGAAAGAGGCGATCGCGGAAGGCCGCCTCGATTCGGCGAGGCTCGAAAACTACAGGAAGCTACGGCAAGAGACGGAATTCCTTGAGCTTAAACGGGAGTTCAACGCGAGCGTGGTTGAAAAGAAGCGATTCAAGAAGATGATGCAGGCGGTCCGTAAGCGAAATGAATCGAGATAAAGGGTCCGATAGCGCCTGATGCTTAATGCTTAATGCTTGGCGCGCTTGGCGCGGGGCCGGTCAGGGAATAGCTTTCTTGAGTCATAGGCACAAGAAGCATCCCTGACCTCTGCCCCCGCTCTCGTCACTGGTTCCCGATCTCGACCGTGAGTGAAACGGATGCTCGCACCTCGATGTTGCCCGCCTCGACCGGGGTCGATACATCGGCCTTGGCCTGCATCGCCATCTCGCGCGCATAGATGGGGGTGGGGGCCGCGCCGCTCTCTTCGACGTGCAGCACGCGGACGATTCGCAGTCCGAGCGCGGAAGCGAGCGCGTCGGCTTTCGCCTTCGCCTTCAGGGCCGCCTCGCGAAGGGCCTGCGCCCTGACAGCCTGATCGTCCTTGAGCATGAATTGAAGGCTTTGAATATTATTCGCGCCCGCCTGTGTCGCCGTGTCGATCACCGCGCCCACCTGCTCAAGGTCGCCGGTCTTCACCTGCACGACGTTCGACGCGGAGTAGCCGGTGACCCTCGGCTGGCCGCCCTCCTTGGGGTACGTGTACGCGGGACTGAGCGAGTATCCGATCGTCTTTATATCGGCCGCGGGTCCGAGTATCTTCCGAAGCGCGGAGATCACCGCGTCCACCTTTCGGGCATTTCCAGATCCGGCGGCCTTCGCCGTCGCCGCCTGCGTCAGGACTCCGATGTCTATCTGCGCTTGATCGGGCTTGGCCAGGACCGTGGCCTCGCCCGTCGCTCTGATGGAAGGGGGAGGCATTCTATTAGCTTCCTGAGCCAGGGCTCCCACCGAGAGAAGGGCAATAATCGAGAAACACTTGAGCAGCTTTCCTACTGTTTTATTCATTCTATTCTCCACCACTTCTTTGCTCCGCATAATGGTTGATTCCGCACGGGGCTTCACGGAGCAACCGATAAAATGATGCGCGGCGAGTGCTTTAAGTTGGCAACTGTCGGGCGAATGTGTTTAGCCGCCTTCGAAGGCGTATGATAACCTCAACAAACCGGATTTCACAGGTCGAACCGGAGAATCAAAGCCTCTGTGCTATTATTGTTCGACGGATGGGGAGGGCGAAACCGATTCCCCGCGCCGAACATCTAACCCTCTGGGTAGAGTTTATGTCTGACAAAGTAAAGTTCCTCATGACGTTCAGGGCCCGGCTGATGCTGCTGCTGACAGGGTTCCTGTTGCTTACGATAGTGCTCGTCTTCGCTCTGGACAACTGGGCGCGCAACCGCGCCGAGGCTGAAGTGGAGAAGCGAAGCAATCAGGTCAGAGAAGCTTTCAATACCAGCTTCGGCGATTTCGCGCAGGCGGTGAGCCTCGCTATCGAGAGCTTCGACCAGTCTTCGTTCCTCTACGATATGGTCTCTCCCGAAGAGCTGCCTCCGACGGTCCAGCACATAATCGTTGCCGAGGAGCATGGGAAGGTGACCGACAGCACCCTGCGCGAGCTCATCGACACTCCCATCGCGGTGCCGCACCGTGCTGAAGAGGGAGCGAAGGTCGATGACGGCGATCCCGTCGAAGGCGAGGTCGAGATTCAGGGCGAGCCGCACAAGACGTACAACATCCCGACCCGGACGAGCAAAGGCGTCAGGTGGATCGTCGTGGTCATGAAGCAGGGAGCGATCACCAATCAGATCGAAGCGGCCCAGCGCGCCCTGGCGGACAAGAACAAGGAGTTGTCCGACTATCGCATCGCCGCGACGAGCGGCCTGCTGACGCTTGCGCTCGCCATAGTCGTCGTGATCGGATGGCGGTTCACGCGTCCGATCAAGGAGCTCGCGGGCGCGGCCAGGAGGGTCGCCGCGGGCGACCTGGATTTCCAGGTGAAGGCCGACAGGCCCGACGAGGTCGGGCAGCTCGCCGCTACTTTCAACGAGATGATCACGCAGCTCAAGTCCAAGCACCTGCTTGAAGAGAAGCTCAATCAGGCCGAGCGCTCCGCCGTGATCGGAAGGCTCACACAGGCCGTCGCCCACGAAATCCGAAATCCCCTGAACGTGATCAACCTGTCGATCGATCACGCGAGCACCCGTTACGCGCCGGAGGACGAGGCGAGGCGCAAGCAGTTCACCCGCCTGCTCTCGTCCATCAAGGACGAGATCGCGCGGCTCAACCGCATGGTGAGCGATGTCCTCAATTTCGGCAGGCCCGCCCGTCTGGCCGTAGAGACGGTGGACCTCAAGAGCCTCGTCGACGAAACCATGTCGCTCGTGCGCGCGCAGGCGGAAGAGCAAGGGGTGGAAGTCAGCTACGATAACGGGCCCGAGGCCGCGAGAGTGCAGGGCGACCCCGAGCACCTGAGGTCGTGCATATCGAACCTGGCCATCAACGCCCTTCAGGCGATGCCGGGCGGCGGGCACCTCTCGGCCAGAGTCGAGAAGAACAACGGCTACGTCGAGGTCAGCATCTCCGATACCGGCGTGGGCATTTCCGAAGAGGCCCTGCCGAAAGTCTTCGATGCGTATTATTCGACGAAGCAGACGGGGTTCGGCCTCGGGCTGGCCGTGACGAAGAAGATAATCGACGAGCATCACGGCTCGATCGACGTGAAGAGCAAGGTCAACGGCGGAACGACCTTCACCGTGAGGCTTCCGGCCGGAAGCGAGTAGCCGGAACGCGCGCTTGAGTCTTCGGGGGCCGCCTGGAGCCCGGTCTTCAAGGCGGCTCTCGACGGTCGGGCGGAAACGAAAATCGAAACGGAGAGATTACGCATGGCGAGGAACAAAGTGCTGGTCGTCGATGACGAGAAGAACCAGCGAGAGATCTACACTCTGATTCTGGAAGACGACGGGTACGACGTGACCACCGCGCAGAGCGGCGAGCAGGCGCTCAGGCTGGCGCGCGAGCAGGACTTCGACCTCGTGCTTACCGATTACCAGATGACCGGCATGAACGGCCTGGCCCTCCTGGGCGAGCTCCTGACCGTGGACCCCTCGATCATAGTCGTCATGATGACCGCGCACGGGTCGGTCGAGTCGGTCAAGGGGGCTTTGAGAGGCGGCGTCTACGACTACCTGGAAAAGCCCGTCGATAGAGAGCAGCTGCTGAAGGTCGTGCAGAACGCGCTCGGACGCCTGCATCGCATCGACGACGAGATCATCGGGCAGTCCGACGAGATGGAGCGCGTCAAGAAGATGATCCTGAAAGTGGCCGGGTCGGCTTCGACCGTGCTCATTCGCGGAGAGTCGGGCGTCGGCAAAGAGCGCGTATCGCGCGCCATTCATAAAGCGAGCCAGAGGGCCAACGAAACCTTCCAGGCCGTCAACTGCGCGGCCATTAACGAGAACCTCATCGAGTCCGAGCTGTTCGGGCACGAGAAGGGCTCGTTCACGGGCGCTCACGCGATGAAGAAGGGACAGTTCGAGGTCGCCGATCACGGCACCCTCTTCCTCGATGAAATAGGGGACCTCAACGTCTCCATGCAGGCGAAGCTCCTGCGCGCGCTTCAGGAGAAAGAGGTCATGCGGGTCGGAGGCACGAGGCCCGTCAAGGTGGATGTTCGCGTGATCGCCGCGACGAACCGAGACCTGGAGGCGATGGTCAAAGAGGAGCGATTTCGCGAGGACCTCTATTATCGCCTGAACATCATACCGATAGTAATTCCACCCCTGCGAAACCGGCGCGACGATATTCCGCCGCTGGTCGATTTCTTCGTCGCCAAGCACAGCCTCGGATCGCACCGCGTCATCCGCGGACTCACGGCCTCGGCGCGCAACCTTATTATGAATTATTCGTGGCCGGGAAACGTCCGCCAGCTTGAGTCCGCGATAGAACGGGCGATCCTGCTGTGCGAGGGCGACGAGATCGACGCGGAAGATTTGCCGGTGGAGATAAGGCAGGAGAACTCGCCCGCGACCGCCTTTAATTTCAAGCTGCCGCCCGAAGGGATCTCTTTCGAAGACCTCGAGCGCTCCCTGATAATTCAGGCTATGGAGCAGACGGGGTGGAACATAACGCGCGCGGCCAAGTTGCTCGGGTTATCCTTCCGAACCCTTCAGTACCGCCTGGAAAAATTCGGATTGAAAAAGCCGGGCAAGGATTGATCTCGCCGCCCGGGCGTCCGACTATGACGGACGCCCGGTACTGCTGAGCCTCAGGCCGAGCGCTTTACGAGCGATAAATTTCCTTTGAAGTCTGACCCGACGACCTGGCCCGTCGATACGACGACGGCAATGGGCTCGTCGGCATGCTGGTGTTTGACGGCCTTGTTCATCCTGCCCGTGCGGGGTTCGCATGAGTGCCAGAGCGCGACCTCATTATAGAGGTCGGACGCGGGCCGCTCGGCTCCGCACTCGTAACAGACCTGAACCAGCTTGTTGTCGGATGACCTGTGGGGAGAGCCCCAGTAATGTTTGCGTAGTAACCGGCAGAAAATTGACATAACCTTACCTCTTGGCCGCCGGCCTCCCGTCCTATGAGTCAGGGCGTACTTCAATTCAGACCGGCTTGATTTCCGCTCGCTTCTAATCTGGTTGTGGGAGCTGAAGATACCTGAGGTACCTGCAAAAGCGCGTTAAGTATATGCAGCATGCGTAACTAGCGCAACACATTTCTTTCGGGCGATATTTTTGAGGGATCTACCGGCTCTCGGCCCCGGCCAGCTCGACAACCCGCTCGTACTCTTCCGGCGTGTTGATGTTCTCGAAGAAAAGGGCCGATCCTGACAGGTGCTCGATCTCCCCGAATGGCACGAACCGCGTCCGCACGTGCTCGAAGAGCAATCGCACCTTGCGGTCGCCGCGCCCGATCATTTCGTTCACCTCCGCCAGAGCGCCGGTCGAGTAGACGGCGCACAGGGGCTCCGGCCTCAGGTCTTTGCCTATGGGCACGACGGCCTGAAAGTCCCCGCGCAGGTCGATCAGGAAAGAGAGCAGCTCGGAGGTCACGAACGGGAGGTCGCACCCCAGAAGCACCACGTGGGAAGACGCGGAATTGGCGAGCGCCGTCCGGACGGCTTCTATGGGTCCGATCCCCGGATTCGCATCCCTGATGACCGGACGGCCGAGGCGGAGGTATTCATCACCGCCCCCTATGACGGAGACGCTTTCGCTGACCGGTTCGAGCGCGTCGATTGCCCTTTCGATCATGGAGCGGCCTCCTACGGGGAGCCACGCCTTGTCCCTCCCCATACGCGAGCTGCGCCCCCCGGCCGTTACGAATCCTGCCACCTTCATGGGAGCGAAGTATAACAGAGCACGCGTTCGCTCCATGTCCGCTGACCGCCCCCGGCGACCGGGCGCGGGCTGAACAGGCCGGGCTTTCGTGGTACTATCATCAGCTTGATAAATTCGAGATACCGGCGACAGGGCAAGAATCGATGAATCCAAAAGATGAAAACGCGGTCGAGATCGACCAGCATCTGCTCACTCTCTTTCAGCAAACGGGGGCCTTGCTCGAAGGCCATTTTCTGCTCACCTCCGGGCTTCATAGCCCGCGCTACCTCCAGTGCGCCCTCGTGCTTCAATATCCCGAGCACTCGGAGTACGCCGGGAAAGCTCTGGCCTCGCATTTCTCGGGAGAGCGGATCGACGCGGTTGTCGCGCCTGCCATCGGCGGCATAATTGTCGGGCACGAGACCGCGCGGGCGCTCGGGGTGAGAGCCCTCTTCACGGAGCGCGAGGGGGGCGTGATGACCCTGCGCCGGGGATTCGCTCTGAGCCCCGGAGAGAACATTCTGGTGGTAGAAGATGTCGTGACCACGGGCGGCTCGACGCGCGAAACGATCGAAGCGGTGAGGCGAGCGGGCGGCGAGGTGATCGGGGCCGGGTCGGTCGTAGACCGCAGCAGCGGCGAGGCGGACGTGGGAGTAAGGAGGGTCGCTCTGCTCACGCTCGACGTGCCCGCCTACGACGCTTCGGATTGCCCTCTGTGCGGGCAGGGGCTGGAAGCGGTCAAGCCGGGAAGCCGCAAACTGTGAGATGCGCAATGTCAAAGCGATAATCCAATATGACGGGACCGCCTATCACGGGTGGCAGATGCAGGCGAACGGCCGCACGATTCAGGGCGAATTGACCCGCGTAGTCTCCATGCTCGACCAGAGGCACGTGACGATCTACGGAGCGGGCCGCACCGACGCGGGCGTGCACGCGGAGGGGCAAGTGGCGAGCTTCCTGCTCGAACGGGGATTCGAGCCTTCGAGGTTGCGAGACGCCATAAACGGCAACCTCGACCGCGACATCCGGGTCTCGGGCGTCGAATTCATGCCCGGGTCTTTCAACGCGAGGTTTTCCGCCAGAGAGAAGACCTATGTCTACCGCGTCTGGACCGGAGACGTGGTGTCGCCTTTCCATCACAGGTATTGCCACCATCATCGCGGCCCGCTCGACTTCGACGCCATGCGCGAGGCCGCTTCGGTCCTTCCGGGTCGCCATGACTTCAGCTCGTTCACCATACTCAATTCCGAATTCGATCATCACGTGCGAAACCTCAAGGGCCTGGAGATCGAGCTCGAGGGCGCAATCCTTTCGATCCGCGTAACGGCTGACGCCTTCCTCCGGTACATGGTCAGGACCATAGCCGGGACCCTGATAGATGTCGGGCGGGGCAGGATTTCCGCGCGCCGCATGGAGGAGATCCTTGAAGGTCGCGACCGCTCGCGGGCCGGGGCCACCGCTCCTGCCTCAGGGTTGACTTTGATGCGCGTGGACTATTAAAGTGACGGGGGAAAAGCGGCAGGAATCGGTTACCACTCGCCTGCCGCAGTGACCTGAGATAATGATGAGCAATAATATACTCAACAAGTTTGAGGGCGTAATAGAGAGCGGTTCCACGGACGAATTCCTACTCAGGCAATTAGATTTAAACAGGCTACCATCTCACATAGCGATCATCATGGACGGCAATGGCCGCTGGGCCGCGCGCCGCAGCCAGCCGCGCGTCGCCGGCCACCGCGCCGGCGCCGAATCGGTTCGCGCGACCGTCGAGACAACGTCGCGACTGGGCATCTCCTACCTCACGCTCTACGCGTTCTCGACCGAAAACTGGAAGCGTCCCCGGCTCGAAGTCGAGGCGCTTATGGGCCTGCTCAGAGAGTTTCTTCGCAAAGAGATACGCAGCCTCAAGGAGAACAACATTCGGTTTCAGACGATCGGCCGGGAGGAAGGCCTGGAATCGGCCGTGAGACGAGAGATCGATCGCGCGCGCCGCGAGACCGATCAGAACACCGGCACGGTCCTTTCGGTCGCCCTCAACTACAGCGGGCGCTCTGAAATGGTCGAGGCCTGCCGCCGCCTTCTCGCCGAAAGCATAGCCACGAAACGGGACCCTTCCGAGATCACCGAGTTCGATCTCGAGCGCCATCTATACACCTCCGGGCTACCCGACCCGGACCTGCTGATTCGCACGAGCGGAGAGATGCGAGTCTCGAATTTCCTGCTCTGGCAAATCGCCTACAGCGAAATATACGTGACCGAAACTCTCTGGCCCGATTTCCGTCGCGCCGACCTCTTTCAGGCAATAGTCGAATTTCAAAAGCGAGAGCGGCGCTACGGCGGAGTCAAGCCCGCCGAGCCCAGGGTCGCCGCCAGCATGAAGTGAGCATGGGCCGGACCTCATGGGCCGGGGCTCGGTGATGCTGCTCGAAATTATCGTCGAGCCATGAGGAATTCGCGGAGAGACTGTCAAATGATGCCAAATGACGCATGGGCGCGCGGCAGGGAACCGATCCCCGGCCCATGACTTCCGACCCCTATGAAACGAATACTGACCGCCGCCGTAGCTTTGCCCATTCTGATTTACACGGTCTGGAGCGAGATTCCTTATTTCTTCGTCGCCCTTGCGACGATCTCGGTCTTCCTCGCGCTTCGAGAGTTTTACAAGCTCGCGTGGAAAGTCGAGTGCCGCGCCGATCCTATCCTCGGCCATCCATCCGCCCTGCTCGTCGTGGCCTGCTTCGTTTTCGACCGCCCCGTCTACATCCCGTCTATACTCGCCGCGCTCGCCATAGCCGCGCTCACTTTTGCCCTTTCGCGGCCCGATAAGCTGAACCTCTCGCTCGCGTCCGTCTCCGCAACCGTCTTCGGAGTCGTCTATACGGCGTTACTTGCGGGCTACCTGATCGGAATCAGGATGACTCCGGACGCGCCGGGAACCACCAGGCTCGCGCCCAAGCTGCTGACCATGTTCTTCGCCATCGTGATGATGACGGATACCGGCGCTTACTATGCCGGTCGCACGTTCGGACGCCATAAGCTCGCTCCCCGCATCAGCCCCGGCAAGACTGTCGAAGGCTCCGTCGGAGGATTCCTGGCGGCGATGATCACAGGGCCTCTCTGCAAGCTCATCTTCTTTCCCGAAATCTCGATCGTGCACGCCGCCGCCCTTGGAGCCACGCTCGGCATACTGGGGCAGGTCGGAGACCTCGCGGAATCGATGCTGAAACGCGGCGCGGGGGTTAAAGACTCGGGGAACCTCCTGCCGGGCCACGGGGGCATGCTCGACCGCGTCGATAGCATTCTCTTTTGCGCCCCGGTCGTCTACTATTACTCGCGGCTCTTGATCGCTTGATCCCGGCGGCGATCGATCCGGGATTCGCTCACCGGTCGCGGGCCCGCTCGTTTACGCGGCCTCTCTTCACCCTCGATGCGAAAACGCTCATTCAATCTATTGCTCATCGCGGCGAGTGCCGTCGCCCTTCTCTGCGGGCTGTATTACGCGGGCCGGTCGAGCGCCGACCCTCGGGTCTACGGCAACGATTTCAACGTCTATTACTTTGCGGCGCGAGAGATAATAGCCGGGCGCGATCCTTATCAGAGCTCGCTCGGACCGTGGACGCCCTACCTCTATCTTCCGCTCCTCGCGGAGCTGCTCGCCCCGGTCGCTCTACTTCCGGTCCGCGTGGCGGCGTTCTTCTGGTACCTGCTCAACCTCTCATCTCTGGCGGTCGCGGCTCGCCTTCTGGTCAGGCTCGCCGAGCCGGAAGAGGAGGAAGGCCGTGACAACGCGCGCCTCTCCTCGTCCGGCAGGGCGCTCGTGGCGGTTGCCGCGATCGCGGTCGTCGCGCGCTTCATCCTGGACAATCTCCAGCTCGGGCAGATCAACCTCCTCGTCACAATGCTTGCCATAGCGCATGTATATCTCTATTCCAGAGGCAGGAAGCTCGCCTCGGCGCTCGCGCTCGCGCTTGCGGCCTCGTTCAAGGTCACCCCCCTGGTCTTTCTGCTTTATCACCTCGCGCGAGGGAGGGCGAAGTACGCGGCAGGGTGTTTCGCCCTATTCGCGGTGATTACCGTCGCGAGCTTTTTGCCTTTTGGCGCGCGCGGCCTTTCGGCTTTCAACGACTTTACGAACCGGACCTTGAGGAACGGGCAGGGGTTCGACCTGACTTATCCCGGGAACCAGTCCATGCGCGGGGCCATAGGCAGGTTTCTGCGAGAGGGGAGCGCCCGCTCGCCCTCAACTCCGGTATCTTTCGCGGCCTCGATACTGGTCCTTGCGCTCGCGCTCTTCGCGTCGAGGCGCGCGAGCGCGGAGATTGCGGCAGCCGCGCCCCTCTTCTGCTGCCTCGTGCTGCTCTCGCCACTCAGCTGGAAAGCCCACTTCGTCGGGCTGATGTTTCCGGCGGCTTATCTCGCAAGGGAGGTGCTGACGGGGACCGATGTTCGCAGGATGCGGTTGATCCTCGGAGTGCTGGCGGCGGCCTTCTGCCTGTTCAACCTTACCGGACCTCTGATCGCCGGCCGGAGCGCTTCCGAATCGGCCGATTCGGCGTCGTTGATATGGGCGGGAGCCATGCTGATTTTCTCCTGCTCGGTTGGAGCGATCCTGAGCCCCTCGGCCGGGTTTGCGGGCCAGGACGGCCCTCCGGGGTGAGCGCGCTCGTTTGGCAAGCGTTGCCTCGTTTGATAATCTCAATCTCTGAACTGGAGCGGAGAAAATCACTATGAGTACCAAAGAGCGGGCGCGAAGAGATGCCAGGACCAGCTCCGGCATCGAGATGCAAGAGGTCTTCAGGCCCGAGGATGCGCCGGTGGATTACGAGCGCGACCTTGGCGAGCCCGGTCAATTTCCCTTCACGCGCGGCCCTTACCCGTCGATGTATCGCGGGAAGCTCTGGACCATGCGACAGTACGCCGGATACGCGTCGGCGGCCGAGTCGAACGCGCGATACAGATACCTGCTCGAACAGGGGCAGACGGGCCTGTCGGTCGCCTTCGATCTCCCCACGCAGATGGGATACGATTCCGACCACGCTATGTCGGGCGGGGAGGTCGGAAAGGTCGGCGTGGCGATCGACACGCTCGACGATATGGAGATGCTTTTCGACCGGATCCCGCTCGATAAAGTCTCCACGTCGATGACCATCAATGCGACGGCGGCGATATTGCTCGCGATGTATATCGCGGTCGCGAAGAAACAGGGCGTAGAGCCCGGAAAGATCTCGGGGACGATTCAAAACGATATTCTCAAAGAGTACATAGCCCGGGGCACGTACATTTACCCTCCCCGTCAGAGCCTCAGAATAGTCACGGACATCTTCGCTTTCTGCGCGCGCGAAGTGCCGCGATGGAACACGATCTCGATCTCGGGTTATCACATCCGCGAGGCGGGATCGACCGCCGCGCAGGAGATCGCCTTCACGCTCTCGGATGCGATCGCTTACGTTCAGGCCGCGGTAGAGAGCGGGCTCGACGTGGACGAGTTCGCGCCCCGAATCGCTTTCTTCTTCAACTCGCACAATCAATTTCTCGAAGAAGTGGCGAAATTCCGCGCGGCCCGACGCCTGTGGGCCGCCATAATGCGAGACCGCTTCAACGCTCGCGACCCGAAATCCTTGATGCTCAGATTTCACGCGCAGACGGCGGGCTCGACGCTCACCGCGCAGCAGCCTGAAGTCAACATCGTCCGCACGACCATGCAGGCGCTGGCGGCCGTGCTCGGCGGCGCGCAGTCTCTTCACACGAACTCGATGGACGAAGCGCTCGGCCTCCCGACCGAGGACGCGGCGCGAATCGCTCTACGAACGCAGCAGGTGATCGGGTACGAATCGGGCGTGGCGGATACGGCGGACCCGCTGGGCGGCTCTTATGCGATCGAGCACCTGACGGCCGAGCTGGAGCGCCTCGCCTCCGACTACATTCGTAAGATCGACGAGATGGGCGGAATGCTCAGGGCCATCGAGCTGGGGTACGTGCAAAGAGAGATCGAGCGCGCGGCCTACGATTATCAACGCGAGGTCGAATCCGGCGAGCAAACGGTCGTGGGAGTGAATCGCTTCAGGATAGCAGAGGAGAGCGCGGTCCCGGTCCTTCGCATAGATAGAGACCTGGAACGCGGGCAGGTCGAAAGGCTCGCGCGAGTCCGCGAGCGCCGCGACCGAACCGCCGCGCTCGCGGCGCTCGATAAGGTGGAAGGGGCGGCGCGGTCCGGGGAGAACCTGATGCCGCATATCATCCACGCGGTTGAGGTTTACGCGACGCTCGGAGAGATCTCCGACCGGCTGCGCGCCGTCTTCGGGGAGTATTCGGGGGCGGTCTACGAATGAGGGTCGGAATCGAGGCGGGTTGAGATCGATTGATGCAAGAAAATATTCTCGAAGTCAGAGGGTTGAGCACGCACTTCTTCACGCGGGCGGGCACCGTCAGGGCGGTCGAAGATGTGAGCTTCACGGTCCCGAGGGGATCGACCCTCGCGCTCGTGGGCGAATCCGGAAGCGGAAAATCCGTGACCAGCCTCTCGATCATGCGGCTGATCCAGCAGCCGGGAAAGACCGTCTCGGGCGAGATTCTGTTCAACGGCCGCGACCTGTTGAAACTGAGTGAGCGGGAGATGCGGCGGCTTCGGGGAAGCGAGATAGCGATGATCTTTCAGGACCCGATGACTTCTCTCAATCCCGTGTACACCGTCGGAGACCAGATCGCGGAAGCGATAATGCTGCACGAAAAGCTTCCCCGGAAGCGGGCCTGGGCGAAAGCCGTCGAGATGATGGAGCGGGTCAAGATCCCCGACGGCGAGCGCCGCGCGAAGGACTATCCGTACCAGCTCTCGGGAGGCATGCGCCAGCGCGTGATGATCGCCATGGCCCTCTCCTGTAACCCCGAATTGCTGATCGCGGACGAGCCCACGACCGCCCTGGACGTGACCATCCAGGCGGAGATTCTGGAGCTGCTCAGAGGGCTCAGGAAAGAGTTCGATCTGTCGGTCCTCCTCATCACGCACGACCTCGGAGTCGTCGCCGAAACCGCCGACAGGGTCGCCGTCATGTACGCGGGCCGCATAGTCGAGGACGCGGGCGTGCGCGATATATTTAACTCTCCGAAGCATCCCTATACCGAAGGGCTTTTGAGGTCGGTGCCGCGCCTGACGGAAGAGGGGCTGCGCATGCGCCGGCTCGAAACGATCGAAGGCACCGTGCCGAGCCTGCTCGCCCTGCCTCCGGGGTGCAAGTTCGCTCCCCGATGCTCCTACGTGATCGAAGAGTGTACGAAGGGCGAGATCCCTCTGCTCGACGCGAGCCCGGACCGGAAATCGCGCTGCATTCGCTTCGGGCAGGTCGGCGACGAAACGGCGAAGACCCATCCCGAAAGGTCCGGCAGGACTTCGGGCAACAGGGCGGCGGTCTCCTGAGGCTGTAACGATAATCGAGTCTATGGCGAGAGAGAACGGCAACCTTGTCGAGGTGAGGAACCTCAAGAAATACTTCCCCGTGCGTGCGGGGGCGCTGGGCGTCGGAGGCGAAAACGTCAGGGCGGTCGACGGCGTGAGCTTCGCGATTCGCCGAGGAGAGACCTTCGGGCTGGTGGGAGAGTCCGGCTGCGGCAAATCGACCACCGGCCGGTGTATTCTCAGGCTCGTCGAGCCTTCGGAAGGGGAGGTCATCTTCGACGGAAATGACCTGCTCGGGGTCGGCTCGGATGAACTGAGAAGGCTTCGCCGCGACATGCAGATCATCTTTCAGGACCCCTACTCGTCGCTCAACCCGAGGATGAGAGTCGGAGAGATAATCGAAGAGCCCCTCATCATTCACAGGATCGGAAAGAAGGGCGAGCGCCGCGATCGCGTGGCCGAGCTGCTCCGCCTGGTCGGGCTCGACAGCTCGCACGCGGCGCGGTACCCGCACGAATTTTCGGGCGGGCAGCGGCAGCGCATCGGCATCGCGAGGGCCCTCGCCCTTAATCCGAAATTCATCGTGTGTGACGAGCCCGTCTCGGCGCTCGATGTCTCCGTGCAGGCGCAAGTGGTCAACCTGCTTCAGGACTTGCAAGAGCAGCTCGGGTTGACTTACCTCTTCATCTCGCACGGCCTTTCGGTGGTGGAGCACATCTCCAACCGCGTCGGGATCATGTACCTCGGCAAGCTCGTAGAAGTCGCGCCGAGCGACGACATCTTTCATAACCCTCTGCACCCTTACACCCGCGCGCTGCTGTCTGCCATTCCCGTTCCCGACCCCGATTTTCACCGCGAGCGCGTGCCCCTGACCGGGGACGTACCGACCGCGATCAGCCCCCCCTCCGGCTGTCGTTTCCGCACGCGCTGCCCTCTCGCGGTGTCGGAGTGCGAGGATGACGAGCCGCGACTCGTAGAGGTCGCCCCCGATCATTTCGTGGCCTGCAAGGTTGTTGCGCCGGAAGCGAAAAAATAGTAGGCTCTCGGCGTCACTCTAAAACAGTCAGGAAAAAGAACGCGTATCCGTCCTTGCGCGGGCTTAGAAATTCAATTCCGAATAGAGGAGAAACAGGCCATGAGTTATCCCGAGACACAACCGGGCGACGCGCAGACGCCTCACCCGTCTTACACTCAGACTGAAACCGCGAAGGAAGAACCGGCGCAGCTTGGGCCCGTGGGCAGATTCTCAGGCGTGCTCTTTTCGCCGACCGAGGCCTTCAATGATGTGAACAGAAAACCGACGTGGATCGCTCCAATGATCATCGCGCTTGTGACCGCGGTACTCGGCACCCTCGCCTTCAGTATGATCGTGAAGCCGGATTGGGACCGGCTGTCGCGCGAGGCAATAAAGAAGCGCGACATTCAGAGGAATACCACGACTCCGCCGGAGCAGGTCGAGCAGGAAGTTACCGGCACGAAGATGGTCGGAAAGTTCTTTCCCGTAGTGGCGGCCATCGTCACCCCCATCTCTTATCTGGTCATCGCGGGGATATTCGCGCTCGGCTTGATGTTCATGCAGGCGCAGACGACGTTCAAGAAGATACTTTCGGTGGTGACGTGGACGAGCGCTGTGGTGGGAGTGGTCGGTACCATCGTGATGATCGCGTCGCTCCTTATAAAGGATAGAGAGGCCCTCGATCAGATCAACCCGATGGACCCTGGAAACCTCACGGCGACAAACGTCGGGGCCTTCCTGCCCTCCGATATTCCGGCCACCCTGAAGGTGCTGGCCGGGTCTCTGGACATCTTCACGATCTGGTTCCTGATCCTTTTGACGATCGGGTTCGCGGCGATAGCCGGAGCCCGAAAGATCGGCGTCAAGCAGACCGGCACTCTCGTCTTCGGCCTGTGGATCGTCTGGGTCCTGATCCGCGTCGGGATGGCGGCCATGTTCCGCAGCTGACACCGGAGCTCTACCTTACCCGCGAAGTGTACCGTTACCCGGCCGGTGCTCTGACGCCGGATCGTTCCAATTTAGAACGGCAGGGGTAATGTATTTTATATTCCTCAATGTCATTCTTACCCTGTGTCGGGCCGGTGCAAACGACTAAGTGTGATAGATAGGGCTGAAAAAAGGGGGTCTGCCGGATTCTTCTGTTACGGCACGGTGATTGCTCTTTGAAATGCGGATGAGAGCGTTACGAAGGCTGATTGAGAACAGGAGAGTTAAAGATGGGACAAGAGAAAACAGATGTTGATATGATCGAGGTTTTCGAGCAGATGCTTTTTCAACGAGCATCCAAGGGCATAAGGCCCGTGCTCTACGTCTCATCTTATACGGACCTCGAATGCAGCATGTTGATGCTCCTGGACGAAAGCCCCACGGGGCAGGCCTCCGGGGTGCAGAGGCCGGTGCCGCAGGGTGTCGGCTACCATGTAATCACCAATTGATCACGGTATGACCGCCCGGCTGGCATCTGTCCTCCCGGGCGATGCCCAGCCGGCAGCGGGCGCCGCCTCATTCGTAGCGCAGAGCCTCTATCGGATCGAGTCGCGCCGCTTTCACAGCAGGCCATAGACCGAACACCAGTCCCACTCCGCAAGAGACCACGAAGCCCAGAATAACCGCCCACAGAGGTATTATCGAGGGCAGGGTTGGAGCCAGCAACCTGAGGACGAGGCTGACGAGCCAGCCCGCGAAGATGCCTATCACTCCGCCGACCGCCGTCAGAGTGACGGCCTCCGTGAGAAACTGCCAGATGATGTCGCTCTTTCGAGCGCCGATGGCCCTTCGCACGCCGATCTCTTTCGTCCGCTCCGTGACGGAGACTAGCATTATGTTCATCACCCCGATGCCTCCGACCAGCAGGCCAGCGGCCGAGAGGGGAACGACGATGACTCCGGCGACGGCGGCGATCTGGCTTATGGCTTCGAAGATGCCGTCGGGTGAGCTGATGCCGAAATTGTTCGGCTTGTTGGCGGGTACCTCGCGCCTCCGGCGCATCAATTCGGTGATCTGGTCCGTCATCACGGCGTACTGCCCCTCTTTTGCGCGGACGCTGATGGTGATGTCTTCTATCTCCGGATGGCTGGCCTTGAGCGTGTCGAATGGGACGATCAGTTGCCTGTCTTCCACGGCGTCGCCGCCGAAGAGTCCGCCCGGGGCTTTTTCCAGGACTCCGATTACCTGATATATCTCGCCTTCGATCTCGATCTCGCGGCCGATGGGATCGAGCGCGCCGTAAAGAGTTTCGGCGACGGAGGAGCCGATGATGGCGACCTCGGCTTTCCGCATCTGCTCGACCGCCGAAAAGAAGCGGCCCGTTTTGATGTAGACGTTGCGGACCGCGTCATAATTCGACCAGACTCCGAATATGAGCGGGCGGCTCGACTCAACGCCTCGGTATTTCACGACGGGCTGGGTGCCGGTCGGGGCGAACGAGCCGACGATCATGGTGGGGCTCACGCCCATAACCGAAGGGAGCTGGGCCAGCGCCTCCGCGTCGGCGACCGTCAGGTTCTTCCTGGTGCGCTCATTCTGAGAAGGGCGGCTGAACCTTATGCCGATGCTGTCATACTTCGAAACGAAGACGAGGTTGGGGCCGAACCTCTCCGTCTCCGAGATGACATACATTCTGAGGCCGGTCAGGAATGACGAGATGGCGATGACGGTCATGGTGCCGCCGATCACGCCCAGCATCGTGAGGGCGGACCGCACCTTATGCGTGCGAAGCGTGTCGAGCGCCATCAAAACATTTTCGCCGATCTCCTGAATGTGCATATACGCCTCACGGTCGGAATAATCTAACTTTGACGCCCGGCGCGCGGGAAGCGCGAGGCGTGATCGACTCGCTCAATCGGCCCGCAGAGCGACTATCGGGTCGAGCCTCGCGGCCCGGCGCGCCGGGTAGATGCCGAAGAAGAGGCCGACCATAGTGGAGACTGTGATGGCTATGGCCGGAGCCCAGAAGGGAACGGCGACCGGCACCGGCACGAACTTCCCGACTATCGTCATCACAGCGATGGCGAGCAACAGCCCGATGATTCCTCCCAGGGCCGAGAGCATCACGGATTCGACGAGAAACTGCACGAGTATGTCCCTGCGCGTCGCCCCGAGGCTCTTGCGTATGCCTATCTCGCGAGTCCGCTCCGTCACCGTGGCGAGCATGATGTTCATGATGACGATGCCCCCGATGACGAGAGAGATGCCGACCACGGGGAAAGCCACCGCCGCGACCGTGCCGGTTATTTGCCCGAACAATTGCTGGGTCACTTCATCGGTGATGATGGAAAAATCGTCGGGCTGGTTGAAATCGAGCTTGTGCCGCGTGCGCAAGATGACGCGGACCTGGTCCTGCACGGCCTGGCTGGCCACGCCCTCGTGCGCGCGGACTATGAAAGTGAGCGACCTGCGCTGGCCGAACTGTTTCAGGAACGTAGAGAGAGGGATCTGCACGAAGTTGTCTTGCGACTGTCCGAAGACCGCGCCCAGAACCTTGGCGACTCCGATCACCGTAAAGACCTCTCGCCCGATTCGTATCTCTTTACCCAGAGGGTCTTCGGCGGGGAACAGGCCTTTGGCGACTTCGGCCCCCAGGAACACGGCGTGCCTGCGGTCCTGGTCGTCGAATTCCGTGAAGTAGCGGCCCTGGTCGACTTCTACGTTCGAGAGCGAGATCAGGTTGGCGGTGGCTCCCTGAACGCCTATGCCGTCCAATTGGACATTGCCGTAACGGACGGGCTGCGACGAGCCATCCTGCGCCCCCACGTAAGAGGCGAGCGTCGTACCCTCGCGAAGGGCGGCGAGGTCGTCGACCGAGAGGTCGGGGTTTTTTCGAAGCGCTTCGAGGAACTTCTCGAAATTTCCGAAGCCCGTCGGGCTGGCCTTCTGAACGCGAAAAACGCCCGACCCGAGCGTAGCGATCTTTTCGCGGATGTAGACGTTCGCGCCTTCGATGACGGTCGCGACCGCCGTCACCACCGCGACCCCTATTATGACTCCGAGGAGCGTGAGGAACGATCTCAATTTGTGCGAGAGTATCGAGGATAGAGCGATCTTGGCTGCCTCATAGAACTTGTTCATAAGGTTTCGATAATCCCGTCCGTTGATGACTCTCGGCCTTGTCAGATGACCCGCCTGGAAAGTCGATTGCGGCTTGAGTATAGATACCCGCAGGCCCCATAGCAAGCAGGCGGCCCGGCCGAAAGGGGTTACTTTTAAATGAAATGCATGATCGCGGCATGGCCGGTTGTGGCGGGCGGGTCCATGACCTCAACTCTCGAAGCGGCGGCGTTCGCGACCGCGGAAAGTCGTGTGATCCGGGGCCGGCGCGGTCATCGGCAAGGAGTGTGCGGGGAGAGGGGCGAAAGGGGCGCCTCGCTCTCGACATGAGAGCGAGGCGCCCCTTTCGCGGAAAGGCGTCTACCTCGTGCGCTCGTCTTTATTGATACGGCCGTCGAGGATGGTCAACACGCGATGGGCGTGCAGGGCGATGTCCGGCTCGTGCGTGACCAGGATTATCGTGTTGCCCTGCCTGTGAAGCTGGTCGAACAGCGCCATGATCTCTTGCGACGTGTGCGAGTCGAGGTTTCCCGTCGGCTCGTCGGCCAGAATGATCGAGGGGTTATTGACGAGCGCGCGGGCGATGGCCACGCGCTGGCGCTGTCCGCCCGACAGCTCGTTCGGCTTATGGTCCATGCGGTTGCCGAGATCGACGCGCTCCAGGGCGCGCTTCGCCATGTCGAGGCGCTGTGAACGCGGCGTGCCGTTGTAGATGAGCGGCAGTTCCACGTTATGCAAGGCGCTGGCGCGAGGCAGGAGGTTGAAGGTCTGGAAGACGAAGCCTATCTCTTTATTTCGAATATAGGCCAGTTCGTCGTCGTCCATCTCTGACACCTGCTTGCCGTTGAGCCAGTACTGGCCTGACGAGGGGGTGTCGAGGCAGCCGATCAGATTCATCAGAGTCGACTTGCCCGAGCCCGAAGGTCCCATGATCGCGACATACTCGCCGCGCTCGATCTCGAAAGAGACGCCGCGTAGCGCGTGGACTTCTTCGGAGCCCATTACGTACGTCTTCCAGAGATCGTCAGTCCGTATTACCGTTCCTTCCGAGGGAACCGCTTCCATGAAAACCCTTTCACGTTCGAGCACAGCTTCTTCTATCATAGTCTCGCCTCTTTTTGTATCTGGCAATTCGCTCATCGAACCTCTGATTTGCCTCTAGTCCGGTCGGCTACTTCGCTTCCGGGGCGGCTGGCTTCGTCTCCCGCTTCACCTGATCCTTATCCTTGAGCGTCCTGAGAGTCTTATAAGGCCCGATGATGATCTCGTCATCCTGGCTCATGCCTTCTTTGACCTCGATCTCCTGGTCGCCCTTGATGCCGGTCTTGATGGGAGTGAACTCCGCGCGCCCGTTCTTGAATAAGAAGACGCCCTCGACCTCGCGCTTGGCCTTGCCGCCCGCGGCGGCCTTGTCTCCCTCGCCCTCGCCGCTCGGCATCTCGCGGGGAACGATGGCCTGCAAAGGCACGCTCAGCACGTTCTCGACCGTCGCCGTGGTGATGACGGAGGTGGTGGACATCCCGGGGCGAAGCTTGTCTCTGACCTCATCGGTGGGGTTGAGCTTGATCTTGACCAGGAAATCCTTGGCCTCCTGCGTCCCCTGAGTCTGAGAGATGGTGAGCCCCGAACGAGTGATCGCCGACGCGCCCTTCTCTATCACTTCGCCTTCGATCTCGATGTCTCCGAGCGCGTCCACTTTGATCCGGGCCTTCTGCCCGATCTGCACGTCGGCTATGTCAGTCTCGTCCACCTTGATCTCCGCGTTGATCTGCGACATGTCCGCGACGGTGAGCAGAGGGGTGGTCGAGAAGTTGGCGAGAGCAAACTGGCCGACCTTGACGGGGAGGTTCGAGACCACTCCGTCTATGGGAGAGAACCTCGTGGTCTTCTTGAGCTGATCGGCTTCGATGCTGAGCTGCGCCTGGCTCTGCTTGACCCTCTGCTGAGATGAATTGAGCACGGAGCGGGCTCTGGAAACGCCCAGCTCTGAGTCCTGGACCTGCAATTTAAGTTGATCGACGCGCGATTGATTCGCCTTCACCGTCGCGCGCTGCTGCTCGAACTTCGACCTGACCTGCTCGAACTGGGATTTATTGACGACCCCCGACTCGACGAGCTGCTGGTACCTTTTGTACTCGCTCTCGGCGTATTGCAGATCGACCTTGCTGCGCTCGAGCTCGGACTCCGACGCGCTGAGCTGGGCCTTCATCTGGTTGACGCTCGACTCGGCCTGCTGCACGGCGACCGACTGGTTCATGGTCTCGGCCTGCGTTACGCGGACCGCCGCCTCGTTGGCCTGCACCTGCGAGGATATCTGCGTCGGGTCCACGCGGACCAGAGCCTGACCCTTCTTGACCCTGTCGCCTTCCGTGACATAGATCTGCTCGACGCGGCCGGCCACTTCGGCCGTCAGGTCGTAAAACTTGACCGGGCGAATCTCCCCTGACGCCGTGACCTTCGACTCCAGCTTCTCGCGCCGCTCGACCTTGCCGGTCTGAACCGGCTCGCCTTCCTTCTTCTGGATGGCTTTCGATAAGATGATAATAGTGATAAGGCCGACTACAGCGGCCGATATGATAATAATCTTCCTCTTACGACTGATCTGCATGGTAAGGGGTTTTCCTCCGAGTAATTAAGCTTCTGAGCAACCGCTTGATAGTACGCCCCTCCGTTTAAACAGGTTTCAAGAATCTTGCGGGCTCGCGAGCACCGTTTACCATTATCTTTCGGGGGCGGACATACGGCCCGGACGGACAATTTTCAAGGCCTTAAACATAATAACCAGCCTTGATTGGCCGTGTCAAAATATAGGCGGCGCAACCGTTCCCGCCTGGGGATAACACGCGCGGGGCGGGCGCCCGTGCGCGGAATCTCGCGGCCGCCGTCCGCGTCGGCCGCGCGCGGTTACAATCCAGATCGGGCCAAATACGTAT
>DATLMR010000315.1:0-35494 GCA_035537555.1 Blastocatellia bacterium
GTTTACTATGCTCTCGGAAATCTCGGGGATACGGTTGGCGGCGTAGATCAGGTTCCTGCTGATAGTCTTCCAGAGAAACTCTCCCACGCGGTCCTTGCCGTAGATGAGCGTCCGGATTCTTTCGGAAGGATCTTCGATGGCCCGCGCGGCATCGATGGAAGGCGCGCGGAATTTCTGGGGCGGCCTGTATTCGAGAGTCGAGTAGTCGAGCGCGTGAAACTCGGGCTTGCCGCCCTCGCCCCGCGTCTTCTTGTAGAAACCCTGCCCCGCTTTGTTGCCGGTCCATCCCCGCTTGACCATCTCGCGCAGGAAATCCGGGGCCTTCAGCACCTCCCTCATCTCGTCCTCAGGCACCGCCTCGTACAGGTTGTCGGCGACGTAGAGCGAGGTATCGAGCCCGACCAGGTCGGCGGTCCGGAAGGAGGCGGACTTGGGCCGCCCGATGAGCGGGCCGGTCATCGCGTCCACTTCCTCGATCGTGTAGCCGCCCTCGACCATCACTTTGATCGTGTTGAGAGAGCTGAAAGACGCGATCCGGTTCCCGATGAAGTTGGGAGTGTCTTTCGCTAAGACGATGCCTTTTCCGAGGCGCTGATCGCAAAAACGGGCCACGAACTCGACCACTCCGGGGAGGGTCTCGGGCGTCGGGATGATCTCGAGCAGCTTCAGGTAGCGCGGAGGGTTGAAGAAATGCGTGCCCAGAAAGTGCTTCCGGAGATCATCCGAGAGCCCGTCGGCCATCGCCCTGATCGGGATGCCCGACGTGTTCGAGCTGACGAGGGCGCCGGGCCTTCTATGCTTATCGACCTTCGCGAAGAGGTCGCGCTTGATCTGGAGATTTTCGACTACCGCCTCGAGGACCCAATCGACCCCCGAGATCTTCGCGAGGTCGTCGTCGAAGTTGCCTGTCTTCACAAGCCCGGCGAGCGACGGCGAGAAAAAGGCCGCCGGCTTTATCTTCTTCGCGGCCTCCAGGCCCGAGCTCGCGATGCGGTTCCTCACCTGCGGGCTGTCGAGCGACAGGCCGCGCGCCTGCTCGGCGGGCAGCAGCTCCTTCGGGGCGATGTCGAGGAGCAGGACTTCGATTCCCGCATTCGCGAAATGCGCGGCTATCTGCGCGCCCATGGTACCCGCGCCCAGCACCGCCACTTTATCAACCTTGTAACTCACTTTTTATCCTCCGTTATCGGTCCTAAACCGCCGCCGCCTGCCTGCTCTCTTCGTAAAGCCGGTCGATTACGTCCGCGTACTTTCTCTCGATAACGTTGCGGCGCGGCTTGAGCGTCGGCGTAAGATCGCCCGATTCGATCGTAAGCTCGGAGCCGAGTAGAGCGACCTTCTTGACCCTTTCGTAGCGTGCCAGCTCCGACGTGAACTTGTCCACCTGCCTCTGAAACAGGTCGACGATCCGAGGGTCGCTCAACAGGTCCCCCTCGTCTTTGAAACTGAGGCGCTTGAGCTCCGCGTAGCTCTTCAGCATCTCCATGTTCGGAACGATCAGGGCCGACGCGAACTTGCGCCCGTTGCCCACGACCACCACTTGAGAGACGAAGCGGCTCGACTTGATCAGGCTTTCGAGCTGCTGCGGGGCTATGTACTTCCCTCCGCTCGTCTTTATCAGGTCTTTCTTCCGGTCCGTGATGAGCAGGTAGCCGTCCGGGTCGATATGGCCGATATCGCCCGTGCGAAACCATCCGTCGGGAGTGAAAGCGGCTTCGTTTTCCGACGGCCTGTTGTAATAGCCGAGCATCACGGTGTCGCCCTTGACTAATATCTCTCCGTCTTCGGCGATCCTGACGTGAACGTTATCCATAACGGGGCCGACCGTGCCGATCCGATTCCGCCCCTCGACGTTGCAGGAGATCGAAGGAGAGGTCTCCGTCAGTCCGTAGCCTTGAAGCACCGGGAGCCCGGCGGCCCAGAAGAGATATGCGATCTCGGGCGCGAGCGGCGCGCCGCCCGATATGAAGACCCTGATCCTGCCGCCGACAGCCTCGCGCCATTTCTTGAAGACCAGAGCGTCGGCGATCCTGTGCTCTAGGGATAGCCACGCGCCGGGGGCCTCTCCTTCGTCCGTCCGCTCGGCCCACCGCCTTCCTACCTTGAGCGACCAGAGGAAAATCTGCCTTCGCGGAAACCCGGAGGACATGCCCTTCTCGACTATTCGCCCGTAAATCTTCTCGAACATGCGCGGGACGCTCGTCATCACGGTCGGGCGAACCTCTCCCAGGTTCTTAGCCACCGCGTCGATGCTTTCGGCATAGACGATCACCGTCCCCGCGTGAGCGTAGAGGTACCAGGCGCTGCGCTCGAAGATGTGCGAGAACGGAAGGTAGGTCAGGGCCACGTCGCGCAAGCCCTCGAGCCCGAGCCACCCGTACCCGTTCAACGCGTTCGCCGTCAGGTTCCTGTGCGAGAGCATCACTCCCTTCGGATCGCCGGTCGTGCCCGAGGTGTAGAGCAGGGTCGCCAGATCGTCGGGAGCGGCGGCCCGCCAGAGCGTCTCGTATAACCCGGGCTGCTCCGAAAATAGCGCCCTGCCCGCGTCCACCAGGTCCGTGATCTGAATTATGCCTTCGCCCTTCATGCCTTCCGGAAGGTCGTCGAACGTGACGACATACCTGAGGCCCGGCACCCTCGCCTTCAGGGCGATCGCCTCCGCGAGGAAGGGGCCTGAAACGAAGATCGCCTCCGCCCCGGAATCTTGAAGGATGTACTCGACCTGCGCCCGCGCCTGCGTCGAATAGATGGGCACGTCGACCGCGCCGACCGCCAGGCAGGAGAGGTCCGCGAGGTTCCACTCGGGCCGGTTCTCCGACCAGAGCGCGAGCCTGGCCCCCCTCCTGAAGCCCAGCCTGTAGAGCCCGAGCGAGAGCTCCCTCACGCGCCGAGCCACGTCTCCGAAAGTCAGCGAGCGCCACGTCCCGCCCTGCTTGTAGCGCAAAAACTCCGACTCCCTGTTGCGCTCGACCGCGGAGTTGAAGAGCTCGTTTAATGTTCGGGGCCGGGTCGTCATTTTCTCACATCGATTCGCGCGGGCAGCGCGACGCCGTTCAGGATAATGTCGAGCAGGGGGTCGGCCGTGGCCACGAGGCTATACCGGCGGCGGCTCAGGACCCAGTTCGTGGCCATCTCGTCCACGGCCCCGAATAATACCTTCGCCACGATTCTCGTATTCAGGCCCGCCCGGAAGCGCCCGCGCTTCTGCCCGTCCTCGATCACGCTGCCGATCAAATCGAGATACTCGGTCACCTTGGTCGCGGAAAACTGCTCCATGAATTTGGTGGAAGATCGCAGCTCGACCTGAAAAACCACGGCGAGGTCCCGGTCGCGCTCGAACCTGTCGAGGTGCGCGTGCACGATCCGCCTGAGCTTCTCGGCCGGGTCCTCGATCTCGGCCAGACGGCTCCTGCCCAGAGTCAGGGCTTCGTCCATCACGTGGTTGAAGATCGACACTAGAATGTCGTCCTTGTTCTTGAAATAGAGATAAACGGTCCCGTCAGCCACCCCCGCCTCGCGCGCCACGTCGGCCACCTTCGCGTTGAAGAAGCCGCACCTGCCGAATACTTTTATCGCCGCCCGAAGGATCGCTTCGTACTTCCCGTTCGATCTCTCCCTCGCCTGCGAGGTCCGCCTTGCCGCTGCCATGCAGTTCTCCCGATAAAATGAATGACGGTTCATTCATCTTTTACGACAAGGCGGCGACTATTGCAAGTGGAAATTCGAAGAGTGGCGGTGATCAGTCGGGCGGGAGCTCGGCGGACCTGATGATGCCGGCATCTTCCAGTTCTTTCTGGGCGCGGGCGAAGTACTCGGGCAGAGGCCCCTGTTCAGAGAGCCAGGAGACGTATTCCGCCAGTCCGTCTTCGAGTGAAGTTTCGGCCCGGAATCCGAGGCTCGATAGCCCCGAGACGTCGGCCGCCATGTGCCTCACTTCCCCCGGCCTGAAGCTGTTCGGCAGCTCCACTCTGCCTTCCCTCCCCAGGCATTTCTGAAGCGCGCGGGCCAGGTCGCGAATCGAGGTGGGGCGGCCCGTGCCGACGTTGAAGACCTGAAAATTCGCGCGGGCGTCTTCGAGGACGAACAGGTTCGCGCGGGCGATGTCGCGCACGAATATGAAGTCGCGAGTCTGGTTCCCGTCCTCGTAGATGACTATGGGAAGATCGTTCATTATTCGCGAGGAGAAGATCGAGCAGACCCCCGTGTAAGGATTATGCACGGACTGGCGCGGGCCATACGTCACGAAATAGCGGAGCGCGACCGTGGGGATGCCGGTCTGCCGCCCGAACATGAGCACGAGCCTCTCCTGGTCGTACTTGCTGATGCCGTAGGCGGTCGCGGGCTCGACCGGAGTCCCTTCACCGGTGGGCCTCGGGGCAAGGGCCGCTCCGCACAGGGGGCACTCGACTTCCCACCGGCGCTCCTCCAGTTGCTCGATGGAGCGAAGGCCGGGGTAGACCGTCCCGTGATCCGGGCAGGAGTACGTGCCCTCTCCGTACACCGCTATCGAAGAGGCCACGACGATCTTTCGGATCGGGAGCCTCTCGTCGCGAATAGTCTCGAGCATCTGGGCCGTCGCCAGGGAGTTCGCCGACATGTAATCGGCGATTCTGGGAGTGAAGCCTCCGGTCGCGGCTTCGTGCAGGACGAGGTCGACGCCTTGAAGCGCGGCTCTCAACGCGTCCCGGTCCCGCATGTCGGCCCGGATGAATTCCGCGCGGGGGGAGAGATAGCCGGGCTTTCCCGCGGCGTGTGTCGGGAGTTCGAGGCTGTCAAAGATGCGGACCTCGTAGCCTCTTCCGATCAGCAGGTCTGCTATGTGCGACCCTATGAATCCGGCCCCGCCTGTCACTAATGCTTTCACGCGCCCGCCTCCCCAAAACTGGTCGTCGTCACTTCTTGATCCCGGCCGCAAGGTAGACGAGAGGCTTGACCATGCTCCACCATCCCGTGAATGCCTTTACTTTCGTGTACCCGCGTCCCCGGACGGGATAGATCTTGCTGACCGGCACTTCCGTCCGCTTATATCCCAGGCGGACGACTTTGAAGTGGAGGTACTGTTCGAGCTCGTACTGGTCGAGCCATTGCTGCTCCCAGTCGATTCGCTCGTCGAGGAGGAGAGCGGTCTTGAAAGCCCGGAACCCGTTCGTGCTCTCGGTCACCCTCCGGCCGGAAAGAACCGAGAAGACCAGAGGGTGAATGTAACGGGTCGCGAGCGAGCGATGGAAAGGCATGTTTCCGTAAGCGCCGCCCTTCAGGAATCTCGATCCCTGCACGAAGTCGAAGCCGCCCGAAAGGATCGGCTCCAACAATCGCTCGATCTCGACGGGGTCGTCTTTGCCGTTGCCCGCCATAATTACGATCACGTCGTAATGGTGTTCGATGGCGTAGCGGAAAGCTTTTTTTATCGAGGCGCCGAGCCCCTCGTTACGCCCGTTCCGGACGACCGTGAAGCCGCGATTCTCGGCGCATTCGAGAGAGCCGTCCGAGCTGCCGTCGTCGACTATGAGGACGTCGTAGCCTCTCCGCGCGGGAAACTTGTCGAGCGTGCGGGCGAGTCTCTCCCCCTCGTTGTAGGCGAAGAGCGAGACCAGGATTCCGGGCGAGCCGGGGCGCTTGCTTTCGCTTCCGACGGTTTTTGAGGCTTCGTCGCGCATCAGCTTCAGGAGACGTTCACGGGCGCCCCGCGCTCGGCGAGAGATTTGTCTATCGCCGCGAGGACCCTGACGACACTGAGCCCGTTTACCGCATCGGTAATGGGGCGGGACTCGCCTCTGACGCATTCGAGAAAGTGCAGGGCGAGATTTCTGAGGGGCTCGCTCGGCTCGATCCAGGGACTGATTATGTCCCCGTCGCGGACGAGCAGGCGAAACTCACCGAAGCTGTCCGCCTCCATCTCGGCCGGCCCCACTCCCTTCTCGAATATGCGGACCCGCTCCAGGTTCTTCAGGTCGTCGAAGACGATCCTTCTCTGGCTTCCGACCACGACCACTTCGCGCACTTTGTTGGGGTCGAGCCAGCTCGTGTGAATGCTTGCGATGACCCCTCGCGGGTAGTTCAGCGCGACGAAGCCGACGTCTTCCCGCTCCGGGCTGAAGACCCTCGAGCCGACCGCGCTCACCCAGATCGGTTCGGCGTCGAGCAGGTAGTTGAAGATCGCGATGTCGTGCGAGGCCAGGTCCCAGACCACGTTCACGTCCCTGCGGATCGGCCCCATGTTGGTCCTCGTGGCGTGCAGGTAGTGAATCCGCCCGAAGCTGTCGCTCGACATCAGCTCCTTCATCTTCCTTATGCCCGCGTTATAAAGGAAGGTGTGACCCACCATCAGGATTCTGCCCGACTCCTTCGCCTCCCTGACGAGGGCCTCCGCCTGCGACACGTCGGAGGCGAGCGGTTTTTCTACCAGGACGTGCTTGCCGTTCGACAGGCTCCCCCGGGAGAGCAGGTAGTGGTCGCGCGCGGGCGCCGCGATTACGACGGCATCGATCTCTCTGTCGCTCACGGTCTCTTCCCAGCTCTCGCGCGCGTCGATCAGAGGGTACCTCTCGCGAATTACCTGAAGCCTTTCAGGGTTCTGGTCGCAGGCGATCTTCACGCATACGTCGGGGATCTCGCTGAAGACCCGCACGTAATTTATCCCCCAGTACCCGCAACCGATGATGGCCAGTTTGATCATTTATAGCGCCCGCGATCGCTTTTCCGAGTTGGTTGCGCACGCCTCACGCGCAGCTTGATTGGATTGAATGTTCCAGTCCCGCGAACAGACCGTTTATATTAGCTTCAACATACGCCCCGGTCAAAGTTGATTTGATAAGAAGCCGGAGAGCATCTACAATTAGCCTCCGCCATAAAAACCGGGGCTCTATCACGGAGGTGATTATCATCAAAGCTCGACCGTTTCTTCGCCTGTGCCTTCTTTTTGCCTGCTCGCTTCTGCCCCTCGGGAGTTGCAGGTACAAGGATGAGATGAAGAGCCGCGACAGGGCCGACGGGAAGAAGATTCAACCGTCGAAGCTGGGCGTTTTCAGGCCGAAGGAGAATAAGTTCTATCTCCACGACGCGCTGGGCCAGGGGGGCGGGGGGCAGGAGATCGTTTACGGTGAGCCGCAAGACATACCCCTGACAGGAGACTGGGACGGCGACGGCTCCGTGACCATCGGAGTCTACAGGCCCGCCAACAATACGTTCTACCTTCGCAATAGCAACATGGACGGCGATCCCGACATCGTCGTGCCCCTGGGCTTGCCGGGCGATCTGCCCATCGTCGGCGACTGGGACGGAAACGGCAGCACGACTGTCGGAGTCTACAGGCCGAAAGATGTCACCTTCTTCCTCCGCAACGCAAACAGCAATGGCGACCCCAACGCCGTCATCGCCTTCGGGGCCGCCGGCGACCTGCCCGTCATAGGAGACTGGGACGGGAACGGGACCGACACTATAGGAGCTTACCGCCCCGCTATAGCCACTTTCGTCCTTCGAAACAGCAACAGGGTCGGCGACCCCGAGCTAATAATTACCTACGGCGGTCCAGGCGACGTTCCTCTTTCGGGCGACTGGGACGGGGACGGCGTCGATACGATTGGACTCTACAGGCCGAGCGAGACCCTCTTCATTCTTCGAAACACCAACTCCGTGGGCAACCCGGACCTGATCATCCCTTTCGGCATAGCGGGCGACAGGCCGCTCACCGGCGAGTGGGAAGCCAGGTGAGCCGCCAAAGCCCGCGCGATTCAGGCCCCGGCTTTGACTCTCAGCCGGCCGCATCCGCGTTCTTGACGCCTCGCACCCTGGCAGCCATGGCCCTTTCGCGGGCCCTTTCGCGCTTGAGGCACGTGTAGCCCGTTATTATCAACAGAAGCGCGCCGATCCAGAGGAGATTGGAGTAGATGATCCTCACGGCCCGCTCGCCGGGGCCTTGAAAATCCGCCCCGTCTCTCAGGATCAAAGGCTGAGGGTTGGTGAATTTTCTCAAGTCCACGGTCTTGAGCTCGGGCGCTTCGAGCGGCTTGCCGTACCACCAGTGAGGCTCCGGCGGCCAGTTGACGGGTTCGATCGCTTGCTCTTTTCCGGCCCCGGCCCTGGTCAAGAGTAGCTTCAGGTTGAACCGAATCGGATTCCATGCAGGCTGGGTCTGAAGGTTCTCGATCGTCGATTGCCCCGTCTCGACCGCCGCCTTGTGGAGATTGCCGTAATGAAAGGCGACTCCCAGAAACGAGATGAAGGCTCCAAGCACCGCGAGCGCGGCGAGCGCGGCCTCCGTTCTCATGCGAAACGGCACGCCGACCCTGCTCGCGGCCAGCACGAGCACGAGCGGAGCGACCGACGAATGGAGATACCTCGGCCCCCAGGTCTCGTCTCCCCAGAAGTAAAGCAAGGAACACCCCGCGCCCAGTCCGAATAGAGTCAGCGCCGCGAAGATGGATATGTCCGGCCTGCTCCTGTACGCCCTGCGTAGAGCGATAAGGCAGAGGAGCAGTATGGGGGAGTAAATAATAAGGCCTTTGTTCGTCGATCCGAAGAGCGAGAACATGTTGAAGAGTACGGTCTCCCAGCTATCGGCGACCGAGTGCAGGAGCATCTTGTATGTCCCCGGGTGCCAGATCGGCGAAAGTGACCTGATGTACGAGTTCACGAGGTAGAGCGAGAGCACTAAGAGGGCCGAGGCCGACGGTTTCAAAAGCGACCTCCGAGACCCCCTCAGTCCCGATTCCAGCTCCGGCTTGAAGTAGCTGTATCCGAGATAGGCGACGGCCGGGCCGAGGAAGACTCCGTTCGACTTGAGGCTTATCGACATCGCCGCGCAGACGGAAAGGAGGACCGCCACCTTCCACGATCTCTTCTCTTTCAGCTCGATCGCGATAAATCCGGTCAGGAGCAGAAAGAGAGACTGCGTCGTCTCGAGCCCGATGTAAGCGTAAGGCCAGATCATGGTCGAGAAGGCCGTGGCGAGGCCCAGCGCGAAAGCCCACGCGAGGCTTCCGGTTATGCGGCGGACCCAGGCGAAGAGCAGCGTGCAAAGCAGGGCCGAGAAGATCACCGGCTGGAGCGAGACCGCGAGCGCGGATTCTTCGGGCGCGGCCCCCAGGAAGAGCTTGCCGACCAGTATGAAAGGAATCTCCAGTATCAACTCGTACAAGCCATGCCTCGGCCACGACACGCGGGTAGAGGCATACTGAAAGGTCACCCACTCGCCCAGGTTCGAGATGATCTCGTGACACGCCTCCAGGTTCTCCGCCATATAGCCCATGTCCGAGATCGTTCCCGGAGAGAAGGCGAGGTAGGAGACCGCGAGGGCTATGAAGAAGAGCCAGTGTGGTTTGAGTAATTTCATCTTTGGGTACGGAGTCCCGAGAAGAGGGCGCGACCGCCTCATCGGGCGCGGCCCTCGATCCATTCCCGCAATATCGTGAATCGCGAAATTGAGCCGATAATCTTACAATCTGCGTGAGCGGTAGACAACCTGCCGACGCCGGACCGGTTGCTGAAAGGGCGACATCTCGTAAAGAGAAAATTAAGAACTTGCCTGACGAAGACACATTTAATATCATCAAGCGGCAAACGAGGTGAATTATGCTACTAAAATCTTTTGGAAATCAAATACTGGCAGCTACGGTCGGTATAATGCTTTCAGCCGGGATTGCGTCGGCCCAGATCAGCCCGAAGTCGCAGGCAAACGGGCCGCCTGCGCGCGGCTCCGCGGCCTCCGACAAGAAGAAGAACAAACCCACGCAGGGAGCGACATTTCGATTGGCAGGGTCATATGAAGGCCCCGGCAGATTCGATTTCATCATCACGGACGGCGAAGAGTCGGTCATCTCCGGCTCTTACACCGTCGATCAGGTGAAGAGCTTCCGCGACGTAATGGCGGAGGCAAGGGCTTTTGCGCTCACGGACGAGGGGGTGGGAAACGGCGAGCCTCAGACGACTCGCTTCTTTGACGAGGAGAACGATGCTCTCATAATCGATGTTATGAAGTTCGAGAGCCGGAGCCAGCTCTTCATCACGTACGAAACGCAGTCCGGGCGCATAACCGTCGAGGGCGGGACCCTGGACAGGCGTGAAAAGAAAGAGGCGGGCTTTTTTTATGACCTGCTTGCCAAAGTCGAGCTTGAATTGAAGAAGCAGGCTCCCCCCTCGAAGTAACCTCGCCGATCCGGGCCGAGGCACACGGCTCTCCGATAAGACCGAGCGCCGTCACTCGAACTCGAGTGACGGCGCTCATTTCGCTTTAACCTGCCTGTGCGGGTTGACCGATATCTAGAATTCAGATAATTCGGGCGCGGTCGATAGTCGATAGTTATTGAGAGGTGAGCGCCGCGCCATTCGGAGCGCCCGGTGTCGTATTACCGGCGTTCTTATTGTTGCCCCCCGAAGAGACGGTCCCGGCCGCTACGATTCCATTGCCATTGTTGAGAATCATGTTATTCGTGATTCGCACAGTGGTACCGGCCACGGAAGCGCTGACGCCCGTCAGGTTATTCGAGATCGTGCTGCCCGTCAGATTTATAGTGGCGGTCCCTTCGGCGACGACGCCGAAATTCGTGTTGTAAGAGAAGATGGAGTTGTTGACGGTCGCGATTCCGGTGGATAAAACGTCGAGCCCGCTTCCGTTGTTAATGAACTGAGAACCCTCGATGACCGAGCTTATTGTGCCGGTCGTGCTGGTCATTCTGAGTCCGAGGCCCGCGCACTCGCTGATGACCGAGTTGAGTACGAAGAGCTTTCCGTTACTCGCGCCCGTGGTCATCTCGATGCCGTCGCCCGTGAAGCGATGAATTCGAACGTTCTCGATATTCACTTGCTTGCCCGCCAGGTACCTGATTCCGTCGAGCCCGTTTCCGGCCCCGTTTATCGACAGGTTGCGCAGAGTGACCACATCGTTCACTCCGGCATTGACTATTATGCCGTTCACTAGAGCCGCCAGAATACCGGCCTGCTCACCGGCCGAGCTGCCGTCTATCGTGATCGCCTTCGTGATCGTCACCGCTCCGAATCCTGCGGGGTCGAGCACGGAGATCTCGCCGCCTGCCGCGGTCTTCGAAATCGCTCCCGCAAAAGTCTTGCAGGGGGCCGTGCGGCTGCACGGGTTCACGTCGTCGCCTACGCCTGAAACCCAGGTGCGGGTGGCCTGCGCCTGGGCCATCGTGCTGAAAATCATGCATACCGCACATAGAACCAACGCGTTAAACGTATATCTCAGAGTCTTCATAGTTATCCTTCTCCTTTAAAATCGAAACCGTAAAGCTAGATATTGCTTCCTCTACCATTCGTCATTATTCTCACAATCGATCTAGACGTAATCCACGGTAGGGCGAATGCAACCTTGCTTAATATTTTGGTGCTTACCTTCGTAATCCGGCCTCAAGAACAGGGCCGGACAATAGTCGACACAACCGGGGAGGCTACTGTCCTCTCACTCTCCCAAGCCGCTTTAATTAAATTTTAGCGAGCCTTTTACTGAAACCTGATGAGCCTTGTAATTCCTCGTAGCAAGCTGCTCAAAGTATGCTTTTTTACATTCAATGTCAATCCGTTTCACTACTTTTCAATCTGGAGTTTCCAGAGCGGGGGCGCGGAATCGGTAGTACCGCGAGGCAATAACCGCCCGTTTTCAGCATCTTGGCTTGAATCCGCGCCGATGGCCGCCTCCCGATCGCGGCGCTAAATATATTTAGTAATCCCGTGCGCGCGTTCCCTGCCGGTCAAGCGGCCCGCGCCTCTTGCGAGCCGAGTTGACGCTCGTCGCGGCTGCTGGTATCTTGCGGCCATGCAAGAAGAGCTGGAGGCGATCGTAGAAGAGTTCGGAGCCGAGACGGGTTCGATCCACCTGATCGAAGAAGGCATGCTCAGGCTCAAGGCGCATGTCGGCCTGGCCCCCCGCGTTGTCCAGATCGTCGAGGCCGTGCCCATAGGCAAAGGCATGGCGGGGCTCGCGGCGGAGCGAAACGAACCGGTCTCCACCTGTAACATTCAAGCCGACGAGTCGGGCGACATTCCCTCGGGCGCGAAACTTACGGGAGTCAATGGGGCCATCGTGGTGCCGATCAGGGGCGACCGGGGAGAGGTTCGCGGCACTCTCGGCATCGGCGTGTTCAAGCCTTACGACTACACGCCCGAAGAGGTCGCAAGGCTTCTGGACCTCGGCCGGACCCTGGCCGCCGCGCTGGTCGAGGGCCGCGCCGATTGACCGCCCGGCTCGCCCATTCGTTTTCTACCTTCTCTCAAGCTCAAGGGGTCCGGCACCGATCTCTACCGCGTGCCCGAATGCGAGGCCCGGCGCTCCCGCGGCCGCCTTGAAGAAAATCGCACCGGGGTTTGCTATCATTAAAGCGCCTATGGAAACGACCGAGCGGGAGATCAGGAGAACGTTGAAGCGCCACCTCAAGGGAGGTCCGGGCCAGAACATCGATTCGATTGCGAGGCGGATCGGCGCGCTGCCTTATGACCACGTGAAGGCTGCGCTTGATTCCGCCGTCTCGATAGCGGCGTCCAATCTTCGCGCGGCGGCCGAGATGTTGAGGGCGGCCCCGGAAGTCTCGCGCCATATCGATGCCGGAGACCTTCGCCTGTGGGGAGAGGTCGGCAAACGTCTGGCGGGCACGAGCCAGGACTCCGCGGTCGAGTTCTTCCAGATGAGCGCCGGGGTCCTTGAGTCGCTTGATGTCGCGCTCCGGTCGCAGGTGCTCCGGCTGGTCAGCAAGCAGGCCGCGCTCTCTTCCAATACGGCGGTCGAAAGTTTCAAGACGGCGCCGTCGATCATCGGCGCGATCGAAGACCCCGACCGCGCCGCCCAGGTGCTCGCGATCTGCCTGGAGCTCGCCCGCCAATCCGTCAAGCACAGCAATGACATGCTGAGGATCGCCCCCGATGTAATCCAGAGCCTCGCCGCCGCGTTCGAAAGCGAGAGAGCCACCCTGATCGATCGAGCTCTGGCCCTCACGGCCACGTTCGCCTACAAGTCCGGAGGGACCGCCGCGGAGTTCTTCGCGGTATTGCCGCAGGTCGCCGCTCTCGCAGGTTCGGAAGCGCTCGACAGGCTCTTTTCGATGACGGAAGCCTACCTCGACAGGTCGGGAGGAGTGGCCCTCCAGTACTTCAAGGCGGCGAGCGGGGTCTTGAGCATAGCCGGGGACGAGGCCTTCGACCGGTGGACTTCGCTGGCGCAGAGGGTCGCGTTACAGGGGAACGCCGCCAGCTATCACTTCATGAAAGCGAGCCCGCAAATCGTGGCCGACCTGGCCGGGCTGGGCGGTGAGCGGGGCCGCGCGCCCGTGGTCGCAGCCGTGCTTGAGGTGATCGAAGAGATCGCGGAAACGAACAGCTCGGCCGCAGTCGAGTGCTTCAAGGCCAGCCCCATGGCTTTGCGGACCGCGACTATGGGCCAGTTCCGAGAGTGGGCGAAGAGAGGGATCGAGGCCTCGTCCGGCAGTCCCCGTAAGACCCAGGCTTACTATGCGCTCGAATCAAAGACCAGTCAGGAGGCCCTGGTGAAGATCGAGGGGGGCCTGACGCTCGATTCCGTCGGCCACACGCTCAGGCTTTACGTGGAAGGACTGACGGGCCGGGCGCTCAACGTCGCCTCTCTCGCTTCCATTCCGGACGAATCCAGAATCGGGGACGGCAAAACGATCTACCTGCCCTCCGTCGTCGCGGAGTTCGAGGCCGAGTCGGAGAACTTCCGCCTCTTCAAAGTGCTGGCCGCTCACGCGGCGGGGCAGATCGAGTTCGACACCTACGCGCGCGGCCTTCACGGCCTGCAAGCCGCCCTCATAGAGATTCGCGAGGCCTATGGAATTGAAGCGCCCGTTGCCGAGCCTGAAGGCACGGAGGTAGATTTCCTGCATGTGCTCGATGAATTTCCCAATTCGAATCTGGCCCTGCGGCTCTTCACGACGATAGAGAACGGGCGGATCGATTTTCTGCTGCGGGCCACCTACAGGGGCATCCGACGCGATCTCGACTTCGTGCGAAGCCGCCTGCTCGAACGCAGGCCCCGGATCGAAGAGATCCCTCTGGAGCTGTTGCCTTTCGAGCTTTTATTTCAGATCGCCGTCTGCGGGGGCGCGACCTCGGAGACGCGGCGGGCCTTTCCGGCCGCCGTCCGCGACATCGAAAACGTGCTCGCGAGCTACGTCTTCCTCAAGGAAGCAACGGTCGCGGACTCGCTTATGGCGACTCGCCACATTTATAACCTCTTCGTCGAGACCCCCAAGCAGGCCGACTCCCAAAATGATGAAGCGCCCTCCCCGGGTGACGGCGAGGGACAGGGCAACCAGGCGGGGGCCGTCGACTCCGGCACGGAGATGTCGGACCAGCATAGCCAGGTGGAGGCGCGCGACGATCCCTTCAGCTTCTGGTCGGAGAGGCAGGCGCAGGAGATACAGCCCGACCGGGACTATTTCACCAGGGCGACGGCCACGGAATCGATCGAGCAGGACCTTGAAAAGGGGGACCGCGCATTCTATTACGACGAGTGGGACCGCGAGCTTGGCGATTACCGCACCCGCTGGTGCAGGGTGATCGAGCGGGCGGGCGCGCAGGGCGGGCGCGGCTTCGTCGAGATGGCTCGCAGCCGGTACTCGGGCATCATCTCTTCGATCCGGTACCAGTTCCAGATGCTGAGGCCCGAAAACCTCAAACGTCTCAGAGGCGAGGTCGACGGCGAGGACTACGACCTGCAAGCCGTTATAGATTACGCCCTGGACAAGCGCAGCACCGGGATGATCGACGACCGGCTTTACATGCGAAAGCTCCGAAGGGAGCGGGACGTTGCCGTCTCGTTCCTGCTCGACATGTCGAGCTCCACCGCAAGGACGATATCGCGCCACCCTAACAACCCTTACACCCAGCCGGGGCAGCGAATCATAGATATAGAGAAAGAGGGGTTGGTCTTGATGAGCGAGGCGCTCGAAGCCGTGGGCGACGCCTACGCGATGCAGGGATTCACGAGCGAGGGCCGCAGCAACGTGAAGTTTTACGTCATCAAGGATTTCTCGGAGCGCTACTCGCCCGAGATCGAGCGGCGGATCGGCGGAATAACTTACCAGAACAACACCCGCCTCGGGGCGGCTATCCGCCACGCGGCCATGCGCCTCTCCGCGCAGGAAGCGCGAACGAAGCTGTTGATCGTGCTCTCGGACGGGCGGCCCTATGACCACGATTACGGCGATAGCCGCTACGCGCGCGAAGATACGAGAATGGCCCTCAGGCAGGCGCGCATCGACGGCATCACGCCGTTTTGCATCACGATAGACCGTGAATCCGAGGACCAGCTCAAGGACCTGTACGGGGAAGTCGGTTACACGATCATCGACGACATTCTGAGCCTTCCCGAAAGAATGCCCGGGATCTACAGCAGGCTGACGAGGTAGAACCCGGAAGCCATGCCCCGGCCCGGGATCGCGACCGGCGACCGTTTCAGGTAGCTCCATCCGATTCAGGATCATTGTCGAATGAGCGTGGAAAAAACTATGGACGTGTCCGCCACTATTGACGCGCTTACGAAGATA
This sequence comes from Blastocatellia bacterium, assembly GCA_035537555.1. Taxonomy (GTDB): domain Bacteria; phylum Acidobacteriota; class Blastocatellia; order UBA7656; family UBA7656; genus DATLMR01. Next base: position 15,510 of record DATLMR010000315.1, read on the forward strand.
AACACAGAAGATTTTCTCGAAGCGCTCGGGCTCGAAAAGGTCCGCGTGGGGCGGGGCGTCCTGGAGTTGCTATGCAGGCGGGCGGCCCGTCGCTTCGCCGAGGAGGTCTTCGCGTATGACGCGGCGGTTGGTCGGACCTGCCTGTGCGAGGGCGCGGCGGCTCTCCTCTGGCAGAACGTCGGGAGCCTTCATGTCTCGGGCGTAGAAAACGTTCCGTTAGAAGGCCCTCTGCTCGTCGCCTCGAATCACCCGGGCCTGACCGACTCGATCGCCCTCTTCGCGAGCCTGCCCCGCAAGGATCTCTTCATCGTCGCGGCTGACCGGCCCTTCCTTCGCGCGATCGGAGAGACGAGCAAGCACATAATCTACCTGAAGCACCGGTCCGATTTTCAAATAACGGCATTGCGCGAGATCGTCAGGCGTTTGAACGAAGGGCGGGCGGTCCTGATCTTTCCCGGAGGGCAGATCGAGCCCGACCCTTCAATCTCGAACGAGGCCTCGCGCGCGCTGGAGGACTGGTCGAAGAGCATCGGCCTGATAGTCAGGCTCGCCAAAAATGTCCGCGTGGTGACGGCCATCGTGAGCGGAGTCTCTTCCCCACTCGCGCAGAAGCACCCGCTTACGAAGCTCCGCCGGGAAAGAAGGGACCGCGAGAAGGTCGGGGCCGTCCTCCAAATCATGTGGGAGAGGTACAGGTCGGTCGAGGTCAAGATCGCTTACGGCGAGCCGCTCGCGAGGGCTGAACTGCTCGAACATGGAGGCGAGCCGGAGGCGGTCACGCGAAGGATAATCGAAAGCGCGCGCCACCTGGTCGAGAGGCCGCCCACGGTCTGGCAGCCGGTCGCGAGCGGTATTTGCGGCGATGCCGGGGTCACTCGTACCGCAGGCACTCTATAGGATCGAGCCGGGATGCTTTTCGCGCGGGCCAGACGCCGAATATGAGGCCGATGGCCACCGACACGCTGATTCCTGTGACTACCGCCCATATCGGAATCGAGGCGGGCAGCTCGGGTATAAGGAGCATGATCACCCAGCTGACGATGACGGCCAGGACTACTCCGATCAGGCCTCCCAGCAGGGTCAGAGTCATGGCTTCGAAGAGGAACTGGGTGACTATGTCGCCGCGCCGCGCCCCTATCGCTTTCCTGATGCCGATCTCTTTCGTCCTCTCGGTCACGCTCACGAGCATGATGTTCATCACTCCGATGCCGCCCACGAGCAGGCCCACGCTCGAGATGGCGATCATGATCATGCCGAGCGCGCCGGTGATGCTGTCGAACTGCGCGATGAACCTGTCGGCCGTAGCGAGGTCGAAGTCGTTAGGGTCGCTGAATTTCACTCCCCTCTGGCGGCGTAGAATCCCTTCGGTCTGATTGAGGGCGTCGACCAGTTGCCCGCTCCTGGCCCGGACCACGATCATCATGAAGTCGGCCTGAGGGGCTATCTTGCGCGAGGTCTTGAAGGGAATGAAAAGCACGTTGTCCTCGCCCCCATCCCCCATGAAGCCGCTCTTCTTCTTTTCAAGCACGCCGATGATCTCAAAAGGCCGCCCCCCAAGCAGGACCTCCGTGCCCACCACCTGCGACTTGTGCGGGAAGAGGGCTTCGGCCACGTTCGAGCCTATGACCATCACGTCGCGCTTGTGCTGATCGTCCATGTCGGAGATGAAACGCCCCTGGTCGATGATCAAATTGGTCGTGTCGGCATAATTCGCGCTTGCGCCCTGCAGCTCTCCCCGCTTGAAGGTCTGGCCCTGATACGTGATCGTGTTGTCGAATCTCCAGGGCATAAACCCTATGGTCGCGACTTCGGCCGCGGCCGCCGCCTGTTCTTTTATCACCACGGCGTCCTCGGGCTTGAGCGGCTTCCGCTTCCACTCCGACCGGTCGCGGTTCCCCACGCTCGGGCCGGTCGAGAGGTGAAAGGCGTATATGTTGTTCGTGCCGTAGCTTTCGATCACCTGAACGAGGTTGTTGCGCAGCCCCGTCAGTATCGAAGAGATGGCAATGACGGTCGTCACCCCGATTACGATCCCGAGAGTGGTGAGAAAGCTCCTGAATTTGTGCGCCCGGACGTTGTCGACCGCCATCTTCAGGGTTTCCGTGGGGAAGAATGATTTAACGTTCAAGGTAATCCTCTTGATTTCCAGCTTCTCAGTTCTTGGTCAATGCCGTGATCGGGTCCAGGCGCGCCGCTTTGAACGCCGGGTAAATCCCGAAGATCAACCCGATCCCGCCCGAAAACAGGACCGAAAGCAGCACGTAGGTCGCCGTTATAGTCATCGGGATAGGCGTCGTGGCGGAGACGAGCCATGAGAGTCCCGCGGCCAGGAGCAGGCCGAGTACGCCCCCGATAATCGTGAGGATAGACGACTCGATGAGGAACTGGACCAGGATGTGACTCCTCTTCGCTCCCACGGCTTTCCTCAGCCCTATCTCGAAGGTTCGCTCGGTGACGCTTACGAGCATGATGTTCATTACAACTATGCCCCCGACGACGAGCGAGATGAAGGTTATGGGGATGACGACGAGCGCGATGCTCCCCGTGAACTGGTCGATCTGGTTGCTCAAGGCCTCGACGTCTACGAGGCCGAAATCGTCGTTCTCGTGCCCCTTGAGCTTGTGGCGGTTGCGGAGCGCGATGCGCGCGTCTTCGATGGTCGCCTGGAAACGTTCGCGGTCCCGCGATTTGCCGTGTATCTGCAAGCTCTGCCGCCTTCCGAACATCCGCCCGTAGGTTGTGAGCGGTATGTAGGCGTGGTTGTCGAGGGACTGTCCGAACATCGAGCCCCTCTTTGCCTCGACCCCGACGATTCTCATCGGAGTGTCCTTTATCTTTATCTCCTTGCCGACCGGGTCGGCGCCCGGGTAGAGCTTCTCCTTGATTTCATACCCGATGACGCAGACGAGCAACGCATTATCGACTTCGTGCGGCAGGATGAACCTGCCTTCGACGATCTCCTTGTCTTCTATGTCGGCCATGTTGGAGGTGACGCCGTTCACCTGAGTACCGAAAAGCTCCTGCCCCTGCTCTTTCAGGTCGACGCTGTTTTGGACCTGGGCGCCTACTTCGGCGCAGGACGTGCAATTGGCGACGACCCACTCGAAATCGTCCCATTCGAGCCGCTTGTTGCGGCGGTCCATCTCCTTCCACTCTTCTTCGCTCACGGGGCCGTTAGTGACTATGCGAGCGATCATGAAGTGATTGATGCCGAGCACCTTCGAGACCCTCTCGATCACGTACGAGTTGAGCCCGCTGATCGACGCGCCGACGACCACGACCGACGCGACCCCGAAGATAATTCCGATGAGGGTCAGGAATGCCCTGAGCTTGTGCGCGAAGATGGATTGCAAAGCTATCTTTAATGCGTCTGAGTAAAATGAATAGAAGTTTCTCATACTTTTTGCCCGGCTCGATTCAAACAGGGATCAAGGCGATGTACGGATCTACGGAGAATAATGTTTAGAAAAAGGGGCGCAAATATTCTGGACATTGTAAAAGCTGGATCCGAAGCGCGCGCCGCATAGGTCCGTCCCAGGCTCCGTCGGGTCGCGTCGAATCCATCTCGATTGTACAACACCGGAGGCCGGTATCACATCTGCCGGAGCGGGGCCGCGCCCGCGAAGGCGGCCGGAAAGCTAGACCTGGAGCCGTCTTTGAGAATAGTATAGGAGGGCTCTTTCCGGGCGGGCCACACGTAAGGGCGAAGGTGTAATAACCCCACGCGGCTCAGGAGTATATACAGTCAAGTCGTAGGGCGGGTGTAGGCCTGGTTAACCCGCGCACCGGGATCGCCGCTTCGCCGCCACGGCTCAAGGAGGTCGAGAGTGTCAGTCGAAAAAGCCTTTCTTAAAATGCGCGCTGCCAGCCGCCCTTACGGGTTCTTTTTAATCCTGGCCGTCTGCCTGTTCGCGGCTCAGGCCCGCTCTCAGGACAGCAAGGAGAGTCAAAAGAGCGACGACGTACTGACCCTGAAGGCCCGCCTGGTCAACATAGACGTGATGGTGAAGGATAAGAAAGGAAAGTACGTCACGGACCTCAAGCCCGAGGATTTCGAGATATATGAGAACGGCGTGCGGCAAAGGGTAGAGTTTTTCGATCCCCCACTTTCAGGAGTCTCCCCGGCGGGGCAACCGGGAGATACCGGTCCCGGCGCGACGGCCCTCTCGGCGGGCAGGCCTCCGAACATCATCTCGCTCGTCGTCGACGGGCAGACGACGGAACTGGCCGACCTGAAACACGTCCGCGAAGGGACTCTGAAATATATTCGAGAGAACATATCCGACACGGACACGGTCGCCGTATTCGCCGTCTCAAACAACTTGAGGCTCTTGCAGACCTTCACGCACGACAAGGCGAAGCTGATCTCGGCGGTAGAGAGAGCCTATTCCGTAAGCACCAATTCCAAGAACCTTGAACAGGGCGAGATCGCGGGAGCCATACACGATAACAGGGAGGTGCTGAAATCGCTCGAAGGGGCGACGGACCCGGGCTCGCTCATCCGGGCCCAGCTCGCCTCGCGGGCTCTTGAGCAATTCGTCAAGCTCCGGTCGCAGCTGAGCCTCCAGCAGGCCCGGCCTATACTCGCGGCGCTCGCGGCAATCTGCGAGGCCCAGCGCTTGATCGCGGGAAAGAAGACGCTCGTGATGTTCTCGCAGGGGTTTATCGCGTCGTCCACCCTCGAATGGCAAGTACAGAGCACGATCGACATAGCCAACCGGGCCAATGTCGCGATATACATAATCGACTCGGCCGGACTCAAAGGCGGGCAGCCGACGTCGGGGGCGAACGTGCCCCAGTCGCCTCTGGAAGGCGTCTCCGCTTTGAATTCGAGCGAGACCCGTATCAGGGCCGTCGGCGGCGAGAACATTTTCGACCACGTGAAGCACGAAGGGTTGAACCGCGAGCAGGACATCCTTTACCGCATCGCGGGCGACAGCGGCGGAAAATTCATCAAGGGTTCGAACGATATCGCCAGGGGCCTCAATCAGATCGACGAGGAGGTCCGGGCGCGCTATACGCTGGCCTATTACAGCACGGACCAGAATTATGACGGCAGTTTCCGAAAATTGAAGGTTGAGACGCGCAGGCCCGATGCCAGCGTAATCTCGCGATCGGGCTTCTACGCGACGGCTCCGGATGAGGTGATCACACTCTCGAACGGCGACAGGAAGTTACTCGCGGGCTTCGCCGCCGCTGAAACCAACCCCGCGCTGCCGGTCTTCGTCGACTTGAGCCCTTTCAGGTACAGGGAAGGAACCTACATAATTCCCCTGTCGATAGAGCTGCCGCCCAGCTCGGTCAAGTTCGACCGTAAGGGGGAGAGACAGCGAATGCAGCTTGAAGTCCTTGGCCTGATCCGCCAGTCGGACAATAAGATCATTTCGCGGCTCGGCGGTATTTTCGACGTCGCCCTCGGGGCCGAAGAGTTCGCGTCGATCGTGAACAACAATATCTTTTACAGGCAGGACATGGAGCTCTCCCCCGGCAGCTACAGCATCGACCTGATCGTGAAAGACAGGCTCTCGGGTAAGACTACGGCGAGGAAAGAGAGGCTGGTGCTGCCCGCCGCGGGCGCCGACTTTTCTACCTCCGGAGTCGTGCTCAGCCGCCTCGCGATGCCCGCCGACCCGAGGGCCGGGGCCACGCCTTCGGGTGATGTCTTCAGCCAGGGCGGAGTGCAGATTCGCCCGTCGCCCAGCCGCGAGTTCCGGGCCACGGATAACCTGATTATCTTCTTCGAAGCATATAACGCGGCGAACAACGAGACGGGAAAGCCTCTGGTAATGGTAAGCGTGACGATCATGAAAGACGGCAAGGCGGTCGTAAAGCCGATAGACTTCATGATGGGAGACATAATAAAGGAGCCGTCTCCCCATCTCACCTTCGCAAAGTATGTAAGCCTGGCAAAGCTCGGCGAAGGTAAGTACACCGCCGGCATTCAGGTCACGGATGTCGTTACACGAAAGGTCGTCACGCATCAGGTGCCGTTCGTAATCACGAAGTAAGCCGAGCACGACCGTCCACGGGTAAATGAATGGCGGACCGCATCAAGAGAGCAATCGCCCTGTCGCTATTTGCGATCTGCGCCTTTTTCAATTTCGGTAACGCGCGGCCCCATTATGGCCCGGGCCAGGCGCAGACGGATGATTCCCTGTCGAAGTGGAGGCCGACTCTCGCCTCCTCGGGAGCCCGGTACGTCGGCAGCGCCGTGTGCGCGAGGTGCCACACTGCCGAGGCGACCCAGCTCGACACTCCGATGGCCCACGCGCTAAGGGCGGCGGCAGACTGTAGCATTCTAAGCGCGAATACCCGAATGGCCTTCCGCAACGGTCCTTACACGTACCAGATCGCTCGGCAGGGGGACCGCAGCATCTACTCCGTAAGCGACGGAACGAACTCGATCTCCGAGCCAATCCTCTACTGTTTCGGGAAGGGCGTGGCGGGACAGACCTACGTCTTTCAGCACAACGGCAATTACTACGAAAGCCGGGTGAGTTACTATGAGCCGCTCCAGGGGCTCGGCATCACGACACTCCATTCCAGATCGGTACCGAGCTCTCTCGAGGACGCTCTGGGAAGGCCGATGAATCAAGAGACCTCGAAGGGCTGCTTCGCCTGCCACTCGACGGGAGCCCCGGGCGGGTCCGAGCTGGGGATTGAAAAACTGAGCCCGGGCGTGAGCTGTGAAGCCTGTCACGGCCCCGGCGAAAAGCACATTGCGGCGGTCAGGCTTAAAGACCCGAAAGACCTCCGGATATTCAACCCGAAAAAGTTGGACGCGCTGGACCAGATGCAGGAGTTCTGCGGGGCCTGCCATATGAGCTTCGATGCGGTGATGCTTCTTGAGGACAGGGGCGGGCTGAATAACGTGAGGTTCCAGCCCTACCGCATGGCGAATAGCCGGGGCCACCTGATCAATGACAGCCGGATGAGCTGCGTATCCTGCCATGACCCGCACCGCGAGATGGTCCGCGAGGCCTCCTACTACGATTCGAAATGCCTCGCCTGTCACGTCTCGAGCCCGAAAGAGCCAAAAACCGAACTGCGACAGGCAAGCGGCTGCCCCGTTAGCAAGCAACAATGCGTGACCTGCCACATGCCGAAAGTTGAAGTGCCTGACCTGAACCATAAATTTACGGACCACTGGATTCGCATCGTCAGGCCCGGCGACCCTGTTCCAAGGTAAAAGCTCTCCTTTAGATCAGCCTGAACAACGGCAAATATAGTGCTAAGCTGGAATAAAGTCAGATAGGAGGAAACAGTGAAGGAATCACTCAATTCGATCAGATTGCTGGCTACTTTCGGCATCCTGGCGGCGCTCGCGGCAATGGCGAACGCTCAGGAAAAAACGGTTCAGTTCGCCGGGGCTCCATGCGCCCCGCCGCCTTTCCTGCACTGTCCCGACAAGGACTGCCCTCCGGAAAGGGTGATAAACCCGGGACCCGTGGTCGAGATGAAGACCCGCCGAACCTACTTCCTCGATTATCCGTGCGATCTGAAGCCGGGTGAGAAAGTCACCTTCATCCTCAGCCTTCACGGCTTTGGCTCGTACGGGAATTGGCAGCGCCACTATTTCCCTGCCATGGACTACAAGGACAAGTACCGCCTGGTCATCGCCACCCCTAACTCTCCGACGAGGGCGTGGTCCGCGGCCGACGACGAATACCTGCAGAACATCGTCAACTCGGTGGTTGAACAGATCGGCAAGGAGAACATCAGGGCTTTCTGGCTGGTGGGGCACTCGCAAGGCGGCTCGACCTCTAACCGGCTCATACGTACGGACTTCTTTAAAGACAAGGTGGATGGCTGGCTCAGCCTGTCCGGCGGCCGCCTGGGCGGTAATCCCGGGCGCGCAAGTTTCGGCGCCCCTCGCGCAGGAGCTCCCGGCGCTACCGCTGCCGGCGCGCCCGCCAGCGGCCGCCCGTCTACCTCTCCCGAGATTAGTGCGACCATGGCAGCCCTGCGCGAGCCTCCCGCCGCCGACCTTTCGTTCATCTTTGCGACCGGCCAGCGCGAAATGGATGACAAGGGGTTGCCCGAAAGCTCGGACTGGGCCAAGAAGTACTCTTGCGGTGCGCGGCACAGTCCCGAGGAGATCGTCGATACAAAGGGAGGCTATATCTATGACAGCACGCGGCAGAATCCACCCAACCCGGCCTGGGGACTTCTTCCGGCGCCCGGAAAGGCCCGGGTTTATGTCTATCCGGACTGCAAGGACGGCAGGATCGTAGCGGACGTCGTCCGCATCGACAAGGGGCACACCGAAGGACTCGAGCCTAAAATCACCGAAGAGTTAGTCAGGCTGATGGTCTCGGCAAGAGGCGGCAAAATCCAACAGGCCCATTAGACAGTGAACGCATTCTTTGCGCATGCCCAAACGACAGGCGAAAGAGTCTTGGAGGCTTCGACTACCACCTGATGGCTGCCCGCAACAGAGGCCATAAAGCGAGTTTCTCATTATTCATCCGATACTTAGCGCATCCCAGCTAATGCGATGTCTTAGGTGGCTCGATTGCATTATAGTTACTCATGGATCCAGAGAAGGCAAACAATCTACGGGCCGGTTACGATAGAGTTGCCGAGGAGTACTCGCGAAGAGTCTTCGATGAGTTGACGCACAAGCCTCTCGACTGTCAACTCTTAGACCGGTTTGCTAATACCGTCCGGGGTCAGGGCCCGGTATGTGATCTCGGCTGTGGCCCCGGTCACGTCGCGCGATATCTTCACGAACGACAAGTGAATGTCTTTGGGATAGACATCTCACCGGCTATGGTCGAGCAAGCCAGGAAACTCAATCCTGGTATCAAATTCCAGCAGGGCGACATGCTCAAGCTCGACGTTGAAGACGAGGCATGGGGAGCAATCGCAGCCTTCTACTCTATTATTAATATTCCGCGAGACGATGTATTACCGGCCTTGAGCGAATTGAATCGGGTCTTGCGCACTGGAGGCTTGCTGCTTCTGGCTTTTCACCTGGGAGAGGAAACGATCCATATGGAGGAGTGGTGGGGAGAGGACGTATCGTTGGACTTTAATTTCTTTCGGCCGGAAGAAGTGGAAGGCTACTTGAAAACGGCAGGTTTTGTCGTAAAGGAAGTAATAGAGAGAGAGCCATATGAAGGGGTAGAATACCCCAGCCGTCGAGCATACATAATCGGGCAGAAAGAATAGGAGGCGGCCCGTAAGGTCGCAATCTATCAAACGATTGTACCGGAGTCGCAAAGCCGCGCTTGCAGGGTCCCCTCGAGCACCGTGTCGCGGCGTGGTCCGAACTCCATGACCCGTATGCCGTATCCTATCTTTAGATAGTATTTATGATCATTATTAAGGAGAACCACATATGTTCTGCCCTAACTGCGGAAGGGATAACTCGGGCGAAAGAAAATTCTGCGCTTCCTGCGGCACCAACCTGGAGGCTGTATCTCAAGCGCTGAGCGGTACTAGAGACGATTTCTTCACTAAAACCGACGCGGCTCTAGATCAACTGATTGCCAGGTATGCCGAGCACGTCTTCAAGGATGCTCCCTCTAAGCTTAATGATCGAAGAGTGAGTAATTCCTGGAAGGTTCTCGGGCAGGGTGCCATTACATCGTTTGTCGATCTGATTCTTTTCAGCCTGATGTGGAACATACTTCCGTTACGGTTTCTGATATTGTTGATCTCGACACCTTTTAGACTGCTTTCACAGCGAAACAACCAGCAGGTGAGCACGACAGAAGGAACCCGGGAAAAGGGAGAGCGTAGTTTGCCCGATCCCTTACCGAACAAATGGCTGCCTGAGTCTTTTCCGAGCATCAGTGAGCACACCACACGGAACCTGGAAGAACCTCTCAAAACCGAGCGCAAGCGAGTAGCAGGAAAGGAATAGAGGTCTATTTAAAACCGGCTATTCGGATAACAAGTAAATCGCGCTGATCTCGTTAGACTTGGCTGGCTACTGAATCCCCCGAGTGGGGAGCAGACATGGAATTGAATTTCTAATAGAATATGGCTGCCATCTGTCCACTCCTGCTTAACAGATGGAAGGCGGGGGACATCAGCAACGCCGGTCGTTGACCGGTTATCAGCGACATCCCCCGCCGCAAACCCTCAAGGAATCTATTATGGTTGTTTGCCGGCCGCATCGAGCGAGCCTTTAGCCGCCTTCATCAATTTTCCGTTGAACGGCTGTCGAATGGGGGCTTTTAAAAAGCTCATCGCGGTTTTCCAGGTTTATTACCTGAAGCTATTGCGACGAGCAAGCTTACACGCGCCCCTTCTTACTGGCCGCTCGTTACGCGGGTTGCTTGTATTGCGACTATCTGCCACTGGTTGTTGCGTTTCACATATACTCGCATATACCGAATTCTATCTGCCCCATTAGGACCTGTTCCACTGACGAGTCCGGTTGAAATAGCAGTGTCTCCATAGACCCGCACCTTGCGCTCGCTATACTCCGGGTGACCACTGGCGAAATTGCCCGCCGTGACCGAATCTACGAACTGCTGCTTGGTTTGTGCCTCGCCGTTGGGGTTAGAGCCAAGGAAGTCATCAGCCAGCAGGTTCCTGGTAGATGTCGGGTCCTTGGTCGCACGAGATTGTATCCACTGATCCTCGAGCTTCATTACCTCATCTTCGGTATGGCGGGATTGGCTCATCTTGCTGTGATCCATCGTTTGGCTCTTTGCTTCAGACTGCTTAGTCTCGGGGGAGGGCTTCTTTTCTTGCTCTTGAGCTATCGCAGTCAGACAGAGGGCGAGTGCTAGAATCGTAACTACCATTGTTCTCTTCATAGGGGTTACTCCTCTCGTTGGCGTCCACTTACTCGTGCTTTTACGCTTAATCTGATGGGTAGTCAATAGCATCGCAGGCGAGTGGGATGTCCCGAAGTAGCCGGGCTATTTGGCCGCCGAGCACTTAAAGCGACACCTTAGACGTCGGCGCATCGACTTCTGATGTATAGTCTCAGCTTGAATACGTAACCGCCTGATATTGAATAGGCTCTGACCTCCCTTTAGTATTCATGGCTCATACATTAGGGGGATTGGATCGTCACTGAGTTACCCTTGCATGGGTGGTCGAGGTGGCAAGCTAATGATATGTGATGTACATTGGCGCGTATTAATTGTGGTATCGTGAATCTGCTATGACCACGACGCATGGAGCAACCATCGAAGATTTGTACCGCGTTAAGGGAAAGGCTGAACTTATCAACGGAGAGATTATACAGACGCCGCCCACTGGATATCTGCCCGGCTATGCTGCATCACGAATACTTTTCAGCTTAATCATGCATGAGCAAACAACTAAGGGCGGTCACGCTATCGGTGATAATGGCGGCTTCAAAGTCAATCTTCCAAATCGCCAATCGTTTAGCCCCGATGCAGTATGGTATATAGGACATCCCGCAGGCATGAAATTTGTGGAAGGCGCACCAATATTCGCCGTTAAAGCCCATAAGGGGTCTTCATCCAAGAACGTGAATAAACGCTTCGGATAGTCAGTCCATTCATTTTTGAACCACGACCCCTAAATGCAATCGGCCAGCAAATCACCTGGACTCGCTGGCGGACATCCCCATTCTCTAATGCTTCTGTTCTCTTCTACCTGGCAACGGTCAGGAATACATCCCAAGCCCAGCGTCCGAGCTGCTGGCCGCGCGCGTCATACACCTTTGACCGATAGCGGAACCAGTTGCCGTGTTCGTCTCTATGTTTCTTTTCCTTATAATCAAGATCAAAGGCATTCACGCCCAGTGATGGCAACGTGAAGAGTTCGCCTTCATCCGACCTGCCATCATGGTCCAGATCCTTCCAGAGACGGAGAGAAGAGAACATGGCGTCACGGCCATCGATAATACCGTCTTCGTTACCCCCGTAGATTGCCTTATCGTACTCGGCAAGGGAAAGGAAGCCATTTCGCCCCGACGATTCAGGCTGCGGCGAATAGTTGCCGAACAGTTCCGCCCCATTGTCTATGGTTCCGCTGTGATTGCGATCGAAGGCGAGCCAGGCATCGTCCGAACCTGCGACAGTCCAGGCTAAGACTTCACTTGCCCCATCCCCATTAATATCAAAGCTGACACCGTGTGACGCATCCGTTAGATTAAATCCATTCCCCTGCGTATCTACCAGGATAGGGCTCGGACAGTTTGGGTCGAAGTTACCTCCAGTGCCAATGCAGAAGTCGAACCCGCAGCCGGAGCACCCGCCACCTTCTTCGGCATTCTGCCGTTGCACAACTATGCTGTCTTCCCTGACATTCGGAGGCGTTACAGTGCTACCAGTGACATTGGTAATTATAAACCGGTAGTTTACCGTTCCGATATTTTGCTTATTGCTGTTGGTCGCAATCCTGAATTGAAAGTCTGTAGTCGCCCCGGCGGTGACGGGTCTGGTTTGACTCACTCCCCCGCTTTGCCCATGAGTTACCGTGTATCCGACGTTGCCTGTGTTGGACGTTTGCTGGAACTCAACCGTGACGCTGGTATTCATCGCCTCTGCAGAGGCTATCACCGGTATGGTTAGCCCCGAGCTGTCATTACTTTCATAAATTGCGATTTTGCCCTTATTGGGATTGCCAAGGCTTACGGTGGGGGCAAAAGCCCGAGTAGTTGGGGTGGTCCTGTTGAGGTTAAAGGATGATGCACTATTCGCGATGAGTAAGAAAATACTGAAGCCCGCCGCGCAGAAATTTCCAAGCATTTAGGACTCCGTCGGTGAAAGGTTCCGCCAGCTATGGCCTGGGCTGGCCGAGTATTATATATACCATCAGCATTGTCAACAGAGATCGTAAACGACGTTACAAATGCAACTAAGAGTCTTACGCAGCGCAGCCAATATCAGCCAGGGACGCCGTAGACCCGTACCGCACCTGCCTGGCAGATTTAAAGCGGGGGGCATTGGCAACGTGAGTCTTTGGCCGGTTACCAGCCCCCTCCGCCAACGTCAAAGCCTTGTAATCCCAATTATGATGGTTTTTATGACGCGGGCGTGAGGCGGCAACAGGTTAAAATGGCCCTTCTTAGATTCTTACGATCTGCTAGTGTATACAGCGTCTGATGCTTTCTGCTTACCTGTGCGGCTTGAGCAATTGCCTGCTCTCAGATTATCATCCCTCAGAGTTCATCTTACTCTTGGCAACTGTTCAAGTGTGGGAGAACCTAAAGAAGCAATTTTCCTCGGAGAACAATCATATATGAAAGTCGTCGGCTTTATAGAACTGGGATCATCGGGTGTTTCAAATCCGAAGAGCCCGAACCATAGACATTGAGCTGGTGAAGTGACGTCCCGGTTCGGGACTATCATCGGCTCACATCCTAACAGGCTCAGGGGCAGACCGCCGAACGTAATCTATTCATAGATGGCGAGGCGACTCGTTTTCCTGAGCCAGAAAGCGAGTCTCCTGTCACTATGAAAAGAACAATTCCGCACATTGCCGCGATCTGCAGCGTCATTTCAATCTTCCTCCCAAGCGCATTAGCGCAAACACTTCAACAATCAACTCAGGCCATTCCCAAACCCCAGGCAAACGCAGTTATCGTTGCGACGGAGAAACCTCCGAACAAAGAAGTGGCCGCCTCCCCAAGCGAAACGGAAGCGCTTAAACACCGCGTCGAGGAGGTAGAGAATCAAAACCGATTGCTATTGCAGATGGTCACGGAACTCAAAGCCAGACTAGACGCAACAAACAAGCCTACCGAGAGTAAAACCGAACTCCTTCCTGCGACTGCATCTCATTCGACCTCAGAAGTGACAGAGCAAACCCCTCCTCAGTCTGCTCAGCAGGACAAGAATCAACCCGCGAAATGGCCTGAACTCATCAGTGAAGGAAACAGGCTTAAGTTCTATGGATTTCTCAGGCTCGACCTTGATTTCGACAGCCAGCGCCCAAACAACTCCCAGATACCTTTGTTCATTACTTCTCCGGACCCGGCGGCGGGCGGATTGTCGAGGGGGGATTTTTCCATGCACCCGCGCCTCACCCGCTTCGGCATGGATTTCTCCGGCCCCCGACTCGAAAGGCTTGGTGACGCGAAACTGTCGGGGAAATTGGAGACGGACTTTGAAAACGGCGGCTCAGAATCGCGCCAGATAATACGCATCCGTCATGCATTTCTTCGCCTCGATTGGGCGGATTTCTCGATCCTCGCCGGGCAGACCTGGGACGTGGTATCGCCGCTCTTTCCGACCGTCAACAATGACACGCTGCAATGGAACGCGGGGAACGTCGGCGACCGCAGGCCGCAGTTGCGGGCTTCTTATGAACCCAAAGCGGGGCATGGCAGGCTCTCGCTTACGGGCGGCGTAGGGTTGACCGGCGCAATTGATGCTGCCGACCTCGACAATAACGGCTTTCGAGATGGCGAAGAATCCGCCCGCCCCGATTTCCAGGCCCGCGTCGGATATTCGCATCCTACGGGCAAGGACCGAAACGCGAGCTTTGGCATTTCAGGCTTCTATGGATTCCTGAAAACATCGCGTCTCGTTGCCGGTCGCGATGAATTCCATAGCCAGTTAATCAACGCCGACTTCGCCGTTCCTTTCACAAGCAGGGTTTCATTGCGCGGGGAGGGCTGGTGGGGCCGCAACATGAGCGACACGCGTGGGGGCGCAGGCCAGGGCATCAACCTGACCAATGGCCGCGAGATACGCGGGCGCGGCGGATGGTCGGAAGCGAACCTCAAGGTCTCGCGCTACTTGTCTCTCAACCCTGGCCTCTCAACCGACGACCCGGTTGATGAAGACGTCCCGAACGGAGGACGCACGCGCAACAGGGCCTTCTATCTGGCCAACCGTATCACGCCCGGAGGAAATTTCACGATCGGGGCAGATTACCTGCGCTGGCGAACCGATTACAAAGGGTTCAGGCGCGGCATTGATAACCGCGTGAATCTCTTTTTCCAGTACGGCTTCTAAGTACTCCGCATCGGTTTGAAGGAGGAGACATGAAAAGACTTGTACGTTCCAGTTTGCGCTCAACCTTGTCATTGATGCTGACGGCATCAATGACAAGGCTGAGTTTGAATACAAAGCAACTGTCAAAGACATTCCAACCGGGACGAAGAGAGTTGATCTATGGATACCTGTCCCGCACGACACGCTTTTCCAGAAGATCACGGATTTTCAAATCGAATCTCCCTATACGTATCAGATTCAAAGCTCTCAGCACGGGAACAAAATCCTGCACATCAAACTGGGCGACCCGAAGCAGTCGAGTTTCACAGTGAGCATGCGCTTCAATGCCATACGCAAAGAGCATGTTCGGGAGCGATTACAGCGAGCCAGTTATTCTGTGGCCGGAGAAGAACGCGATCCGAACATGGCGCGATGGCTTCAACCCGCAGTCGACGGTAGGGGTTCTAATAGATATTATGTAGTTTTACTTTGAGTCCGAAAGACCCATACATTATGACGAGGGGTAACATCGATGGAAAATAAGCCGGAAGAAAATGTCTCGGTCTGGATGGCTACCGCCGAAGTACCTTCCTATCCCTCGCTGACGCAAGACACACAGGCAGACGTCTGCATAGTCGGGGCGGGAATCGCGGGGATGACTACAGCCTACCTGCTCGCGCGCGCGGGCAAGTCAGTAGTTGTACTGGATGACGGGGCTATAGGCGGCGGGATGACCGGGCGAACGACTGCGCATCTGGTCAATGTCCTTGATGACCGGTACTATGATCTCGAAAAGTATCACGGCGGAAAAGGCGCGCGGCTCGCCGCCGAAAGCCACACAGCGGCGATTACTCGTATTGAAGATATTATTGCCGAAGAAGGAATAGACTGCGATTTTGAACGGCTCGATGGCTACCTGTTTGCCCCGCCCGGTGACTCGTCGAAAGAGCTGGAGCAGGAGCTAGAGGCCGCGCACCGTGCCGGGCTAAGCGATGTTAAGATGGTCGAGCGCGCGCCAATAGAAGGGTTCGATACTGGACCATGCTTGCGCTTCCGAGGACAGGGCCAGTTCCACCCGCTGAAGTACCTCGCCGGGCTAGCTCAGGCAATAGATCGGCGCGGCGGGAGAATCTTCACCGGAACTCATGCCACAAAGATAGAGGGCGGCTCGGAAGCCCATATTGAAACTCAGGGCGGCGCGGTTGTGACTGCCGGAGCCGTGGTCGTCGCGACCAATACCCCGATCAATGACCGGTTTGTCATTCATACAAAACAGGCACCCTATACAACCTATGTGATAGGCGCGCTGGTACCGGAGGGTTCCGTGACGAAAGCGCTCTACTGGGATACGGCCGAGTATAAAGGGATGTCTGAGCAGAGTGGAACTATTTCGTACCACTACGTCAGGCTGTATCACTTAGACTCGGCTGGCGGCTTCGATGTGCTGCTCGTCGGGGGCCAGGACCACAAGACCGGCCAGTCAGATGATGCGGAGCACCGCTATGGGCGGCTCGAAGCCTGGGCGCGGGAGCGGTGGCCTCTGATTAAAGATATAAAGTTCCGGTGGTCCGGGCAGGTGATGGAGCCTGTAGATAGTTTGGCTTTCATTGGTCGCAACCCGATGGACGACGAGAATGTTTACATCGTCACAGGGGATTCGGGCAACGGGATGACGCACGGAACAATCGCGGGCATCCTGCTGACTGATCTCATCAGCGGAAAAGAGAGTCCCTGGACCACGCTCTACGACCCTTCACGCAAATCGCTAAGGGCGGCCCGCGACTACGCTCAAGAAAACCTCAACGTCGCAACCGAATATGTGGAGGGCTATTTAACTAGCGGCGACGTAGACTCTGCCGAAGATGTAAAGCCGGGGGAGGGCGGTATCATCCGGCGCGGGCTCGGTAAGGTGGCTTTGTACCGTGACGACGATGGAACGCTACACGAACGCTCGGCGGTCTGCCAGCACCTCGGCTGTATCGTGGCCTGGAACTCGGATGAGAAGACGTGGGACTGTCCGTGTCACGGTTCACGCTACGATAGGTATGGAAAGGTTATCACTGGTCCGGCCAATGGTGATCTGGGCGCTGCGGACGAGTGATATGTGCATTAGTACGAATAGCGCACTCGGTCGTGGCACGGATGGAGGAGCAGGGGAACACACTTTGGCCCGGTTACTGCGGGTTGTGG
Organism: Blastocatellia bacterium; assembly: GCA_035537555.1. GTDB lineage: Bacteria > Acidobacteriota > Blastocatellia > UBA7656 > UBA7656 > DATLMR01. Next base: position 32,579 of record DATLMR010000315.1, read on the forward strand.
CCGAGCACCGGGCCGGGTAGTCTAAGCTGCCATGTTTATTCTTCTACCTGCAATTTCCACCCGGACGTGCAAGCCATAGTTGTCGTCTTTTACCTAAAACTACGACATTGCGCCGCTCGGGAGATATCGTGCGATTTGATTTGACCCTACATATGATGCTCTAAATCAATATCACTTCAATGCGGCTATAATTTATAGATTCTTTGGTGGCCAGGGACGGAATCGAACCGCCGACACGCGGATTTTCAGTCCGCTGCTCTACCAGCTGAGCTACCTGGCCACTCTGGTGGGTTTCAAGTCCAAAATCAAGACTGTGAATCTTAAACAATCGATTGCTCGACTGTCAACCAAAGGGTTTGAAATTATATCCGCCCTTCACCCAACGTTTTATTCTTTACGCCGGACGTAATACAGATAGAAGAAGAGCCAGCCGAGGAAGATGATTCCGCACACGACGGCTACGACCAGGAAGAGCATGTTTCCCCGATTCACATACAGGTAGACATTGAAACCTCCTAGCAGTGCAAACAGCGCCCAGTACTTGAGAAAGATGCTCAAACCGGGATTATCTTCTTTTGTCATTAATCATCTCTCCGGCCTTCGCTTAAAGCGGGCCCGTTTTCTTCCGCGGTTTAATGGAAGCTTTATTGACAGTCGCATTGGACTGTCTGTAGTATCTCGCCCTCGAAAGACTCAGGCAAGGGGACAGGTTAAAATGTCGATGTGGCAAGCGATCCTGCTCGGTCTGGTGCAGGGACTTACCGAATTCATACCCATTAGCAGCACTGCCCACCTGACCATAACGGGCAAACTCTTAGGAGTGATCGATCCTGAAAGGCCTGATGAATGGACCGCCTTCATAGCCGTAATTCAGCTCGGCACGCTTCTGGCCGTACTGGTCTATTTCCGGACCGATATCTTTCACATCACGCGCTCGTTCATCACCTCTAACCTGGCTCTTTTCAAGCGCCGGCCCGTAGACGGCGAAACGCGATACCATGCATCGCTCGGATGGTACGTAATACTCGGCACGATTCCGGTGGGAGTGATCGGCCTGCTATTTAAAGACACCATCGAGGGATCGCTCACGAAGAACCTGCGGGTGATCGCGTTCAGCCTCATCGGCCTCGCGGTCGTGCTCACGGTCGCGGAGATCGTAGGGGCTCAACGAAGGGACATGAAGCAACTCACGGCGTGGGACGCCCTCGTGGTGGGATTCGCCCAGGCCTTCGCGCTGATCCCAGGCTCGTCCCGCTCAGGCAGCACCATCACGGGAGGATTGTTTATGGGGCTTACCCGCGAGACGGCGGCCCGCTTCTCTTTCCTGTTGTCCATTCCCGCGATTGCCGCGAGCGGCCTGCTCGAACTGCCGAAGGCCCTGAAGTCGGTTCATACTGACTGGGGTACTCTGGCTGTCGCGACCCTGGTCGCTGCGATTTCAGGATACCTCTCTATCGAGTTTCTCCTGAAGTACCTCCAGAAGCACACGACATTCGTTTTTGTGGGTTACAGGATTGTACTCGGGCTGGTGATACTCGGGCTCCTGGCAGCCGGCAAGATCGGCGCTAACTGAAGTCTTCTCGGGACCGGTGAGAAGTCAACGATTCGACCAGAACCTGAGGCGGTGAAGGAACGCCAGCAATCGCAAAGTGAATGGAGATTTCGGGCTGACCATCTTGATCCGCTCGCCTGCGCGCTCGACAAGCTTGACCTGCCCGATGACTCGATGGAGAGGAACGGGAATATCTGTTTGCGATGAAGCATCGCCGCGTGTCACGACGGTACGATCCGACGACGACTTTTCGATTCGAATGACTCGATGGATGACGGCCGTGTCGTACCGCGTCTGGTAGAGGATGACGTCCCCGGGCCTGACCGAGTTTTCCGTTACGGGCTCGATGGTAATGACGTCGCCGTCTTCGATAGCGGGTCGCATGCTGCTGCCGCTCATTCGGATCTCGACAGGGATACTCCTGGAGAGCATTTGACGGGCCTGCTCGAGAAAATCGGGCGTCTCTAAACTAACCTCGCGCCCTCGCTCCGCCTTAATACTATCGTAGGCGCGCATGTCTAATTCTCCCCTAGTCCGGTCATACTTACATGTTAATCCCGCTACGCCGACCCTCCTTCAACACCTGAGACCGTAGCGGCCATTGCCAATGATAACCTAATAGGCCAACGCCGGAAAGTCCAAATCACAAATCGTCGCGGACCGACTTTGCCTCTCGAACCTGAACGCGGCCGGGCCGTCCTCTTGTGTAAAATATTTTCGATTTCAAGAGCCGCTCGCATTCGCATAAAAGCCGCGCGCGACGGCGAGCCGGCCCCGTCATCCCGGCCCTTTTTTGTGAGGTGGGGTTAATTTTAATTGCCGGGGGCTTCTCCGGTCTTCCTGAATGTGGCGGCCTTTCCGTCCTTCGCCGTCAACTTCAATGAGTCACCATCGGCGGACAGGGCCAGCGTGTGCCTGATCTCTTTCGCCGGATTCTGGACTTTATTGTCCGAAGAGACGATAGAGAGAATGAGCTTGTTGCCGCCCTCGACGCGGTATTGTCCCGTGTCCGTGTGATCGACTCGTCCGCGAATCATCGCCTTCCTCGCATACGTGCCGTCCGGGCTGAAAGTGAACTCGATCTTATTATCCGGGGGCCACATCTTCACCACACCCTTATCCTCGACCTCCGTGATCGTGTAGACCCCGGAAAGAAGAACCGGCGCGGTCGCCGGGCCTTTTGCCGAAATGGCTTCGGGCGGGCCGGGTCTTTGTGCGGGCGCCGGGGAACCGCCGGGGCTCGCGCCGGAGACGGGGGCTGAAGACGCCGCGCCTCCCGTCGAGCTTGCCGACCTGCCGCATCCGCAGAAGGCAGAAGAGAGCATGAATATCGCGATTACTATTAACGAGTGCTTCATCGGATT
>DATLMR010000316.1:0-13124 GCA_035537555.1 Blastocatellia bacterium
CCAGCCGCCCTTGAGGGCGCGCACGTTTTTATAACCTTTTTCGATGAGCACCTGCGCCGCACGGGCGCTTGTAGCTTCGCTCGGTCAGGTACAGTAGGTGACGATCATTGCGTCGCGCGGGATCTCTTTCAGGCGGGACCCGATCTCGTCCGTGAGCATGCGGACGGCGCCCTTGATCTTCTTGTCGGACGATTCATACGAGCCCTCGCTGCGCACGTCGAGGATCGTTACGGGCTCGTTCTTTTCGAGCCTCGCCTTGAGCTCATCGACCGTGACTCTCTCGACTTCACCCGCCACGGCAGCCTTGTGCTCCGCGCCCGTGTGCTCGGCAGGCGGCTGATTCGGTTCGGCCTTCTTCGCGGCCTGCTTCTGTGTCGATTTGGATTTCGCGGTCTTAGACTTCGCGGTCTGTTTCCCCGGTTGCTTCCCTGTCCCCTGTCCGGCCGCCCACGCGAGCGGAGCGGCGACCAGCGCCATCGTTATCACGATCAGCGGGAAGAGAGCGATTACTGGCTTGAATTTCATGTCATACCCCCCTTTAACTCTCTGGAACATTATTTTGCCATGCGCGTTGAGTCGCATGCCAGACAGATAAGCCGGGCCTTCGGTTTTATCGGGACATTGAGTAATCCTAGACGGGCTCATTTGCCTTGTAATTACCGGGTTGATGAGACTAAGATACCTGCCAACGATGCCCCCGCCGACGCGCGTGGTTATGTTTAGTGCTCAGGAGTTAATGCGTTGAATCCGAATAGAAGGCTGACAGCGATAATTTCGTTCTTCCTGGCCATGAGCCTCGTGGTGGTTCATGGAAGCGGCAATCGCGCGCAGCTTGGCGAGTCCCGCAGCGTTTCGCTGCCGACGCACGCCATACTGGACGAGAATGCCCGGCCTCTCATCACGGCCAGCGGCAAGACGGGATTCGTATCGTCGGTCACGGGCGGGTCGCTGATCTCTTTCAGCGCGACTTCGGGCAAGCTGCTCACTTCGATGGTCGTGGGCGAGAATATAGGGCCGATCACGATGGTCGAGTCGAGCGGGCGGCGTCTGATCGCGGTCCCGGCGCTGAACGATCCCGCGAGCGGCAATCCGGCTACCGTGAGCATCATCGATGCCGCCAGGCCGCGCGAGCTTGAGCTGCGCGCCCTCCTGGTGCTGCCTCAGGATGCGCTCCTGACGACTTCCACGCGGGCCCTGCTATCGGAGGACGGCAAGTTCTGCTTCATCGCTGCCAGCTTCAACGAGCCTTCGCTCCTGTCGTTCGACGTGGAAGCGGGCGCGCTCGTATCGCGCCTCCCTTTGCTTGCGCGTCCGTCGGAGACGGCGCTTTACGATAAAGGCGGAGTGCGGCGGCTGGCCGTTGCAAGCTCGGTCTCGAACTCTCTCTCTCTCATCAAGGTGGATGAGCAGGGGCGTCTGGTCTTATTGGAGACCTTCAATCCCGGCGAGGCTCTCTTCGACGATTCGAATAACCCCGCATTCAGCTCGGACGGAAAGCGGGTCTACATCGCCGCTTCGACCGGCGATAGGCTCTTCGCGGTTGACTCGGAGAGCGGAGCCCTTTCGGGAAGCCTGCCCGTATCTTCGCCGAGGAAAGTGACGGTGGCCGCGACCGGCTCCGAAGACGTGATAGGCGTGACGCGCGCGAGCGGAAAGAAAGATGGTAAAGCGGGCGGCGTCACAATCGTCGTCGATCAGGGCGGGAGCCTGGCGGTCAGGTCGCAATTCACCCCTCCCGACGGCGTGGAGTTCTCCCGCTCTAACAACGTCGTCTTCGACGGAGCCGCGTCGGTGGCATTTGTCGCGTCGGCCACGGGGGTCCTATTCGCTTTCGACACGCAGACGGGAGAGCTCGAATCGCACCAGGCGATCGGTAGCGAGCTGAGGCGCATCGAGGTTAACGAAAAGTCGCGCACGGTGATGGCCGTCAGGTCCGCCCCGGGCGGCGACGAGATAGTCATCGTCGCATTCGATAAAGCCGCACCCGATGAGGCCGGCTCGGGAGAGCCTGTGATCACGGCGCTTTCACCCGCCTCGGTGCAACAGGCCCGCCCTCAAAATCTCAGGCTCATAGTTGAAGGAAGCAATCTCACGCAGGGGTCGGTGCTCGTCGTCGGGGGAGAAGAGACGGGGGCGAAGCTCATACGCAACGGGACGGCCCTGGAAGCCACGATTCGCAAAGCCCTGCTGGTGCAGCCGCGCGACCTTCCCGTGCAGGTGAAATCGGCCGCCGGGGCTCTCTCGAATTCAGTCGCCTTGGTCGTGGCCCCGCTCGAGCCTGTAATAGAAAAAGTGAAGCCGGGCCGCGTTCCCGGTCCCGCTCGCTCCTTCACCATCAGGGTGCTCGGAAAGAACTTCCGGCCCAGCTCAGCCATTCACGTCTCGGGCCAGCAACTGAGCACGCGATACGGGGCCGCCGAGCTTCAGGCCCTGGTGCCCAGAGGGTTCGCGAGCTCCGTGGGCGTGCTCAAGGTCCAGGTAAAGGACACGGTCGTGCCCTCGCTCGAATCGAACGAGGTGGACCTGACGGTCTTCGGGCCGACGATACAGGATCTCAAGACTCATAATGAGGCGGTAATCGCCGGGGCGGGGAGCTTCGCTCTCAAGATCTTCGGCGAAAACTTCAGGCCGGGCGCGCGGGTGAAGATAAATGACCGGCTGATCGCCTCCGGCAATATAAAGCTTTCCAATGAGAATCTGATCAGGCTGAGAGTGCCGGGCCGGTTCGCCCAGGCGGCCGGAACCATGAACGTGACCGTAGTGAATCCCGGGGGAGTCGAATCGAACCAGAAGGAATTGAACGCCGTGGCGCCTTCCATCCAGACCGTCGATCCCGGGCTGTTGCTGGCAGGTCAGAAGGAAGTAAAGCTCGGCATACGCGGAGCCAACTTCCGCAGAGGCACGAACGTCAAGATCAAAGGGGGCGGCGGGCAGGTATTTCAGGTGAATCAACAGCGCGTCCGCTTCGTCTCCAGCGCGCGCATAATCGTGAAGCTGGGAGGCAAATTGAGCTCTCTGCTCGCGCAGCCCGGAGACCTCAACGTCCAGGTGATCAACCCGAATAACAGCGGCGGGGTTCCCTCGGCCGATCACCTTTTGAAAGTTGCGGGCCCGGAAGTGTCAGAGGCGCTCATCAAGTCCGGGCGCGGAGACGATGATCGCAGCCGCATCGTGATCAGCGGTAAAAACTTCCGCGACGGCGCGGTGGTCGAGTTTATTAAATCGGACGTGGTAGTCCGGCAGCAGGCTCCCGCCAAGGTGCTCGCGGATAGATTGATAATCCTCCTGAGCGCCAAAAAGATCGACGCCCTCGGAAGGTTCCAGCTGCGCATAACGAATCCAGGAGACGTTCGATCCAACGTCGTCCAGCCGCAAGAGGACACCCCGGACAACGATTGAGTCCGGGGTATGGATCGTAATCGAGGCAAGCGGATTTCTCGGAGAGAGTCTCGAATGATCCCTTCGCCGCCCGCGCTCCCGGCAAAGCCCCTGACTCCTCATATTCTCCCGCCTCAATAGCCGGAATAATCTCCCGCATGATATACTTTAGACGGTTTTTGGAGCGGGTCGGATGGCCGCTGGCTTTCAGGAAATCTCGGACCTGAAATATCGATTCGAGACGGGTGGAGAGCGAGAGGAAAGTCCGAACACCGTAGGACAGCGGGCTGGCTAACGGCCAGGCGGGGCGACCCGACGACAAGTGCAACAGAGAAGAGACCAGCCGATGGCCCGACGGGCGGCAACGCCCGAGGGGCACAGGTGATGGGTGAAACGGTGGGGCCCGAAAGGGCTTAATGTAAGAGCCCACCAGCACGGGTGGCGACACTTCGTGGCTAGGCAAACTCTCCGCGGTGCAAGACCAAATAGGGAGGCGTCATCAGGGCTGTCCGTCCGATGCGGCCTTGCGCGCACAGATCGAGCAGGGAGGCGAGGCGAATGCCGGCGTTTCCATCCTCGATCTATAGCGCGCAAGGCTGCAACGACCTCCGGGTAGGTCGCTCGAGCGAGCGGAGCAATCCGCCGCCTAGATGAATGGCCATCGCTTTTGCGACCGGCTCGTGTGCTTCGCGGCATCGCCGCGGGACGCGCGGCCGGGAGCGAGCACAGAATTCGGCTTACAGACCCGCTCCAGATACCGGCCTCGAGGCCATTTTATGATCGAGTTAGCGCAAGCCTCATCGCATGCCCGGGAGATCCATCGTGAGTAAGAACAAGTACCTGTTTGGTCTTGTAGGATTGGCGTTCGGCTTCATCGCCAGCTTCTTCTGGACTCAGTATTACAACAGCAGCCATGCGCGCACGGTGCCGGTGACGCAGACGCCGGGCATGCAAGGCGCGCAGGGGGGGCAGGGCGGCCAGCCCTCGATGGCCGCCGTGCAAGAGACCATTGCAAAGGCAAAGAGTAATCCGAAAGATTTCGACGCGCAGTTAGAAGCCGCCAAACTGTACAACCAGATAGGAATGGTCCCGGAGACCATCAGCTATCTTGAGAAGGCTTACGAGATTGACCCCGCCCAATCCGACAAGTATCAGATACCTCCCTTTATCGCCCAGTACTATTTCGATCAAAAAAAGTACGAAGACGCTGAGACCTGGTATCGTCGCGCCGCGGCTCTCCGGCCGGACGAGCCGGAACTGCACGTCGAGACGGCCGCGAGCCTCATCTATCGCCAGAGCCCGGACCCGGCCAAAGCCATACTGGAACTCCAGAAAGCGCTCAAGATCAATCCCGCGGACGCTCACGCGCTCGGCCACATGATCGACGCTAATATTCTGAAAAAGGACGCCCGCGCGGCCGAGGAGTCTCTGGCGCGCTTGAAACAGGCAGAGCCCGCCAGCACGAGGCTCTCCGTTTATGAGGGCCTGATCGCGGATTTGAAGGCTGGCAAGCCCGTCAGCATTCCAAAAGAGTAGGTAGAGGCGCCGATGACTCTCGCCAAGCTCATCATCTATTTCATAATCGCCTACATGCTCCTCCGTTTCGTGCGGCGGATGGCCGGAGGCTTCGCCTCTTCCGCGGCTTCGAGTCGCGATCCCCGAAGGACCCGCCGCGCTTCTCCCGAGCCGCGCATCTCTTCTTCTCAGACCGTCAGGTGTGAGAATTGTGGAGTCTTTGTTACGGAAAAAAGCGCGCTACTTATAGGCGATAAAGGGTTTTGCTCAAAGGCGTGCGCCGATTCCGGAGTTCACAGGAGTTGACGGTGAGGCCCGGCCTCCGTCAATTTCCGCATCTATATGCATTATCAGGGAAAATCTTTCCGTCTATAAAAAATGGAGGGGATCAGTAAGCCACGCATCCCCTTCACTTATAATCGAAGGTCATTTTTGACGGTGAGAGCAGAGTAGCTTGTGGGAGCTTTCTCTCGGGCAGTGTGGTACTCCAATCTTCTATAAGGAAGTTAAATAGATCAATGAAACTACAAGAAGTAGCCTACAATCTGGCTAATATATTAAGGTCGGGCAGCCGTTCCGTATCAGGCTCAAGTAAAGCTTCGCAATGTCCTCACGAATCCGAACTCCTATCGTATGCCGAAAAGAGATTGTCTCCCAAGCGGCGCGCAGTGATGGAAGGGCACATGGCCCATTGCGACGATTGTCGCGAGTCGCTAGTCCTGTTCGCACGTATCTCCGGCGAAGAGTTCGATCACGTCGAAGCGAGCGACCTGTCGGGATCCGACGAGCTGATCCACCGGCAGACGGCGAAGGTGCTCGCGCTCATAGCTCGCGACGAAGCGAATCAGCTCACGGCCGGCGCCCGGCAGGCGCGCGTCAGGCCGGAGCGTTCGGGATTTTTTGCCTCTTACGCCCAGCTCGGCTTCGCGGCCACTCTCATCATAGTCGCCGCTGTAACGATCAATTATTTAACTATGGGCTCGCGGGCGGAGCAGGCTGAAGGAATGCAGGCGCATGCGTCAGCCATAAGAGAGAACAGGCGCATCAATCCCCGCATATCGGGCGGGTTCGAGTACTCGCCCAATCCGGTGACTCGCGGAGAACGTAAGAATGACGAGCTGCAGTTCGACATCGCGCTTAACAAGCTGAAATTCGCCGAAGAAGAATCCGCTCCTGCCGAAGCGCGAATGATTTTGGCGCGGGTCTACCTGTCGCGTGACAATCCCGGAGACGCCGACCTGGCTATGAAGATATTACAGGATGTAAAGAACCGGACCGAGGCCACGCCGGAGCTGTTGAATGATATTGGAGTGGCCTTCTTCCAGAACGAAGAGATGCCGGATGCTATAAAGGCCTTCAGCGAGGCCCTCGAAAAGAAGCCGGATTACCAGGAGGCCCTGTTCAACAGGGCGCTCGCGCACGCTCACGCGGCTAATTATTATGCCGCGCGCAAAGACTTCGAGCAGTTCATCGAAATATCGACCAGCGAGAAATGGAAACAGGAAGCGAGAGAACGGCTCAGTAAGCTGTAAAGACGGAAACCTGCAAGACGGGCCGCTGCCGCACAGATCGATTTAACAGACACCCCCCGACCGTCTTCCCCTGCTCATTTGATCCATGCCTGGTTGATCGCGGTATCGACCGTGACGGGAACGCTGCTTATAAACTCGCGGGCCGCTTCTATCATCTTGTGTTCGAGTATATCCGAGCAGGCCTGGGCGTCGGCCTCCGAGACTTCGACTACGATCTCGTCGTGTATGCAGTTGACGATCCTCGCGTCGAGCGGCTTCAGAGCATCGTGGAGCAGGGCCAGAGCGCGCTTGATTATGTCGGCCGAGCTTCCCTGTATCGGAGCGTTCTTGCCGAGCCTCTGCGTCGCGGCCACCTGCGACCGGTCGCTCGCGTCGAAGGTAAAGTAGATCAAGCGGCCCGAGCGCGTGCGGCTCTCTTTCTCGCGCACGGCGCGGTCGCCGGCCTCGCGCAGCCATGACGCGACGCCGCTATAAGCCGCGAAGTATTTGCGAATGAGGCCTTCGGCTTCTTCCACCGAACAGTCTATCCGCGCCGACAGGCCCGGCGCTCCCAGGCCGTACATGATGCCGTAGTTGAGCTGCTTGGCCGCCGAGCGCTGGTCCTTGGACACCTGTTCGAGCGGAATGCCGAACATCTGGCTCGCCGTGACGCAGTGCAGGTCTTCTCCGGAGAGCAGGGCTTTGACCAGAGCCGTGTCCTGCGACCAGTCGGCCAGTATGCGAATCTCTATCTGGGAATAGTCGGCGATGACCAGCTTGCGCCCCTCGGGCGCATGGAAGCAGACGCGGTATTCGGGAGTGTTAGGCACCTGTTGCAGGTTCGGGTCCGAGCAGCTCATCCGGCCCCCGGTAGCCCCGATCTGTCGAAAGTCCGCGTGTATGCGGCCCGTCGCCGGGTGGATGTGATCGAGGATCGAAAGGCCGTAGCTCGAAAGCGCCTTTTGCGCGCTCCGGTATTCGAGCAGCTTGGATATTGCCGGGTGGTCCTTTGCGAGAGGCTGGAGCTGCCAGCTACGCGTCCCTTCGACCCTGATCCCCATGCGGGCCAGAGCCTCGGTTATCTGCGTCGGGCTGTCGAGGTTGATATTCGGCGGCTCGTCGAAGAGCGTCAGCTGCGGGATACCGGCGGACAGTGCGCCCTTCAACTCTTTCGAGAGAATGTCGTGGGCGCGCTCGACATCTACGACCAGCCTGCGCCAGCATTCGGCGTCGATCGCGACCCCGGCAAGCTCCATCGCCGCTATCGGCAGCACGCATTCGAACTCGACTCTTGCCGCCGCCTCCAGGCCGAGCTCTCCAATCCTCGCCGCGAGCTTCTCTCTGAGCGGGAGCATGAGCGCGGCGTCCTTCGCGGCGTACTCATACTGCGAGTCCGCGAGCGGGCCTCCCCAGTCGCTCACCTGCATGGACTTGTCCACTACCTGGCCGAGGTACCGCTCGGTGACGGCGGCGAGCCCGTGCCCGCCGTCCACGCGGCTACCGGCGGCGGTCAGCTGGCTTGCCAGCATGGTGTCGAAGACTCCGCGCACCTCAATCCCGAAGTGGTGCAGCAGCATCTTCAGATCGAACTTGGCGTTGTGAAGGGCCTTTTCCGGCCTCTCTGAAGTAAACACATCTCGCAGACGGAGGTTGTCGAACGCCCTGACTTGAAAGAGGTCTATCACGAAGTTCTCTTCGCGAGTCGCGATCTGAAGCAACCGCACGCGGCTGCGAAGCGGGTCGAGCCCCGTCGTCTCCGTGTCCACGCCGATGCGCTCCTGGCCAGCGATTCGCTCGATCGCCTCGTCGATCCCGGCCTCCGTTGTGATAAGTGTATAAGTCGTCTTACTCACCCTTTACGCTCTGTCTTCGCCGTTTCATTCTACAGCGGCGGTCGCGGAGGCCCTCACTTGAGAGAGTCGCGCGCCCGATATAGTTGTTCATTCTCGCACCAAGCCTGTGGACAATCAACCTCCTACCTAATTCAGTTAGCGAACTGAGCGACATCTAACTACATTACGCGACGGTTTGCTGCCGCCAGGGAATAACGGAGAAGTGAATTGAGCTACATAGACCGACATCCAGGAATGTCAGAGAGCTAAAAATATGACTGGCGGACAGCATCTGGTAGAAGTCTCTTTCGCACGGATCAGATTGCGAACTTGCTGAAGAAGCCTGGGCATGTAGTGAAGATAGTATTAGCGGTATAATCTGGCCCGGAGGAACTGAAGTGGACTCATAGAATGAAAGCTTGTCGCTCGGATTATACCGCGTAAAATCGGTAAAGCTTTACCGGCTTTGGCCGGTCGGCTGAACGGGGTACGAAATGAGACAACTATTAAAGCTGTCAGCTTACGCCGCTGTGCTGATAGGAAGTTTAAGCCCGTATTCTGTTAGCACAACACAGGCAACAGGTGTCGCTCAAGAGTTGATAGAAATCGAGCATCGTCTGGCTAAAGCCTTAGTTGATCGGAATCTGGAGATGTATAGCAGCATCCTGGCTTCTGACTGGACGACCATCGATCTGGCTGGCCGCGTACTGAGCAAATCTCAAGTCTTGCGAGAGCTTGCATCCAGGGAGCGGCAGATCGAAGCGGTATCAATTGATGATATCAAGGTGAGAGAATTCGGAGACGTAGCGTTAGTGACCGGGCGGACGACCGCGACAGGAAGGTACAAGGGCCAGCGCTCGAGTGTGGTTCTGAGGTTCACGGATGTCTTCGTAAAGCGGAATGGGCGTTGGCAGGTCGTTGCATCGCAAGGCACGCAGGTGGTCCAATGACGAGGCGTAAACACCACGTACGCCGCATGACAAACGCCTGCAACCGAGCCCGTAATCTAGTCTCGAAGGATCCATTTGGGATTACCTGCAGGCCGGGTGATGCAAGACGAAAGTCTCGTATGAGCGCTGTGCGCCCACCTTTTTGGATGATGTCCCCTTTATGTTATGCTTCGCCGTATGGTACCCGGCTTATCGCGGGAAGGTTAAAATCTAACCCAAAAAAGGAGAGTAAATCCATGGCTTCGACCAACATCTCTGAGATCGTCGAGATCACGAACAAAACCCCCGACACCTACTTTATGTACGTGTGGGACAATGCGCACGAAGGGCGGTACACGCCTTTCAACAAAGACTCCTGGTACTATCCCAGCGACGGAAAGTGGCTCGAAATCGGGCCGCGTGCCCATCTTCGCGCCGACGACTGCGGAATACCCGACGGCGGGAAGTCCGCGGGCAAAGACCGCGCCAGGGTGATTTTCAAAGCAGAGCCGAATCAGAAGCCCTCGCAGGGCGATCCGGGTCGGGGCCTCCGCGTGAACCGTGCCGGCCAGGGCGACGGTTATGACGCGTTAGTCTTCAGGGATCACTCTACTGGTGAGACTCTGTCATCAACCAGGATTCCCACGAAGATGCATCAGAGTCTATTGCTGGTCATCGACGATAAATCGGGCGCGAGGTTTGAGCAGACTGACATCGCCGTGTCGGGTGAGCACCAACTGCAAGAGGCCGGAAAGATCGTCGGGGAAGTCTTCAAGACGATGGCCGAGATTTTTTTGGAGGTGATAAAGCGCATTCCGGAGTAGCCTTCGGAGCGCGGCAAGCGAGTATCGCACGGCTGCTTCAGTATTGCGTGTCGCGCCCGGTCAGCCGAGCCGTTGGGCGTCTACATTGTCACAGTATAGAGTTGCCATGGAGCCATATGGAACTAGGGCGAATTAGTGCCATCTTTCGTTACCCGGTTAAGTCAATGGCCGGTGAATTACTGGATGTTGCAAAGCTAAGTTGGCATGGCATCGAGGGTGATCGTAGGTTAGCTTTTCGGCGACTCGCTGACAAAAGCGGGTTCCCATGGCTGACGGCGAGCAAACTACCGCAGTTGCTCCTCTATAAACCATTTGGGCTCGACAGCAATACTGCCGAGCCGCTCCCAACGCACGTTCGTACGCCGGACGGGAAAGAGTACGAGCTCCGAAGCGACGAGCTACGGGAGGAACTTTCGAGCCGGTATGGCAGCGATGTCGAATTGATGAATCTCAATCACGGCATCTTCGACGAAGCGTGTATTTCGGTAATCAGCCTCGGCACTGTGCATCGCATCGAGCGCGAATCGGGCCGAGATGTTGACCTTCGCAGATTTCGACCGAACGTTGTGATCGAAACAGGCGGCGCTGAGCCGTTTGAGGAAGACAGATGGGTGGGCCGGACATTGATCTTTGGCGAAGGGAACAGCGGGCCGGCCCTCATGGTTACTATGAGGGATGAGCGATGCGTCATGGTTAATCTCGACCCGGATACAGCCGAGCGAGATTCTGAAGTGATGAAGACTGTTGTTCGTATGAACGGGAATTACGCCGGCGTATACGGCACGGTGATCGGGGCGGGCGAGCTTCGTGTCGGTCAGGTCGTGACCTCGGGCGGTTAGGACGTAGTAAAGCGCATCAGTACCGTTGGACATGCCCGCCGCCCCGACGGCCTGCGCTCTCTTTGCGAGTGAGCCAGGTTTCGGGTTGCTATCGAACGGTGATGTCACGCGTCCACTGCAACGTCGTACCGGATATACTGTGATCCCCGGAAGAAATAAGCTTTACCATTGGGCCATACCGCGCTCGCATCAATGTGGTCCGTCCATAACCCGGGCCAGTGTCCGGCAATAGGCAAGGGGTACCCTGGATCGAGGCCGCGAAGCGAGCCTTGCATGAGTATTTGAGCGCCACGCGCAGGGCGGGTAAATCTCGGCAAAGCAAGGCACGAATGGCAGGACGAAGAAGAGATGGGTATGATTGAATGGCTCGGCTGTTTACAGGCTCTGTAGGGATATGTGAGTGCTTGTGGACAATCAAGTAATGAGCCATCGGCGACGGCGCATCATGCGCTCCACGCGGCGCGAGCTCGGAGGACGGATGACGAGTATTACGGAAAATTCGGTGAGCAATCAGGCGAAGCAGAGACGCGAAGAGTTTATGAGCCGCATCGACGGAGGTGTTGGAGTCTTCGTGAGCGCGCCGGTTGCCACCCGCAACGACGATGTCGAGCACGAATATCGCCAGAGCACGGACCTTTATTATCTCACGGGATTCGAAGAGCCGGGCGCGGTGGCCGTGCTCTCTCCGGGTGACGAGCACCCGTTCGTCCTCTTCGTGCAGCCCAGGGACCGCGAGCGCGAAGTGTGGAACGGCTGGCGGGCGGGCGTCGAGGGAGCCGCGGCCGATTATGGCGCCGACGCCGCTTACTCGAACGAGAAGCTCGACGAGGAGCTGCCGCGCCTGCTCGGCCAGGCGGACAGGATCTATCACCGCTGGGGAGTCGATCACGCGTTCGATGTCAGGTTGATAAAACTCATGCCCCGCTTTCAGCGCGAGCGGCAGCGCAACGGGAAGGGGCCGACCGCCATAGTCGATCCTTCTGAGATTCTCGGCGAAATGCGCCTCATCAAGACCGAACAGGACCTGGAATTGCTCCGCCGAGCCGTGGAAATTTCATGCGACGGCCACCTGGCAGCCGTTCGCTCGCTCAGGCCCGGGGTCTACGAGCACGAGATCGAGGCCGTCCTGCGATACGTCTTTCGCAAGAACGGAAGCCAGCGTCCCGGCTACCCTCCGATAGTCGCCTCCGGCCCTAACGCCACGGTGCTTCACTACACCACCAACAATCGCCGCGTCGAAGAAGGCGACCTGTTGCTGATCGACGCGGGCACCGAATTCGGCTACTACACGGGAGACATCACGAGAACTTTCCCGGCGAGCGGCAGCTTCACCGAGGAGCAGGCGACTCTCTACCAGATCGTTCTCGACGCCCAGCTCGCGGCCATACAAGAGGTCCGCCCGGGCGCCGATTTCTACGCGCCGCACAACCGGGCCGTGCGAGTGCTGACGGAAGGACTCGTGCGATTGGGACTCCTCGGAGGCGATGTCGATAAGCTGATAGAAGAGCGCGAGTACAAGAAATTCTATATGCACGGCACCAGCCACTGGCTCGGCATGGACGTGCACGATGCCGGCCCTTACAAGGTCTCGCCCGACGCGGACCGCAAGCTCGAACCGGGAATGGTCTTGACCGTTGAGCCCGGCCTCTACATCGCCGAAGACCTCGAAGGCGTCGAGGCGCGTTACAAGGGCATAGGGATCCGCATAGAAGACGACGTGCTCGTAACACCAGGCGGGAACGAAGTGCTTTCGGCGCGCGTTCCAAAGACTATAGAAGAGATCGAAGGACTGATGATAGGCGCCCACCTTGGCGAATAGGGCGAGCGCTGCCGGGAGGCGAGACGACAGGGAGGAATTAGATGCTACGCAAACAGACGAGGGCCGCGGCCCTCACGCTTCTGATCGCCGTGGCCGCCTGCGGCCAGGTTTTGCAAGACTCCATGAAGGGCTACGAAATGTATAGCTGGAAGCGCGACGGGGGCTGGAACTTCGCGCTTGTGCCGGGGACCAATCGCTCCAAGACTTACCAGGAGATAACCTCGGGGCCGTCCGTTCATAAAGGCATGGACGCGATCAGGGCCGAGCTGCGAAGGCTGCCGAAAGGAACCGTCATAATGTGGCTGACCGATGCCCATCCGGTCGTCGATAAGAGCTCGATTAATGACTCGTTCAGGCTCGAGCACCCGTCGGGCAAGAGAGTCAGAAAGCTGAAGAAATTCTGCGATGAGCTGGGACTCAAGCTCGAGCTCGGATGAGGGTGCGTCGATTATGAAGGAGACAGGCAAAAAGTCTGAG
>DATLMR010000317.1:0-8898 GCA_035537555.1 Blastocatellia bacterium
TCTGCAGGTCGAAGCCGTAGCCTGCGGGGAGTATGTGAATCTTGACTCCGCACAGGGCCAGCAGGTCGTTTTTGTGCAGCCCGAGCAGGTTGGTATAAGTCAGAGCGCCCGCGTCGATGACCGTGACCGAGCCTTCCCCGATCACTTTGAACCGATGGTCGCCCATGACGATCGCCGTGTCTTCATCGATACCCACGCCGAGGTCGCGAGGGTACTGGGCCACGGCGGAGAGCAGGCGCCTGAGCCTCCCCCTCTGCTCAAAATGCTGGTCGATCAGAACTCCGGAGACGAACTCCATGCCGGGGCCAAGCTCGACGATGCCGACTCTGATCGGAGCCGCGGAGACCCCTCCGACTATCATCACGCTGGACATCATGGCCGCGCCGGCGCTCGTTCCGGCAAGGACCAGCCCATCTTCGTGGAGCTTGTGAAGCGCGGTGTCTATCTCGGTCCCCCCTAACAATCTGGTGATGCGAAGTTGTGTGCCGCCGGTAAAGAAGATGCCAGAGGCGCCTTTAATGGCCTGAACCGCCCTCGGATCGTTCGCATCCTGGCGGCTGGATATATTGAGGTAGCGGGCCTCGGCGGCCCCCAGCCTCTTGAACACTTCGATGTATCTGGCTCCGAGGGCGGAGGGGTCGTCCGAGGCTACGGCGATCACGACCAACCGGGCTGCTTCACCGCCCGAGAGCCTGACGAACTCCTTGAGAATTCTGCACTCTCCGTCTTTGTCTTCCGCCCCCCCAATGATGATCAATCGCCCGGAAGCCTGATTCAAATCTCTCGCTCTCCTCTCCTCCGATCGACGACCGGGTCGGTTGACAAAAGAGACGGCGAGCCTGGTCACACCCGGAGCCCGCCAACCCAATCCGGATATAGCAAGGGCCGTTCCTCGTCTCCATGCGGGCAGGCTGCGATTCCATGCGGAAATCGCGCGTTATCCCGGCGTCAGGCGGAATTATCGGGCCGGGCTCGATGAAATCGTGAGACAACATTGTCCCCGGCGGAAACATTTATTGAGGTGGAGCTTGCGCGGGGAGGCGCAAGAAACCAGCTCACGAAATTACAATTGATCGCCCCGGCCTCTTGGCGTGCGGCGGCGGGACTGAGGCGTACCGGTCGGTTTAATCAGATCTCGCCTTTTCTCTCTTTCTCCTCGATATCCTGCTCGATAAGCTCTCTATCGCCTTCGGCCTTCGAGGCGGTCCTGTTCGGCTCGTTCTTGAGGGCTTCGCCGTCGGATGAGTCGTCCGCCTGATTCTTCCTCGGATCATTCGTATTTGCGTCAGCCATATTCGAGATTCTCCCGGATCTTACTTGAAGACCCTGTTGATAGAAGACCTTCATCAGAGGTCCGCGCAATTTTCCCGGCCCGGATGAGCCGCTTCGCAGATTCAGGGCAAGAGAGGTGCCAGCCCTGGCGGGGGCCTCCCGAATTGACAGCCGTCGCGCCCATAAAGAGGTTCTGTATTAAGAGAGGAGGGTCTTCACCCGGTTCTGAGTGATATTCAGACACAACTGCACGCTTAAGGGACATGGATGCGCAGGTCGAGCGGGCGTTTGCGCCTGGGCATTACCGCCACGGCCGGGGCGGCAAACATTGCCCGATACCCCGTTTTGCTTTTCATTTGTCCGTCTGGTCTGAATTTTAGGGTCTTTCCCTATCGCGTAAATAGCGGTAACTCACGCTTAAACAGAGCCAGGCTCAGTCCCTTCCGATACTGGCATTTGTTTTGCAACCAGCTATAGAGGTATCAGTGAGTAAGCGGAACGTTACTGTCAGGAGAGGAAGTCGAAATGGAAGATACAATTCACAGCAACAAGACGGAAGGGTTAGCGACGAGCCGGGCAACTTCTAAGGTAGGGTCGTCCCACGAGCGTGGAGGGTCTACTCTGGATAACATCAAGTCTACCGTCGCGGAAAAGTTATACTCCGCAGCGGACACTCTACAGCAGAAGGCGGGGCAGACGAATCAGCCGGACAGCACTATGGCGACTTATGGCACTCAGGCATCCGAGTGGCTCAATCGTTCGGCGGATTACATTCGCGATATGGATGTGAACAAGGTCAAGTCCGACGTGCAGAATGAAGTCAAGCGAAACCCGGGCCGGAGCCTGCTCATAGCGACCGCGGCCGGGCTCGTACTTGGAGCAATATTTCGCAGGAGGTAGCGATCATGCAGACTCGCCCGGGATTTGATCCAGAAGCGAACATGGATGACCCGCAACGCAAGTCTTTCGGCGATTTACTGGGGCAGCTGGCGAATAATTCAGCTGCCCTGGTACGCGACGAGATCGCGCTCGCCAAGCAGGAGATGAGCGAAAGGGTATCCGAGTTCAAGTCGGGGGTGATCGTCTTAGCAGTGGGGGCAATCATCGGCTTGCTGGCCATTCTTACCCTGCTCGCCGCCGCCGTAATCGGCCTGGGGAACATTATCGGGCCGGGTTACTCCGCTCTACTCATCGGAGTCATACTGGCTGTCATCGCGGGCATAATATGCGCCACCGGCCTGGGGCGGATCAAAGAGACGAGCCTCAAGCCCAAGCAGACTATCGAAACTCTGGAGGAAGATAAGGAATGGCTGAAAGAAATGACGTAGCAACCAGGCTGCGCGCCACGGGCGATCCGAGCGAGCGCAGCGCCGAAGAGATCCGTCAGGACATCGCCGCAAAACGCGAAACGATCACCGAAACCGTCGATAGACTGGGCGAGCGGATACATGAGAGCCTCGACTGGCGCGAGTACGTCGGTCAGTACCCTTACGTAGCGCTGGGCCTCGCCGCCGGCGTCGGTTTGCTAGTCTCAGGAATATTCAAGCCCCGCCCGTCGCCCACTGAGCGCATGGTCGATGCCCTCGCCGACTC
Source organism: Blastocatellia bacterium (assembly GCA_035537555.1). Taxonomy (GTDB): domain Bacteria; phylum Acidobacteriota; class Blastocatellia; order UBA7656; family UBA7656; genus DATLMR01. Next base: position 2,866 of record DATLMR010000317.1, read on the forward strand.
GGTCGAAGAGATCACCGACCGCTTCAAAGGGTCTCTCGGAGATGTCATCCCGAAAAAGACCGGCCCCGGTAAGACCGTAAAGGCCGCCATAACCGCGTCAATCGCGACCGCAGCCACCAACTATATCAAGGGCCAGGTGAGCAGCAGATTAGGATTCGGAGGGAATTCCGACACGCAGAGCGACTCGCTTCGTGGCAGGCGGGGTTACGCAAAGAGCATGAACGCCGGAGAACAAGGCGGCTTTTAGGCCGGGCTTCCAGTGACCGGCTATTTTTCTAATGCAGTTTTCAGAGGGCTTAACAACCAATTCATCTAGGAGGAAATATGGAATCGAACAAGAATACGGCAAATGAACAGAATAAGACGACCACGGGCGGCCAGTCGTCCGGCAGTCAGGGCTCACCGAGGACTACGGGCGCCACCACGGGCTCTTCGTCGGGTTCGACACCCGGCTCGACCACGGGCTCGACGTCTGGCGCAGGCTCGACCTCAGGAGCCGGATCGACCTCGGGTATAGGCTCGACCTCAGGAGCCGGATCGACCTCGGGCGGCCAGTCCAGCCACACGGCGGCCAGCGCGACTCAGTCGGCCCGTTCTCAGGGCAGCGACGTGGCCGATCGCGGAGCCGAAGCGTACGGCCAGGCCAAGCAGGTCGTGAGCGAGGCTTATGACCGCACGAGCGAAACTCTGTCGAATACCTACGAGCAGGCGATCAACTACGGGCGCGAGAACCCGGGCAAATTCGCTCTGATCGCTTTCGGCGCGGGCATCGGCATCGGCATCCTCCTTTCGAGCACGGGCTCGGGGCGAAGCCGCACGAATCGCATCGCGGAGCCTGTCGTGAACGCGCTCTCGCAGGTCGCGATGGAATTCCTTCGCTAGTGTAAGCAGTCGGATAGCGCACGTTCGGGCATCCACTCTGAACGTGCGCTTACCGAAATATCGATGCGGTCGAAACTCGACTTTACGCAATCCGATCAGGGCGCGAAATAATCGCGCCTTTTTTCATGCAGAGCCCGTCGACAGGCTGCTTTATACGGACCAGCGCGGCGCGGGCGATTTCTTAGCGGCTTTCGTTTTGTTAGGTGGTATAATCCTGCCGGACGCACAGGGCACGCGAAGGAAAATATGGACGAACAGGGTAAGGCTGACATTGAACAGATGGAAATCCTGAGGGAGCAGGCGTTGTACGGTCCTCAAGAGAGTCGCGATGAAGCACAGAAGGAGTATGAGAAGTTTCGAAAGAAGCTACTCAACCATGAGCAATGCGAGACCCCCAAACCACACGAAAATTAAGAGGAGCTTAAGCGATGGGAGATAAGGTTATTACTTGCGCGGACTGTGGACAGTCGTTCACGTTTTCTGCCGGCGAACAGGATTTCTACCAGCAAAAAGGTATGAGTGAGCCGAAACGTTGTAAGGATTGCCGGGCAGCCAAGAAGGCCGAAAGAGGCGGCAGCGGTGGCGGCGGCGGTAGCCGCAGGAGTGGCGGAGGCACTGGAGGCAGCGGCGGCGGCCGGGGCGGCTCATACAATCAGTGGTGATACCTGATTGAGCGGGCCTCGCCCGCATACAAGAGGGCAACCGCCAGCGAGTCCAGGCGATTTGCTGGCGGTTTCGTTTGAGATCTTCTGAAGGATTCCGAGTATTCGCTCACGCTTGAACGAAGAGAAAAGTACCCGCGGCAGGAGTCGAACCTGCGACTTCTTGCTTCGGAGGCAAGCACTCTATCCACTGAGCTACGCGGGCATTCAATCGTTTATCAGATCGAGCTTCTACTTGCCCGATATCCTGAAACAGGATACAGAGGAAGCGGCACGCTGTCAATTTTCAGATTTCAGGAGCAAGGGCCTCCCCGCCCGCGACTCCTGTCGAGCCTCAATAGACGAGGAGGAGATATGCTTCGAGAAGGAGACCTCGCGCCGGATTTCACCGCGCGCGCGCACACGGGCGAAGACGTGAGCCTCAAAGACCTGCGCGGCAAGACGGTCGTCTTGTGGTTCTACCCCAAGGCGGACACGCCCGGCTGCACGGCCGAAGGATGCGGATTCCGTGATCGAATCGAAAGCTACGGCGCCAAGAACGCGGAGATACTCGGCGTCAGCTTCGACACCGAGGAGGAGAACCGAGCCTTCGCCGAAAAGTTCAACTTCCCCTACCGCCTGCTCTGCGACACCGGCCGCGAGATAGGCGTGGCCTACGGCGCCGCCGACGACCCGACCGCAATGTATGCCCGCCGCATCACGTACGTGATAGACCCGGAGGGCCGCATCAGCAAGGCCGTCCGTCAGGTCAGCGCGCGCGAGCACCCCGAGCAGCTTCTCGGAGAGCTTTAACTCCGCCCTCTGAAAATGACGAACAGACCGAACACCATGCCCGTAATATTATTGGCGCTCATATCGATCTTAACCTTCGCGATGGCCTGCCATAGCGAAGACCGTCCGAATGAAGGGCCGGTCTCCGGAGCCAATCGCAACGCGCCCCTTGCGACCGGTAATGCGAACGGGAACCGCCAGGGCGACGCGGGCGGTACGCCGAGCGAGCCCAAATCCGTCGAGCCGGGCGACGCTTCAGAGGATGATTTCGAAGGCACGGCGGGCCCTACTGAAAAGCGAAGGAAGGGGCAGTACCCCCTGGTGCTCAGAGAAGTCCGCACCGCCGCGCATCCGAATTTCGACCGCGTCGTCTTCGAATTCGAGGGCGATGCCCTTCCCGGCTACAAAGTCGAATACCTCGTTAAGCCCGCGCGCCAGTGCGGGTCGGGCGATGCGGCCGCGGTCGAAGGCGACGGACTGCTCGGCGTGACGTTCACTCCGGCGCAGGCGCACACGGACTCCGGCCAGGCGAGCGTCAAAGAACGCGAGCGCCATCCGAATCTCAAGACCTTGAAAGAGCTGGAAATCATCTGCGATTTCGAGGCAGAGGTCGCGTGGGTTCTCGGGCTCTCCGCTCCCAATCGCTATAGAGTCGTCGAGCGCGCGAATCCCGCGCGGCTCGTCGTCGATATAAAGCACTGAAGCAATAAAGCTCTAAAATATAGAGGCGGGATGCCCTTTTGGTTGGGCATCCCGCCTCCGGGTCATTTACGACCGCTATTATTACTCCTATTGATCGTCGTTGTTGTTGGCCGGCTGCGGGCGCGCGGGCTGGGCGCGTCCGGCCCCGAGGTTGTCGAAGTTCAGAGCGGCGTTGAAGAGCAGGAAGAAGGCTCCCTGCGTCTGGTGCCGCCACATGGGATTGGTCGCGAACATCACGACGTGTCCTTTGCCAACGGGCACGTCCACGACCGCAGGCTTCCCGACCAGCTCGGACCCGCCCGCGAGCATGCCGCTCACGAGAAGGTTCTTCTCGTCTGAAACGAAGCGCAGAACCACGCGCGGCCTCATCGCCGCGGGAGTGAGGTACGGCCCGAGCGCCTGACGCATCTCTTCGCTCACGCCATCCTGCATGGGCTGGGGCTGGCGCGGAGCGGGAAGAGGCATGCCCTGGATGATGTCGGGATCGTTGACGCCTCCGCGCCCGGATGCTCGCCCTTCGCCGCCGCCGCCCCCTCCGCCGCCGAAGCCTCCGGGCACCGCGCTGATCTGAAACAGGGGAGCCTGGCTGAAGTAGACCTGCAGCGAATCGCCGTAGCCGTAAGCGATTGGGCTCTTCCGGTCGGCGAAAGAGGCGTTGAATATGGAGCCCCGCGCCTGCAACTGCCTCGGCTCCTGGATCGAGACGCCCGAAGTTATGCCGTAATCGATCGGTATCTGAGAGACGGTCGTGATCGGAATGAAGAGCCCGCCTTCTTCTATGAACCGTTGCAGGTTCGCCACTCCCCGCAGCCCCATGCCTCCACGCATATCGTCGGTCTCATCCGGAGACGAGCCGAAGTTGGGAGTGACAACAGATTTCTTCCACGGTATCGGGTCGCCCGTCTTCGGTATTCCGTTGACTATAGTCTGGGCCGATCCGCCCACGGGAGGGAAGATGATCACGTCGTACTTGTCGCGCAGCCTCTCGGTGTCGCGCAGGGCGTGCTCCGAGATGTAGGAGTACGGGATCTGCAACCGGTCGAACTCTATGCGGAACCATCCCTCGTTCTGCGTGTTCGTCCAGGTGTGCAGTATCGCGATGCGCGGAGCGGCGATCTCGTGCGCGGGGACCTCCGGCAGTTTATCTACCGCGAGCGCCGCGAGCCCCAGTTCCGTCACGGCCGGCTCCAGGCGCTGGCGGAGGTTCGCCCCGTTCCCCTCGGCCTTTATTATGAAAGAGCCCGCGTTGAAATTCTGGTCTCCCGCCTTGAAGGCCTCCTCGGCCGCGCTCATTCGAACATCTTTCAGCTTGAAGCGGAGCGAGGCGAGCGTATTGTCCGTGTTGTGGTTGATGATGTAAGCCGCGGCCTTCGCCGGACCCGTTATCTTGCCCCTCACCGTCTCGTCGCTCGTGAGCATGGTCATCGGCTGCCCGAGCACGCTCGCGTCGGTCACGCGGACCGTCTTGATATTGCGAAGCGCGCCGAGGGTCCATCCCGTGTCGTCATAGGGGCGCGGGTCGCTCACGTTGTAATACTGCGTGTCCATAAGCATGTCCGCCATGCGCGAGTAGGGCTGGTCCATACGAACGACGTAGGAGCCCGAAGGGAATTTCTGGTCCTTGACCGTCAACTCGCCGGTCGATTTGTGAACTTCCACTCCCATCAGACGGAGCAGGTTCACCGTGTCCGCCGCTTCGACCGGGCGCGGTGTGTCGGCGGGGATGATGTAGGCGGCCGGGCCTTCGTTCCTCGCTTTCGCGACCGCCCGCTTGCTCTTCAGGTAGAAGTTATTCAGGAACCGCTCTTTGCTGTTCGCCACCATGTTCATCGCGAAGAGGATGCCGGATTCCTGGAGGTTGACGTTGTTCCTGAGCGACCACTTCACCCGCGCGTGCGGGGGGTTGGGCCTGAACCAGTCGCGCTGCGATTGCCCGCCGACGGTGCGCTCGCGCGTGTCGGCTCCCCCATTGCCGAACGTCTCGTAGAATCGCCCGATCGAATTATGGCCGTTCGCCACGTAAAACATGTAGTTCGGAGCCCAGCCGTCGTAGAACCCGTGCGTCCACACGCCCGGCACGTCGCGCTTGGTCATCTCCTCAATCTCGTGATATGCGAGCAGGTGCCATTCGTCTATAACTATCGGATCGAGCCACGCATTGTACGGGCCTGTCCCCGTGGAGGTGTAGAGGAAGGGGACCGACTCGTGGAGGTCGTGTAGCACCTGGGGGTGATAATCGAGAAAAGTCTTCATCATGTTGCGCGTGAGCGCGAGCGCCATCCCCAGCCCGTCGCGGTTGTTGTCGTGCGCGACGTACTTGCCCCAGTAGAGCAGAGAGGGCGGCGCGTTCCTGGTCGGGTTCGCCTTCCGGTAATTGTACAGATCGACCATGCGGTCGCGGCCGTCCACCTCCAGCGCGGGAGTGATCATCACGATCACGTTCTTTCTGATGGCTTCGATGAAGGGCGAATCCTCTACCGCGAGGCGATAGGCAAGCTCCATCAACATCTCGGGCGAGCCCGTCTCCGGCGAATGGATCGAGCCGCTCGCCCAATAGAAGGCCTTGGCTTCGCCGATCAGCTGCCGCGCCTCGGCCTCGCTCGTCTTGCGAGGGTCGGCGAGCTTCGCCGTTATCTCCTTGTAGCGGTCGAGCTTCGCGATATTCGCCTCGTCGCTGACGACGACAAGGAGCTGCTCGCGACCTTCCTCGGATTTTTCGGGAGCCGTGAAGACGCGCACGCGCGGGCTCGCTTTTTCGAGCTCCCGGTAATACCGGTACATGTCTTTCGTGTAAGTGAGCTTATCCGGAGTGCCCACGGCGTAGCCGAGGACCTTATCCGGCGACGGGACCCTGTCGGAGGCGGGGAGGTGATCAACCAGCTCCGTCAGGAAATATTTCTCGGTCGTGTATTCCTTGATCTTCGCCGTGTAATTTTCATCGTTGCGGGAAGCGGATGCGGCACCGGCGGTCTTCTGCCGGGGGGCCTTCGGATCGGCCGCGAGCCCGGTGGCCGTT
>DATLMR010000318.1:0-9437 GCA_035537555.1 Blastocatellia bacterium
TTAACGCGCACGACCGACGGGTCGCGGGAGCTGTTGGAGCAGGACCGCATCAAGGCCGCCCTGAACGGCCTGAGTCCCACCGTCAGTTTCACGGAGTTCAAGGAGTCGGGCGTATACACCGAGGTGCGGTCGGCGCTCGGAAGCCTCACGATCCTCGGCTCGCTCGCCGGCGATTGATCTCTATCCGGCGAGTTGCGCCGACGCGCTGCGCCGAACGCTACCTTCGGGTGGTCTCTTTGATGGAATCGGCCGCGCCGAGAGCGGGGGAGGCGGGCTTGCGCCCCCGGCGGCGAAGCAGGCGGCGGCGCTCGCGAACTTCGATTCTATCGCGCACCTTGCCGTAAAACTTCATGAAGTAATCGTACATCGACCATAGAGCGAAGATCACCACTATCCATAGCATGAAGCGGCCGGCTCCGAAGCTCAGCACTCGCAGGCCTTCGACCGAGATATGGCTGTCGCGTACCGCCGCGGATATAACCCTGGCCGACTCCTCGAAAGACGCGAAAGAGACATCCTGCTCGATCTCAGGCGGGGGCTGGAGTCCCCACTTGCTTCCCGACACGCTGCCCAGGATCAGAAGAGTGATCGCGATGACCTGCGACAGCATCTTGAACTTGGCCTTCTTCGAGGCGGAGATGGTGAACCCTTCGGCCGCGGCGATCGACCGCAGGCCCGTTACCGCGAACTCGCGGCCGAGGATGATGACGATGGCCCACGCGGGCGCGAGCCTGTTTTCGACCAGCGACACGAGCGCGGCGGAGATAAGGAGTTTGTCGGCTATCGGATCCAGGAGAGTCCCGAGGGTTGACACCTGCCCCCGTTTTCGAGCAATGTACCCATCGAGCCAATCGGTGAATGAGGCCCCGATGAACAGAGCAAGGCCGAGAAGTTGTTGAGGAACCCCTACCCAGTCGCTCGGGAATTTAGTCAGTAATACGACAACCAGTAGCGGGACTATGAAGATTCTCGAAAGAGTGAGGGCGTTTGGAAGATTCAACTTCTGGCTTCCTGAATCGGGTTTGAGTACCTTTGAAGGCCAGGTCGCAATGTCGGAGCGACAGGCCCGGTCAGGCCGATTGACTATATTTTGCCTCCGGTGCATTGTCAAGCGGCGTTAATTTTGTTTCCGGTCCTTCGCGCGGTCGATTTTCTTCGCGCCGCCGAAACCTTTTTTCTTTTCCGGCATCTAAAGGACCGGACGAATCGCCGCGACGGGATGATCGGGACCATGTGACGGCCGTCATGTGTTCCAGGATCAGGGTCGCAATTCTTACTCTTTGATTTCGAATGAACAATCCATTAAGCAGACTGCGGGCCTATAGCAGGCAAACATTGGCTATCCTCGCTCTATCCGGAATCGCCTCGGCCGTTCTGTTGATCTTTTTCGCCTCGAGGATCAACAACAGCATAACCGCCGAGAAAGAGTCGCAGAGCGCGGCGGACGCGATTGAAGTCGAAGAGACGCGCCTGAGCGCTACCGCGTCCGATGGCCGCGCCCTTTATATTAACGCCGCCGACGCGCGAGCCGTCACCCGGTTCAACGGCTCTCTCTTCCTCGCCACGTCGGGCGGATTGATCGAGCTTGACCCGGCGGGAGGCGTGAAGCGGCGCTATACGACCCTCGATGGATTGCCCGATAACGACCTGACCGCTCTCGCCGTCTTTTCGGGCCGGTTATTCGTCGGGACGGCCACGCGCGGCCTCGTCTCTTTCGACGGGAACAGGCTCACCGGCTTCGCTTTCAAGAAGCCGAAGGCCGGCAGGGTGAGCGCCCTCGTCTCGACAGACTCGGAGCTGCTGATCGGCACGCTAGACGGGGGCCTCTTCGAGTACGACGGGGAGCGATTCACTCGCCGCTTCAATTCGGCCACTGGAGCCGATTTCAGCCGCGTGACCGCGATCCTGCCGCTCCGATCGCGGCTCTATGTCGGCACGCAGGATCGCGGCCTCTACATCTGGCGCGAAGGCCACGTCGAGCGGATAGGAACGAACGAGGGGCTCCCTTCTCCGCACGTGTCGGGGCTCTCGGCGCTCCCGGAGGGCCTGCATTCGGCGGGGGCCGTGGCGGTCGCGACCGATTTTGGAGTCGTCTCTCTTACGGAGCAAAACGAGATGACGGCCATATCCGATCAACCCAACGTGACCTCTCTTGCAGCCGCGGGCGGGCGCCTGTGGGGAGGGCTCTTCACGGGAGGAATAGTCGAGCTCTCTCCCGCGCGAAAGGACGGGCGGGCGAGCGAGCCCGCGAGGCCGGTCCAGGTGACGGGCATACCGGCCTCCGCCCCGGCGATCGCCTTCGCCGGTGACGGGGTGCTCTGGGCCCTGACGGGCGAAGGCGCGTTCAAGCGGGGCGACATGGCCGAAAGGCCCGCGATGGAGGCGGTCGGCTCGGAGCTTGTTCGCGGGCGCGTACTGGCGGGAGCCCACGTCACGGGGCTCGCCTTCGACGCGGCGGGCCGCCTCTGGATAGGTTATTTCGACAGGGGAGCCGATATCGTGCTCCCCGAAACCGGCGAGCGGCTCTCGCACCTGGAAGACGACAGGGTGCGCGAAGTCAACTTCATTCGATTCGATGCCGACGACGAAAAGATGCTGGTCGCCACATCGAAAGGGCTCGTCATATTCGACGGGCAACTGAGGCAGGTCGCGCTCACCCGCGATCAAAGCGGAGTCATAAACGATTCGGTGGCGCACGTCTCCCTCGGAGAGTCGGCGCAGGCGTCCGCCCCGAGCGCGACGGCCGTAAGCTCCTCCAGGTCTCTCGTGCTCGCGACCGCCGGGGGGCTCTCGGAGGTGACGGGAGGGCGGACGCGCTCTATCACGGCCTTCCACGGGCTCGCGAGCAATCACCTTTACACTTCGGCCCGCGCCAACGGGCATCTCTACCTCGGGAGCCTCGCGGGGCTCGCCGAGCTCGAAGGGCTGCGCGTCGTCCGCACCTATAAGACATCCAACTCGCCCCTCTCTCACGACTGGGTGACGGCGCTCTCGGAGGTCGAAGGCTCGCTCTTCATCGGGACCAACGGAGGCGGCGTGGACCAGTTGCTCGCGACCGGCGAATGGGTGAATTTCTCCGGCGAGCTGGGAAAATTCGAAGTGAATCAGAACGCCATGCACTTTGACGGAGAGCGGCTCTACGTCGGCACTGGCGATCGCGGGATTTTGATCTATAATACGCGCGCGCGCCTCTGGACCCGCCTGAGCGCCGGGCTGCCGTCTCAAAGCGTCACGGCCATTACGAGCGATGCCCGGTCCATCTTCGTAGGCACGATGAACGGGCTGATGCGAATAGAGAAGCGCGTGATCGAATGAAGGCCCTGAACGTAAGCACCTGAAGATGAGCAAAGGAACCCAATATGCCGAGCCTTATAGATAAGAACCGATGCGCGCGCGGATGGTTCATGCGAAGCCCATTCCTCATAATCCTGCTGCTGCTCGCGCCGGCCGCCGCCCGGGCGCAGTCGGGCGTACTGATGCCGACCAGCACCGAGAAGCCCGACCCTTCGATTCTCGCCCTGGACGAGATGAGCGTGCAGGTCGCGATCGACAACCAGTTCGCGCGCGTTCGCGTGACGCAGATCTTCGGCAACAGGACCGACCGCGTGCAGGAAGGGCGTTACGTCTTCCTCATACCGACGACCGCCTCGATCTCCGACTTTGCCGTATGGGACGGCGACGTGAGAATACCCGGGGTCATCCTCGAAAAGCGGCGCGCGGATGAAATCTATAAAGACCTGGCGCTACAGGCGATCGATCCCGGCCTCTTGAAACAGGAGCGCGAGGACACGTCGAGCACGGCCTTCACGGTCGAAGTCGCGCCGATACCCGCTTACGGGACCAAACGCCTGGAGCTTGAGTACACGGAATTGCTCCGCGTCGATAATCTCGAATCCTATTTCTCTTTTCCGTTCAAGCCGAGCGAGTACGGCATCCAGACCGTCGGCCATCTCGACCTGAGATTGCAGGTGGCGAGCCGCTTCCCCCTGACCGACCTCATTGTCAGGAGCAAGACCTATCCCCTCTCGTTCATCGAGAACTCTCCGCAATACAAGTCGGCTTCCTACGAGGCGAACGACGTCCGCCTTACGGAAGACTTCGCGTTCAGCTATGGGCTGAGCATTCCCGGGAGCTCGATGGAGTTTCTGGCCTATCGGGCGCCCGAGCGAATCACGGCCGACGAGCTGCGCGACCCGCGCCTGGCCGCGCGCGACCCGGACGGCTATTTCGAAGCCGCGGCGCTGCTCAACGAATCGGGTCGCTCGCCCGGAGAGACCGTTCCGCCTCCCGTCCGCTCCGTTCTCGTCATGCTCGATACGTCGCTCTCCATGCAATGGGAGAAGCTGTCGCGAGCTTACGAAGCGATCGAGGGCTTGCTCAGATCGCTCGGGCCGCAGGACACCTTCAACCTGATGCTCTTCAACGACGACGTGGTTACTCTCGCCGAAAAGCCCTCGGAAGCGCGCCCGGAGCAGATCGACCGCGCGCTCACCTTCATCAAGACGAGCTACCTGTCGGGCGGGACCGACCTCGGCGCGGCACTCGAACGGGCGACCCAGCTCGTGAAGGCCATGCCCTCGAACAGCCACCGGGCAATCGCTTTGATCACGGACGGCAACTCGACGCTCGCGACCACGAAGGCGCGCGCCATAGTCGAGCGATTTCAGAAGGCGAACGACTCGGGGCCGCGCGCCCGGCTGAATGTCTTCGGCATCGGCTCCGATACGAACATAACGCTGCTCGGGGAGCTGGCGCGGGCTTCTCGTGGGTACTTCGACTGGACGCGTGAGACCGACGACATGGAGTTCAAGCTCAAGTCTTTCGTGAGCAAAGTCGGCCGCGACCCGATCGATTCGATCAGGCTGCAAAACCCGGACGAGGCGAACTTCTACCATGTCTACCCGGACTACGAGGCGACGGCCTACGACGGCACGCGGCTTTCGTTCGTGGGGCGGTACAGGCGGCCGGGCACGGCCTCCCTGAGTCTCTCGGGGAACGCGGGCGGCAAGCAGCTTCGCCTGACCCGGCAGGTCGATCTGCCGGAGCGGGACGATTCGCATCCCCATATCCCGAGGCTCTGGGCGCGGGCGCGGGTCGATGCGCTGTTGCGGCAGGTCGCGCTCAACGGGGAGACGCGCGAGGCGATAGACGAGATAATCGCGCTTTCGAAGAAGTTCAAATTCGTGACGCCATACACCTCGTTTCTCGCCGCGCCGCGCGCGCTCCTGCGGCCCCGCGTCATTCGCCCCGGCGATCCGGTCCTGCGCGTGCGCGCGGACGAATCGATAGTGGAAGTCACGGCGGTCTTCCCGTTCGGCCTCACCAGGCGCCTGAACTATATAAAAGATGCGGGGGTCTGGGAGACGCGCTTCGTCGCGCCGCGCGAGATGAGCGACGGCGTGTACGCTTGCAGGCTCATCCTTGTCGATAAGCAAGGGAGGCCGTTTCAAGAATCGAAGACCTTCGTAATCGACAGCCGCCCGCCGCGCCTCGACGCCGAGGTGAAGCAGAAGACGGCGCGGGCCGGGGACGAAGTGATCGTCACAGTGCGCGCCGACAGTGATACTCGCCTGATAGCGGCCCGCATATTCGGCGCTTTGCCCGTGCCGGTCCTCTGGGACGGCGGCGCGAAGGCGAACGTGGGACGGCTCAGGATTCCGGCGGGGCTTCCTTCCGGCAAATACACGATACAGATCACGGGCGAGGACTTCGCCCATAATTCGAGCGTGACCGAGGTGACGATCGAAATCCTCGGGAATTGATCCATTCACATCATCGCGGACGGCTGCTCTATGCGTAAAAAAATCTATTTGACGGTAGCGGTTCTCTTCTCGCTCGGGACCATCGCGGCGGCTTCATTCTTAGTCGCGCAAAAGACAGGCCCTCAAAAGACAGGCGCACAAAAAACGAGCCCGCAAAAGAGAGGGGCGGCGGCTCGGAAGCCGGGAGCCGCTCAGCGAAATGCGAACGCGGGCGCGCAGGCGGGGCCTCTGCGTCCCGCCGACTCGAATCGCGCTCCACGGGCGGAGGTCGATGACGCGCTTTACACGAGCGAGGAGTTTTTCGGCGTGAGCGCGTCCGTCATGCGCCCCTACGAGGTCGCGTTCGAGCGCGTCGGCAGCTTGTCCACGCGCTTCCCGAAGGACGCGGCGCTCCACCTGCACGCATCGAGGCTTGCCGAGAGGCTGGGCCGGTTCGATCAGGCCGCGACGGAGATGAATCGTTATGTCGAGCTGAAGAACCGCACCCCGGACTCGCTCGCGCGGCTATCGGATTTCTATCACAAGCGCGCCATGTACGCCGACGAGGTCCGAACTCTTCGGGAGCTTGCCAGGGTCTCGCCCATCGACCAGAGGGGCCGGATTTACAAGCGGGCGGCTAACGTGGTCCGCTCTCATACGTTGAAGGAGTTCAAGCCCGCGGACTTCTTCGCGGAGCTTGTCGCGGCCGACCCGTCGAACATTCACCCGGTGAAGGATTACATAGAAGAGCTTCAACTGGCGGGGCAGTCGGATCAGGCCTTGAGCGTGCTCGCCGCCTTTCAGCCTAAGTTCCCCTCGGAGCTGGCCTATTTTCTGAGGACGCGCGCGCGAATCCTCGAGGCGGGCGGCAACAGGAGCGCGGCCGAAGAGGTATACAGCTCGGCGTTCGATCCCGCCTGGGCGCGCGGGGTCGCGGCGGACTATTACAGCCTGCTCCGGCGGTTCGGGCGTTATCGCGTGGTCAGGCGCGGCTTGCAGGAGGGCGTGCGAAAGGGGGCCACGGACCTCCAGACGTTCGGGCGTCTCTTCAGCGTGTACGCGTATGAAGGGAACTACGAGCAGGCCTCGCGCCTGCTGCGCGAGCTTGAAGACAGGCGCGCGGGCCGCTCGCCCGGGCAGGGCACGGGTCAGGGCGCCTCTCAGGCGGCGGCGCAGCCCCAGCCGGTGCGCGCCTCGGGGTGGACCTCGCAGGAGCTCGAGACCTCGGCGAGGCTCTTCGTTTCGATCGGCCATTTCGATCAGGCCTCGCGGTACCTCTATACTCTATACCTCCTGGGAGGTCTCCAGCCGGGAACTCCCCTGCGCGAAGAGGCTCTCTACCGGCTCTTCGGTACGATGATCGACGCGGCGGGCGCGCCCACGCGCGTGGCGGGCGGAGACCTCTCGCTTTATAAGGACGTGGCTGAAGTCGATCAGCACCCGGGGTTCATGAACGGTGTGCTGTCGCTCGTGCTCTCGGATACGAATCCTTCGGAGCAATTCGCGACCCAGCAGGAAGCGGCGGCCGGCTATTTCAACAAGGCTTTTGCCTATCGCATCTTCACGGCTTTCAAGCAGGAGTACCCGCAATCGAAGCACATGGGCGAGATGTACCTGGGGGTCCTCAACGTCTTCTCGACCCTCGGAGAGCACCGCCTGGCGATTGAAGCGGGCCGCGAGTTTCAGAAAGGATTTCCTTCTTCGCCCGAGTACGCCGACGTGACCCTGCGCCTGGCCGATTCGTACGTCGCCTTGAAAGAGCGCGCGGGCGAGCGCGCGGCGCTTGCCGAGCTGCTCGACAGGCTTGCGCGCTCGCAACCGAAAGGCGTGCCGCTCGTGCCGGTCGCTTCGAAGCGATGGCGTTATGGAATCTCTCCCCGAGACGAGCAGTTGATCGACCGCGTCAGGTACAACATCGAGGCGTACAAAGATACGTACGAGCCTTCCGGCGATGAGGGCGACGCCGCGGCCGAGCCTGATGATGCGGAGTCGGATTACGATTCCGAAGAGGGCGACGAGACGGAAGCGGAGGCGGCCCCGGGCCGCGTCACCTACGACGACGTGCTGGAGCGCTACGTCTCCTCGCTCGCCGCCGAAGAGAAGAAGACCGAGACGGTCGCTTTCTTCTGGGGCGAGATCAAGAAGCACCCGAAAGAAGAGGGCCTCTACGAGCGGTTCCTCAGGTGGCTCGGGCAGGCGCAGCTCGTCAACGAGCAATTGAAGGCGTACAATGCCGCCCTCCGGCAGTTCGATTCCAATACCTGGTATCACAGGCTCGGGCGCTGGTACGTCCGGCAGAAGCGCGGGCGCGAGCTGGCCAGATACTCGCGCCAGCTGATAGACATCTTCGACGAGGAAGAGGCGAAGGAGTACCTGTTGCGCTTCGCCGGATACGGGGCAACGGCCAAGGGCGACGAGCTGGACTGGGACCAGAGGCTGGCCTTCGACCTCTACAGCTACGCCCACGATAAATTCCCCCGGAACCTCTACTTCGTTCGCGGCATGCTGACCGACCTTGAGAAGCGCGACCGCGCGCGGTGGGAGAGATTATCCACCGAGTATTATTTCGCCGACAGGTCCATTCGCGAGCCGTACCTCGCCTGGCTGTCGCAGCAGGGCCGTCTGCGCGACCGGTACCGGCTGGCGCTTGACAAGGCCCGGCAGACCGCTCCGGCGCCGACATTCACGTACCGGATCTTTAAAGGCGACGCGGCGATCTGGCTCTCTCATCACGACGAAGGGCTCGACGCATATCGCCAGCTCGTGTCGCTCTATCCGGGCGAGCCGCAATACGCGGACCGCCTGGCGGACCTGACTCGCTCTTTCGGGCAGCAGGACGCGAAGCTCTTCGAAGAGTCCGCGAGCGTGCTCGCTCGAATGGCGGACATCTATCCGTCGGAGCACGAGTACAGAATAAAGGCGGGCGAGGTCTACGCCCAGCTGGGCGATTTCAATCGCGCCGCCGAGCAGTGGAACAGGCTCGTCGCGCTCGAACCGGGCGAGAGGGAGACCTACCTCGAAGTCGCGACCGTCTTCTGGGACTACTATCAATTCGATCAGGCCATTCGGGTCTTCAAGGACTTGCGCAACGCGACGGGCGATCAAACGATCTACGCCTACCGCCTCGGCGCAGTCTACGAAGCGAAAGGCGACCTCGACTCGGCCATAGCCGAATACGTCAAGGTCTTGCCGGAGCCGGGCGACGGCAGGGACACGGTGGCGCGGCGCCTCGCGCAGCTTTCCCGGCGCGCCGGGCTCCCGGAGAAGATCAGCGCCGCCTATAATAATGAGCGCGCGGCCCGTCCTTCCGACTGGGAGGCCGTCATCGGTTACGCGACCTATTTGAACGAGCGCGACCGGCAGGCGGAGGCTCTGACGCTCCTCCGAGGAGAGGTCGCCCGCTCGAACGACGTTGCCTTCCTGGAGACGGTTCGCGACCTGTTCCGCTCGGCCCTCAGGCCCGAGGACGAGCAGCAGGTGATCGCGCGGCTCGCGGCCGTCGCGCGCGACGAGCGCGAATCGATGATGTACCGGCTGCAGCTCGCGGCCTTCTTCGACCGGCAGGGCAAGAGGGACGCGGCCATTCAGATCGTCGACAAGCTTGCCGCCGATTACCCGACGAACCTCGGCGTGGTCGAAGAGTCGGCGCAATTTTACTGGCGCGCGGGGATGGCGGACCGCGCAATCGATCTATAT